>NZ_WHPN01000368.1 GCF_009735685.1 Streptomyces lycii | reverse complement strand
ACTTCTGGCGGACGGTCGGTGCCGAGGGCACCCCGCTGGTCGAGCCCGACCCGGACGGCGACCCCGCGTACGCCGTCGTCACCTTCCTGTGGCGCGGCGGCGACGGCACCCGCGCGGTGCTGGTGCTGCCGAACAAGGTCATGGACCCGCGCGACCCGGCGGGCAATCTGTGCGAGCGGATCCCGGGGACCGACGTGTGGCACTGGTCGGTGCGCATGCGCCGCGACTGGCGCGCCACCTACGCCCTGTGCGTGGACGCGGCCGACGGCCCGGACGCCGGTGACGGCCCGGACGGCGACCGCCCCGGGCCCGCCGCGGGCGCCGCCTACTGGACGTGGCTGCGCGGCCGTCCGCGCCCCGACCCGCTGAACGCGCGCCGTTTTCCGCGCCGCTGGGGCGGCGCCCCGCTGTCCGTCGTCGAACTGCCGGACGCCCCCGGAGCGGCCGGCTGGACACCCCGGACCGCCGTGCCGGCCGGCACGGTCTCCCGGCACACCCTGCCCGGCGCCGCCCTCGGAGGCGGGCGAACGGTGTGGGCGTACGAGCCCCCGGGCGCCGCCGGGGCCCGTGAGCTGCCCGTACTGGTGCTGTTCGACGGCGAGATGTGGCAACCCGGCCTGTCGGTGTCGGTGCTCCTGGACAACCTGATCGCGGACGGCCGCATCCCGCCCGTGCTGGCGCTGCTGCCCGACTCCGCCGACAGCGACACCCGCTGGTCCGAACTGGCCTGCGGGGAGGCGTTCACGGACTTCCTGGAGCACGAACTGCTGCCGTGGGCCGGCGACCGCTGGCCGGTCACGGGCGATCCCGGGCGCACGGTGCTCGCCGGGCAGAGCCTCGGCGGGCTGATGGCGGCGTACGCGTCGCTGCGCGCGCCCCACCGGTTCGGCAACGTGCTGTCCCAGTCGGGGTCGTTCTGGTGGCCGGACGGCCCGCAGGCGGAGTGGCTGACCGGGCTGGTCCGCCGGTCGCCCCGGCTGCCGGTGCGCTTCCGGCTGTCGGCGGGCGAGCAGGAGTGGGTGCTGCTGCCGGCCTCCCGCAGGCTGCGCGACGCGCTGCGGGAGAAGGGGTACGCGGCGGACTACCGGGAGTTCAACGGCGGCCACGACTATCTGTGCTGGCGCACGGAACTCGCCGACGGCCTGGTGGCGCTGCTCGGCGACTGAGACCGGCGGAAGCCGCCGGCTCGGGCGCCGGACGGCGGCCGGGTGTGCGCGGCGGAAGCCGGCCGGCCCGGCGCCGTACGGCGGCCCGGTGTCCGCGGCGCCGTTCTCGCGCGGGACCGCTGGGTGCCGTTCTCGCGCAGGTCCGCGGGCGCCGTCCCCGCGCGGGCCCGCCGGGTGCCGGGCCCGTCCCGCGGGCGGATCGTGCTCAGCCCGCGGCGGACTGGGCCGTGTCGCCCCGCCCGGCGCCGTCCCGCCCCGTGCCGTCCCCGGCCGCGGCGGCCCGCGTCGTGTGATCAGGCCCCGTATCGTCCGGAATCGCGTCGTCCGGCCTCGCCTCGTCCCCCTTCGCGGGGTCCGCGCCGGCCCGCCCCGTGCGGGCCGCGGCGCCGCCCGTCCCGGCCAGCATCTCGGTGGTGACGGCCCACCGCTCGTGGTCCCGCCACGCGCCGTTGATGAACAGGAAGTCCGGCGACAGCCCCTCCAGCCGGAAGCCGAGCCGCCGCACCAGCCGCCGGGACGGCTCGTTGCCGGGCTGGACGTTGGCCTCCAGACGGTGCAGGGCAAGGGCGTCGAAGGCGTGCCGGACGACGAGTCCGAGTCCCTCCGTCATCAGGCCCCGTCCGGCCGCGTGCGCGAAGGCCCCGTAGCCGAGCGAACCGGACCGGAAGGAGCCGTACTCGATGCCGTTGATCGCCACTCCGGCGGCGAGCCGGCCGCTGTCCCGTTCGCAGATGACGAAGCCCTTCCGGCCCAGGCCGTCGAAGCGCTGGAGATACGCGGTGAAGTCCTCGCGGGTGCGCGGCAGGGAGATCCAGGGGTGGTGCAGCTCCTGGCTGGCCCGTACGCAGGCCGTGTACTCGTCGGCGTCCTCCGCCTCCAGGTGACGGATCGCCACCCTGGGGCCCGACAGGAGATAACCGCTCTCACGCATCCCGCCATCCTAGATCGCGGACGGCACGACAGGACCGCTCGGAACGCTGCCGGAACGGCGCACCGCCACCCCGCGCCGGAGCCGCCCGCCGCCGCCCGGGTCCGGCTACGCTCCCGGGCCCGCTGCGGCGCCGCCCGTGCGGCGCACCGCGCAGGCCGCCGCGTAACCCGCCGGGACGGGCACGTCGGCCAGGTCCCAGTGCGGCAGCCGTGCGGGTTCCGGCCCGGCGCCGACGTAGGTGACCGACGGGTCCTCGGCGAGCCCCGTGCCGGTGCCCTTGAGGTAGGCCTCCTTGCGGGTCCAGCAGCGGGCGAAGCCGGCCGGCCGGTCCGCCGCGGGCAGCGCGGCCAGTTCGGCACGCTCCCCGGGGTGCAGCGCGGCCGCCACGTCGGCGGCGGTCGACGCGGACGGCAGCGCCTCCACATCGGCGCCGACGGGTACGGCGGCGACGGCGATCAGGACCAGGTCCCCGGCGTGCGAGAGGGAGAAGTGCAGCGGCGGCGGGGTCCCCGGCACGGCCGGCCGGCCGTGCGGGCCGCCGCAGCCGGGACAGGGTTCGCGCCGCAGCACGACGGTGGCCGCGTCACGGCCGAGGTATCCGCCCAGCAGCCTGCGCAGCGCCACATGCGCGACCCGGTACCGCCGCCGGTCGACGTCCCGGACGAACGCGGCGGCCCGGCGCCGCTCCCCGGCGTCCAGCAGACCGTACGAGGCCCCGGCGCCGCGCGCCGCGTCGTGCTCCGGCACGCAGACCAGCCACAGCGCGGTGCCGCCCGCCGGGTCCCAGCGGGGCGGTGGCGGCCCGGCGGGCAGCAGCCAGCGCGGCGACGCGGCCCCGGCGGGCCGGACGGCCGTCATCTCGCGGCGTCCTCGGCCGCCGCCCGCGCCGCCCGCTCGACGTGTTCCTCGCAGGACGCGTGCGGCGCCGGCCCGTGCACGGTGTCCCAGCCGGCCGGGACCGGGGCGAACGCGGGCCACAGGGACCACTGCCCCGCCGCGTTGCGCAGCACCCGGTGGGTGGGCTCGACGGCCCGGGGGCCGTCCGGCGCGTCGAAGGGGCCGGGATTCGTCATCGGGCGTTCTCCTCCGGGATGTCGGCCGGCCCGCCGACGGGTTCGGCAGCCGGTTCGGCGGCCAGGCGGGGCGCGAGCACCCCGGCGACCTCGGCGATCCGTTCCGGCTGCGTCAGCTGCGGGTGCAGGCAGTCCAGGTCGCGGTTGAGCAGCCGGCCGGTGACGTACGGCGCCCAGCCCCGCCGGTCCAGCCAGCTCTCCGCGCGCGGCGCGGCGGCGGTGAAGAACACCAGGTCGCCGTCGAAGACCCGGTGCCGGTGCGTGCGCATCAGCCGGGCGTTGTTGACGACGATGTCCACGACCGAGTTGAGGGTGTGCTCCGGCAGGTTGGCCAGCGCGCTGCCCTCCTCGTGCAGGAAGTTCAGCACCTGTTCCCGGTCGGTGTCACCTCGCGGTTCGAAACCGGCCATCCGCAGCAGCGCGCCCAGCGCGTCGGCCTCGGCCGGGATCGGCAGGTCCCGCCACTGGTCGGAGGGGTAGGCGTCGAGCAGCGCGAGCAGGTCGACCCGCTCCCCGGCCTCCTGGAGGCGGACGGCGACGGTGTGCGCGACGACGCCGCCCACGGACCAGCCGAGCAGCCGGTACGGGCCGTGCGGCTGGACCTTGCGCAGCTGCGCGAGGTAGTCGTCGGCCATCTCCTCCATGGTGCCGGGCATGTCCTCCGGCACCGCGAGGTTGCGGGCCTGGAGTCCGTACACCGGCTGGTCGGCGCCGAGGTGCGCGAGCAGTCCCGAGTAGCACCAGCTGATGCCGCCGGCCGGGTGGAACACGAACAGCGGGGTGCGCGAGCCGGGCCGGACGGGGCGCAGCGGCAGCAGCACGCCGAGGGCTTCGCGGTTGTCGCCGGCGACGTGCAGCCGGTCGGCGAGCGCTGCCGGTGACGGGGCCCGGAAGAGCGCTCCGACGGCGAGTTCCGCGCCGAGCGCGTCCCGGACCCGGGCGACGAGCCGGGCTGCGAGCAGCGAGTTGCCGCCCAGGTCGAAGAAGCCGTCGTCGACGCCGACGTACGGCACCCCGAGCACCTCGGCGAACAGCCGGGCGAGGGTCTCCTCCTGCGGGGTGCGGGGGGCGCGCCCGCGCCCGGCCGACGACCGGTCGGGGGCGGGCAGCGCGCCGCGGTCCAGCTTGCCGTTGGGGCTGAGCGGGAAGTCGGCGAGGACGAGCAGGTCCTGCGGCACCATGTGGTCCGGCAGCTGCCCGGCCAGCTCGGCGCGCAGCGCGTCGGGGTCGGGCGTGCCGCCGGGGGTGCCCGCGGCGGGCGTGACATAGCCGGTGAGCCGCTGGTTGCCGGGCTGGTCCTCGCGGACCAGGACGCAGGCGGCGGCGACGCCCTCACAGGCGGCCAGCGCGGCCTCGATCTCGCCCGGTTCGATGCGCTGGCCGCGCAGCTTGACCTGGTGGTCGGTGCGGCCGAGGTATTCCACGGCGCCGTCGTCCCGGCGGCGGGCCAGGTCGCCGGTGCGGTACATCCGGCTGCCGGGCGGCCCGAACGGATCGGCGACGAAGCGGCCGGCGGTGAGCGCGGGCCGGCCCAGGTAGCCGTCGGCCAGCTGGACGCCCGCGAGGTACAGCTCGCCGGGGATGCCGGGCGGGCACGGCTGGAGTGCCGCGTCGAGCACGTACAGCCGGGTGTTCCAGACGGGCTTGCCGATCGGCACCGGGCCGCGCTCCCCGGGGACGCACGGGTGGTGGGTGACGTCGACGGCGGCCTCGGTCGGGCCGTACAGATTGTGCAGCGGCACCCCGGGCAGCACCCGGTGGAACTCCTCGGCCGTCTCCCGCGGCAGGGCCTCGCCGCTGCAGAACACGCGGCGCAGCCCGTCGCAGTCCGCGGCCGCCGGCTCGGCGAGGAACACCTGGAGCATGGACGGCACGAAGTGCACGGTGGTGACGGCCTGTTCGCGGATCAGCCGGGCGAGGTGGGCCGGGTCCTTGTGGCCGCCGGGCTCGGCGACGACGAGGGTGGCGCCCTGCCGGAAGGCCCAGAAGAACTCCCACACGGACACGTCGAAGCCGGACGGCGTCTTCTGGAGCACCCTGTCGCCGGGGGCGAGCCGGTACTCGGCCTGCATCCAGCGGAGCCGGTTGTCGATCGCGGAGTGCGGGACGACGACGCCCTTGGGGCGGCCGGTGGAGCCGGAGGTGTAGATGACGTACGCGGGGTGCTGCGGGGTCAGGGCGCGGCCCGGGTCGGTGGCCGGGTGCGCGGCGAGCCGCGCGGCCAGTTCCGGGTCGCCCGGTTCCAGCACGGGCCGCCCGGTGGCGGGCAGCGCCGCGCGGGTGGCCGCGTCGGTGACGACGCAGACCGGGGCGGCGTCCTCCAGCATGTACGCGAGCCGCCCGGCCGGGTAGTCCGGGTCCAGCGGCAGATAGGCACCGCCCGCCTTGAGCACCGCCAGCAGGGTGACGATCAGGTCCACCGAGCGCGGCAGCGCCACCGCGGCGAGCGTGCCCGGGCGGACGCCGCGGGCGGTCAGTTCCCGCGCCAGCCGGTTGGCCCGGGCGTTGAGTCCGGCGTACGAGAGGGTCCGCCCGCGGAAGACGAGGGCGGGCGCGTCCGGGGTGCGGGCGGCCTGGGCCTCGATCGGGCCGATGAGCGTGGTGGGCGGCACCGGCTGCGCGGTGTCGTTGAACTCGGTGAGGACCAGGTCCCGTTCGACGGGGGTCGGCAGGGCGAGCGAGCCGGTCGGGGCGTGCGGGTCGCCCTCGGCGACGGCCGTCAGCAGTCGCAGGAAGCGGCGCTGGTGGGCGGCGAGTTCCGGCTCCTCGTAGAGCGCCGGGTTACCGTCGTAGTCGATGCGCAGGCCGGAGCCGTCGGCGCGGTCGTAGATGTTGACGGTGAGGTCGTCCACGGGTCCGGCGGACAGGTTGTGCGCGTCGGAGCGGGCGCCCGCGAAGGTCAGCCCGTAGTCGAACGGCATCACGTTGACGAGCGGGCCGACCAGGGAGCGGCCCTCGCCGAGCAGGCCCAGCTCGCGCCGGATGTCCTCGTAGCGGAACCGCTGGTGCCGGCGGGCGGCGCGGATGCCGAGGACGACCTGCCGGGTCAGCTGGGCGAACGTGTCCCCGGGGGCGACGGTCAGACGCAGCGGCAGGACGTTCATGACCATGCCGGGGATGCGCAGTGCCGCGGAGCCCATCCGGCCCATCATCGGCAGCCCGAGGACGACCTCGCGGGAGTTCGTGGCCCGGGAGACGTACAGCGCCTGGGCGGCGATCAGCACGTCGGGCCAGGTCGCGCGGAGCGACGAGGCGAGTTCGCGGACGCGTTCGGTGGCCTCGGGCGCGAGGCGGGCGGTGCGGCGCAGGAAGGTGCGGGACGGCAGGGCGGTGCGTCCGGCGAGGTTCGGCACCTCGGGGCGGTCGGCGAACTGCTCCGTCCAGTGGGCGCGGTCCTTCTCGTACGTCTCGGAGGCGCGGTAGGCGGTGTCCTCGGCGACGAGGTCCCCGAGGCGGCCGAAGGGGCTCGGGCCGGGCTCCTCGCCCGCGGCCAGCGCCGTGTAGACCTCGGCGGTGCGGCGGGCGAGCAGGGAGTAGCCGTAGCCGTCCATCACGGCGTGGTGGACCCGCTGGTACCACAGCCAGCGCTCGTCACCGACGCGGAAGAGGGCGTGCGCGAACAGCGGTCCGGCGGCGAGGTCGAACGGCCGGGACAGGTCGTCGCCGGTCCGGGCCCGCGCGGCCGCGTCCGGGTCGGTGCGGTCGCGCAGGTCGGCGAGGTGGAACGGGAAAGGAACGGTGGCGGCGGGGGCGTCGCCGGAGGAGACGGCGGAGGAGGAGACGGCGCCGGAGGGGACGGTGTCCCGGGCCGGGTTCCGCGCGGGTTCCGTGGTCGTGGTGGGGCCGGTGTCGCGGGCCGGGCCGGGTGCCGGGGCGGCGCGGGCCGGGCCCAGGGCGAGCGGGAGCTGCCGGGGTCCGTCCGGGGTCTCCACGAGCCGCACCCGCAGGGCGTCGGCCTCGCCCGCGACCCGGTGCAGGGCGCGGACGAACAGCTCCGGGTCGACGGGGCCGTGGATCTCCACGAGCTCGGCGGTGTTCTGCGCCGGACTGTCCGGGTCGAGGGCCTGCGCGAACCACATGCCGGACTGGGCGGCCGTCAGCGGAAGCCCGCGGTCGGGCCCGGGGCGGGCCGGCTCACCGGCTGCCGCAAGGGCGGGCGGACCGGCGGGCGCGACCGCCGCCGCACCTGCCGGCTCACCGGCTGCCGCACCGTCACCGCCCGCCGCGGACGTGTCCGTGCCGCCCGCCGCGGAGGTGTCCGTGCCGCGCGCCGCGGCCAGGTCGTGGACCGTCATGCCGCGGCCCCCAGCAGGGGCGCCCACTTTTCGATGGCGGGCTGCTCGGCCAGGTCCACGAAGGTGACCTCGGTGCCGTGGTCCCGCCGCCAGCGCTCCACCAGCGCCATGATGCGGACCGAGTCCAGGCCGTAGTCGACGAGGTTCTCGTCGTCGGGGATGTCCGCCGGGTCCTCGCCCAGCACGTCGGCGACGTCGGCGCGGATCTGCTCCAGGGTGAGTGCCATGGTGCCTACTTCCCCTCGAAAAGACGGTCGGTGGTGGTGACGACGGCGCACTTGGCGGCCGCCCATTCCAGCGCCGTGCGGTGGTCGCGCTCGGAGAAGTCCGCCAGGGCGTCGGCCACCAGGAACGCCTTGATGTCGCGCATCCACGCGTCGCACGCCGTCATCATCACACCGATGTGCGCGTAGACGCCGACGATCACGAGCTGGTCGCGGCCCTGCGCCGCCATCCGCTCGGCGAGGTCGCTGCGCACGAAGGCGCTGTACTTCCACTTCGTCAGGACGGTGTCCCCGGCCTCCGGCGCCACCGCCTCCGGGATGGCCTTCGCCTGTTCGTCGTCGGGGAGCCCCGGGCCCCAGAAGTCCTGCTGGAGTCCCCGCTCCGCGGGGGTCTGGCCGCCGGGCTGCGCGGAGTAGACGACCGGGACCCCCAGGCGCGCGCACTCCTTCTTCAGCCGGGCGACGTTCGCCAGCAGCTCGGTGACGGGCGAGGTGTCCGGGGTGAAGGCGCGCAGGAAGTAGTTCTGCAGGTCGTGCACGAGCAGGACCGCCCGGTCCGGGTCGGGCGTCCAGTCCACCCGGTTGGCGGGCAGGTCGCCGGCCTCGGGCATGGGATACGGGGCGATGGCGGGAAGGGCCATGGTGGTGGGGTTGCCTTTCGAGCGGTGTGGGGGCGGGGCGCCGGCGGGGTACGCCGTCAGCCGTCCGCGGCCCGGCGGACCTGTTCGGCGATGGCGGCGCGCAGGTCCTTCTTGCTGACCTTGCCGATGCCGGTGGCCGGGAAGGCGTCGACGAACTCGACACGGTCCGGCACCTTGTACGAGGCGAGACCCCGTTCCCGTACGAACTTCTTGACGGTGATCTGCTTGAGCGGCTCCGCGCCGTCCCGCAGCACGACGTAGGCGCACGTGCGCTCGCCGAGATAGGCGTCGGGCATCGACACGACGGCCACGTCGTGTACGGACGGGTGGGCCAGGATGTGGTTCTCGATCTCCTCGGCCGCGACCTTCTCGCCGCCCCGGTTGATCTGGTCCTTGGCGCGGCCCTCGACCACGAGGTGCCCCGTCTCCGTCATCCGCACGACGTCACCGGTGCGGTAGAAGCCGTCGGCCGTGAAGGCGCGGGCGTTGTGCTCGGGCGCGTTCCAGTAGCCGCGGATGGTGTACGGGCCGCGGGTCAGCAGATGGCCGGTCTCACCGGCGGGCAGGTCGTTGTCCTCCTCGTCCACGATCCGGATCTCGTCGTCCGGGGAGATCGGCCTGCCCTGGGTGGTGACGATGATCTCCTCGGGGTCGTCCAGCCGGGTGTAGTTGACCAGGCCCTCCGCCATTCCGAACACCTGCTGGAGCGTGCAGCCCAGCGTCGGCCGCACGCGGCGGGCGGCCTCCGCGCTGAACTTGGCGCCGCCCACCAGCAGCACCTGGAGGCTGGACAGGTCGTGCGTGCCGCGCTCGGCGGCCTCCAGCCAGACCAGGGCCAGCGGCGGCACCAGCCCGGTGATGGTCACGCCCTCGCGCTCGATCAGCGGGAAGGCCGTATCGGGGCCGGGCTGCGGGCAGAGCACGACACGGGCACCGGCGTAGAAGGCGCCGAGGGTGCCCGGCGAACTCATCGGGAAGTTGTGCGCGGCGGGCAGCACGCACAGGTAGACGCTGTGCTCGTCGACGGCGCAGATCTCGTTGGAGCCCCACAGCGAGTAGATGTAGTCGTCGTGGGTGCGCGGGATGAGCTTCGGCACTCCGGTGCTGCCGCCGGACAGCTGGAGGAAGGCCAGGTCGTCCGGGGCCGGGCCGTCGCCGGGCACCTCGGCCTCCGCACCGGGGTCGGCCTCCGCGTCGGTCAGCGCGGTGTGCTCGCCGGGCTCGCCCACGACGAAGACGTGCCGGAGCGTGGGGACTTCCCCGCGGATCCGCGCCGCGAGGTCCCGGTGGTCGAAGCCGGCGTGCACATCGGGCACGACGTAGGCGACGGCACCGGTGAATTCGCAGAAGTAGCGGATCTCCGTCTCGCGGTGCGCGGGCAGCGCGTACACCGGCAGTGCCCCGATCCGGAAGAGCGCGAACTGCACGGCGAAGAACTCGGCGACATTGGGCAGTTGCACGACCACGCGGTCGCCCTTGGCGATGCCCCGGGCGAGAAAGCCCGCGGCGAGCCGGTCGGCCCGTTCGTCCAGCTCCCGGTAGGTCCAGCGGCGCGTGGCCGAGCCGTCGGGCGCGGGGCCGGGGTCGACCACCGCGATCCGGTCCGGGTGGGCCGCCGCGCGCTCGCGGAGCACCTGCCCGAAGGTTTCGCCGCGCCACCAGCCGGCGGCGCGGTAGCGCTCGGCGTACTCGGCGGGCCAGGTCGGGGCGGCCGCGGACCGGGCCCCGTCCGGACCGGGCGGCGTCCCCGTCGCACCCGGCGCGCCCGGGGCACCCTGTGTGCTCGGCTTGTCCGGCGTGTCCTGTGTGCCCGGCGTGGCCGGGATGTGCGCGGTGCTCACTGGTCGGCTCCCACGGCGTGGAGGAAGGTACGGAACTTGGCGGCCGTCTCGTCGGTCTCGGCCTGCGCGGAGGACGCCGCGACGACGCCCGCGCCCGCGTAGAGCCGCAGGGACCGCTCCTCGGCCTCGGCGCAGCGGATGGTGACGACCCATTCGCCGTCGCCCGCGGCATCCTGCCAGCCGACGACGCCGGTGAAGAAGCCCCGGTCGAAGGGTTCCAGCTCGGCGATGACGTCCCGCGCGGTGTCCGTCGGCGTGCCGCACACCGCGGGCGTCGGGTGCAGCGCGCAGGCCAGCTCCAGGGCGGACGCGGCGGCGGGGTCGCGGATCTCGCCGGTGACGGTGGTGGAGAGGTGCCACATCGCGGCGGTGCGCACCAGCGTGGGCCGCTCGGGCACCTCCAGAGCGGTGCAGTACGGGGCGAGGGCCTCCCGTACGGCGTCGACGACCACGGCGTGTTCGTGCAGGTCCTTCGGCGACTCCAGGAGCGCGGCGGCGCGGCGCACGTCCTCGGCGAGGTCGGTGCTGCGGGGCGCGGAACCGGCCAGCGGGTTGGCGACGAGCCGCCCGCCGCGCCGGGAGACGAGCAGTTCCGGACTGGCGCCGAGGAGGGTGCGGCCGGGACCGGTCGGCAGGGCGAAGGTGTAGCCGGACGGGTCGCGGCGGGCGAGCCGCTGGAGCATCGCGGGGATGTCGAGCGGCCGGGGCGACTCCAGTTCGAGGGTGCGGGCGAGGACGACCTTGCCGAACTCCTCGCGGCGCATCCGCCGTACGGCCTCGGTGACCGCCGCGCCGTAGACCTCCGGGGCGGGCACCGGGGTGACCTCCCAGGCGGTGGCCGCGGGCGTGGCGGCGGGGAGCGCGACGAGCGGGTCCTCGGCGAGCGGCGGGGCCCAGCTGGTGCCGGCGGGGACGGTGAGCGCGGCGGGGGCGGTGTGGTCGAACGGTACGGCGCCGACGACCACGGGGCTGCCCGCCGCGGCGGCGCGGGCGGCGCGGAGGGTCTCGGTGACGCGGAGCGGCAGCGGCCGTTCGTCGTGCGGCACCACGGCGCGGGTGCCGCGGGCGAGCAGGGTCCTGGTCGGGGAGGCGAAGAACCGGCTGTCGCCTCCTGCGTACGCGTCGAGCAGGGCGGTGGCGGCTCCCACCACACCGCTTGCCGGGGCGGTCCGCGCGGTGTCCGCGGCGGCCCGCGGTCCCCGCGCGGCAGCCGGCCCCACGGCCCTGCCCGGACCGGGGCCCGCCGGTGCCGGGGAGGTGGCGGGGGTGCCCGCCGGTCCGGTGCCGGGAGGCACCGCGGCCGTGGTCGGGACGGTGCCGGTCTGCCGCCGGCCGGCAGCCTCAGTGGCAGCGGCATCGTGAGCCGTGGTCACCTGCTGCTCCTGTTCTCCGGCCTCGTGGAGCCGGGTCTGGGTGGGTGGGGGTGGTGGGCTGTCGCGACGGTGCGCCTGAGCGATGGTGAGACGGTGCGACGGGGCGGGGCTGTGCACTGCGGTGCGGTGTCCGGGCATGCGTCCGTGCACGCCTCCGCGCACGGGACCGGCCGGACACACCGGTCGCGCCGCGGTCCGGGCGCCGGTCAGGCGCGCAGCGTCGCGCCGCCGTCCACGTACAGGTCGTGCATGGTGATGTGCCGGGCGCGGTCGGAGACCAGGAAGGTGACGGCGTCCGCGATGTCGCCGGGCGCGGCGATCCGGCCGAGGGGAATGCCGACGCGGTACGAGGCGGGGTCGCCGTTGACGACCCGGTCGGGCGCGTCGGGGTCGCCGCCCCACATGCCGCGCTGCATCGCGGTGTCGGTGGAGCCGGGTGAGACGACGTTGCAGCGGATCCCGGTGCGGGCCAGTTCCAGGCCCAGGCACTTGGTGAACATGGTGGCGGCGGCCTTGGAGGCGGCGTACGCCGCCATGCCCGCGCGGGGAACGCCCGCGGCGTTGGAGCCGACGGTGACGATGCAGCCGGAGCCGCGCCCGGACATGCGGCGGGCCACCGCGCGGGAGGTGTGGAAGACGCCGGTGGTGTTGACGGCGAAGGTCTGTGACCAGTCCTCGTCGCCGAGGTCCACGACAGGTGAGGTGCGCAGCACGCCGGCGACGTTGACGAGGATGCCGAGGGGGCCGGTCTCCCGCTCGACCCGGTCCACGACCTCGTCGACGGCGGCGCTGTCGGTGACATCGGCCGGATGGGCGGTGACGGTGGCGGGGCCGAACTCGGCCTCCAGTTCCTTGACGCCCTCGGCGTTGCGGTCGACGGCCGCGACGCGCGCGCCCCGCTCCACGAGTGCGCGCACCACGGCCTCGCCTATGCCCTGCCCGGCACCGGTCACCAGGGCGACACGGCCTGCGAGTTCCGGCTCCTGCACGGCGCTTCCTCTCGTTCCGTTCCGGCCGTCCGCGGCGAACCGCGACGACCCCTCAAGTAAGGCTTGCCTAACCTAACACAGTCCGGTTGGGCGCATGACGCGGCGGGTGCCCTCCGAGGACACCCGCCGCCTCCCCCGCCTCCGGGTGGTCGGCCCGGCCGGTTCACTTCACCCACGGCCCGTCACTTCACCACGGGCCGCGCCTTCACCACGGGCCGTCACCTGGCCACGTCCGCCACCTCGTCACGTCCGCCACCGGCCACGGCCGTCCCGTCACCACATCCGTGCCGTCACCACGCCCGCGCCGTCACCACGTCCGTCGCTTGACCACGGCCGTCCTGCCGGAGCGGCGATCGCGCGGCCACGGCCGTCGCTTCACCACGGCCGCGCTCGTACCGCGACCGTCGCCCGCCCACGGCCGTCACTCCGCCATAGCCTTCTCGATGTCGTCGAGCACCTTCATCGACGCCCGGGCACCGCCCACACTGGTCCACATCGAGCCGTCGATCTCGGTGACGTTGCCCTTCTCGACCGCGCCGACCTGCCGGTAGGCGGGCTTCTTCTTCAGTTCCTCGAACAGGTCGGCGTCCTTGCCGGTGGACGCGAGGGTGCCGATGAACAGCCAGTCGCCGTCGATCTGTTCGATGTCCTCGTCGCCGACCGGGGTCGAGTGGCCCTCACCCCGGTCGTTCTGGATGCCGGGGCGCTCGAAGCCGAGGTCCTTCAGCACATCGCTGATGAACACGCCCTGCTGCATGACCGCGGTGCCGCGCGCGGAGTAGCGGGCGACGCTGACGGACGAACCCGCCCGGTCACCGATGGCCTCCTTCACCTCGTCCACCCGGCGGTCGTAGTCCGCCAGGAAGGACTTGGCCTCGTCCGACTTGTTGAGCGCCTCGCCGGCGAGCGTGAACGAGTCCTTCCAGGTCTTGCCCTTGCCCGCGGTGACCACCGTCGGCGCGATCTCGCGGAGCTGGCTCAGCACCTGCTTGTCGGCGATCTGCCCGGCCAGGATGAGATCGGGGCGGGCCCGGACGACCTTCTCGATGTCCGGCCCGGTGACCGCGCCGACGACGGGGATGCCCTTCGCGTCGTCACCCAGGTACTCCGGGGCGCCCTTCTGCCCGCGGCCCGCCGACAGCCCGACCGGCTTCACACCGAGTGCGAGCGCGCTGTCCAGGTCGTTCTCGCTGAGCGTCACGACCTTCTTCGGCTGGGCGGGGGTCTCGACCTCGGCGCCGGTGGCGTCGGTGACCGTACGCCCCTCGGACCCGCCGCCGGCCTTGGCTGCGGCCTTGCCGCCGGAGTCCTCGGAGCCGCAGCCGGCGAGCGTGAGAACGGTGGCGGCGGTGAGGGCGACGGCGGCGGTCAGGCCGGGGCGGGCGGAGCGGGACGAGGGCATGGATCTCTCCGAGGGCGAGGGACGTCGGGATGAACGGGCGGGCGTACGGTGTGCGGGCAGGCGGCAGCCCGGCCCGCCTCCGGACCCCCGGAATGCTTAGGCTAGGCTAACCTTATGCCACATCCGCAAGGGGGCCCGCCGGCACATCCGGTACCGGCGGCCGACACCGAAGCCGCACCCGGCGCCGTCCGCCGCACCGCCTCCGGCGCGGCCGGGCCACCGGCCGGAGCCGGACTCCGGCCGCCGGCCCGCCCCGTCCTGCGGGCCGCCGCCGCGCTGGCCGCGGCTCTGCTCGCCCTCTCGCTGCTGTCGCTGCTGACCGGCTCCAACACCATCCCGATGAGCCGCTCCTGGGACTTCCTGACCGGTGACCCGTCAGCCCGCGCGGACGCGCACGTGCGGCTCGCCGTGATGGACGTACGGCTGCCCCGCACCCTCGCCGGCATCCTCGTCGGCGCCGCCCTGGGCGCCGCGGGCTGTCTGCTCCAGGCCGTCACCCGCAACCCGCTCGCCGAGACAGGGCTGCTGGGCGTCAACTCCGGTGCCGCGCTGGGCGTCGTGGTCGGCCTCACCTACTTCGGCACCGACTCCGCCTACGGCATCCTGCTCTGGGCGCTCGCCGGAGGCGTCCTCGCCAGCGGTGTCGTGCTGCTGCTCGCCGCCTCGGGCCGGGCCGCCGCGTCACCGCTGCGCCTGGTGCTCGCCGGCTCCGCGCTCGGCGCCACCTTCCACGGCATGACCTCGTACGTACTCCTCGGCACCCAGAGCACGTTCGACGACTACCGCTACTGGACCATCGGCTCGCTCGCGAACGTCGAGACGTCCACGGCCCTCGCGCTCGCCCCGCTCGTCGTCGCGGGGCTCGCCATCGCGTTCGGCGCGGTGCGGCCGCTGTCCGCGCTCGCCCTCGGCGACGACGCGGCCCGGGCACTCGGCCACCACCCGGCCCGGATCCGGCTGGTCGTCGCCGTCGCCGTGACCCTGCTGGCCGGGGCCGCGGTCGCGATGGCCGGGCCGATCGCCTTCCTCGGGCTGCTCGCCCCGTACGCGGCCCGCGTGGTGACGGGCCCTCGGATGGCACCGCAGCTGCTGCTCTCGGCCCTCGTCGCGGCCGATGTGATGATCGCCGCCGACATCCTCGCCCGGATCGTGATCCGCCCCTGGGAGACACCGGTCAGCGTGCTGCTCGCGCTCGTCGGCGGGCCCCTGCTCATCTGGATCGCACGGTCCCGGGGGATGCTCTCCCTCGGCGCCCCGGGAGCCCGGTCGTGACCCGGCCGACGCGGCGGGAGGCCGTGCCCGCGCCGGGCGCCGACGGGCCGTACGACGGCGAGGCCGCCACGCTTTCGTCCACCGGCACCTCCAACGGCCCGTCCACCGGCCCTTCCACCATCCCGTCCGACGGCCCGTCCCACGGTCCTTCCGGTGACCCCTCCGGCGGTGTTTCCGGTGCTCCCTCCGGCGGTGCTTCCGGTGACCCCTCCGCCAGTGCTTCCGGCCGTCTGTCCAACGGCTTGTCCAACGGTCGGTCCACCGGTCGGTCCGCGGGTCGGTCCGCCCTTCCGTCCGCCGGTCCGGCGGACGGCCCGTCCAGCGGTCCTTCCGGTGGCGCTTCCGGCGGTCCGTCCGGTGGTCCTTCCGGCGGTCCGTCCGGCGGTCCGTCCGGCGGTCCGTCGCTCGTGCCGGCGGACGCGGTGCCGCTGCGCGCCGGGACGCTGTCCTGGCTGTTCCCGCGCCGCACCGCGCTCGTCTCGCTCGCGCTGACCGCCGTGATCGCCGTGGTCGTCGTCCTCGCGACGCTCGCCAGCTCCACCGGCATGAGCCTCACCGAGTCCGTGCGGGGGCTGCTGGGCACCGGCGACTTCGCCACCAACATGATCGTGCAGGACCTCCGGCTGCCCCGGATCGTCGTGGGCCTGCTCGTCGGCGCGGCGCTCGGCATCTCCGGCTGCCTGCTCCAGACCCTGGCCGGCAACCGGCTCGCCACACCCGACGTCATCGGCGTCAACGAGGGCGCCACCGCCGTCGTCGTCGCCTCCGTCGTCGGCAGCTCGACGGCCATGGTGGGCGACTGGTGGCTCGGTCCGGTCGGCGCGGTCGCGGCCGCGGTCCTCGTCGTGTTCGCCGCCGGCGGCATGGGCACCCGCGGCTACCGCGTCCTCGTCGTCGGCATCGGCGTCTCCACCGTCGTCGGCGCCGTGGGCGACCTGGTGATGTCCCGCCAGAACCAGAGCAGCGCGGGCGGCATCTTCCTGTGGAGCGTCGGCAGCCTCAGCGGCCGCGACTACGGCGTCGCCGTACCGCTGCTGATCTGCCTCGCCGTGCTGGTGCCGCTCGCCCTGGCCTCCGGCAACCGGCTCGGGGCGCTGCGCTTCGACGACGACACGGCCTCCGCGCTCGGCGTCGACGTGCGCCTGGTCCGCGGTGTCGCGCTGACGCTGGCCGTCCTGCTCGCGGGCGTCGCCGTCGGCGTCGGCGGACCGATCTCCTTCGTGGCCCTCGCCGCCCCCGTCGTCGCGTCCCGGCTCTGCGGGCCCGACCGGGTACCGGTCGCCGGTTCCGCCCTCCTCGGCGCGGCGCTGACCGCGGGCGCCGACGCGCTGGGCCGGGTCGTCGCGCCCGTGGAGATACCCGTCGGTGTCGTCACCAGCGTGCTCGGCGGCCCTTTCCTGCTGTGGGTGCTGTTCGGCAAAGAGAAGACCGGAAAGGCGTGATCCGAGTGACTGCGGACCCGACGACCCTGGACGACACCGCCCCGGCCCCCGCGCCGGGCGCCGGGGCCTCGGCCGCCACCCCGGCCGGGCACGAACTGGTGGTCGAAGGGCTGCGCGCCGGCTATCCCGGCCAGCTCGCGGTGCGCGGCGTGGACCTCACCGTCCCCGCCGGACGGGTCGTCGCCGTCGTGGGCCCCAACGGCTGCGGCAAGTCCACCCTGCTGCGCGCCGTCGCGCGGCTGCACAAGCCCGAGTCGGGCCGGGTCCGGGTCGGCGACGCCGACATCTGGCAGCTGAAACAGCGCCAGGCCGCGCACCGCGTCGCGCTGCTCCCGCAGTCCCCGCAGCCGCCCGAGGCCGTCACCGTCGCAGGCCTCGTACGCTACGGACGCCACCCGCACCAGGGGCTGTTCCGGCAGTGGTCCCGGGAGGACGAGCGGGCCGTACGCGAGGCGCTGGAGGCCACCGGCGTCGCCGCGCTGGCCGGCCGCCGCCTCGACCAGCTCTCCGGCGGGCAGCGGCAGCGCTGCTGGCTGGCGATGGTCCTCGCGCAGGAGACGCCGGTCGTCCTCCTCGACGAGCCGACCAGCGCGCTGGACATGGGCCACGCCGTGGAGGTCCTGGGACTCACCCGCGAGGTCGCCGCCGCGGGGCGTACGGTCGTCATGGTCCTGCACGACCTGGCGAGCGCCGCCCGCTACGCCGACACCCTGGTCGCCATGAACGACGGCCTCGTCGTCGCGTCCGGGGCGCCCCGGGACATCGTCGACGCTCAGCTCGTCAAGGAGCTGTACGGTGTCGACGCGGACATCCTCCCCGCGCCCGGCGACGGTTCGCCCGTCGTCGTCCCGGCCGCACGAACGGCCACCGACCGGCCGGGCACGGACCGCGGGCAACCGGACGCGGACCGCGGGCAGGCGGGCACAAATCGCGGGCGCGCGGGCTGACGGAAGGGGCCGGGCCGCGGGTGACGGAGCGCGGCGCGGCATCAGAGGGATACGGAGCAGGCGGCACCGCGGGGTGGCGGCGCTGCCCGGCACCGCTCGGTGACGAAGCGGCGCGGCACTGCGGGGTGACGGACGGCCCGGCATCGGGGGGTGACGGAGCGGCGGCACCGCGGCATCAGGGGGCACACCACCGGCCGGGCAGGCTTGGATGCCCGGGGCCGCTCCGGGGTGAAGACCACCGGCCGCGCGCGGTGCGTCTTTGGTCGCGTGGGGTGGCGGGCCGGCCGCACGGGTGTGGGCGCCGGCCGTTCACGGTGCAACTTCGGTCGCGCGGGGTGGCGGGCCGGCCGCACGGGTGAGGGCCCCGGCCGCTCACGGAACAACCCCGGCCGAACGGGGTGGCCGTCCGACCGCACGGGCGAGGACCCCGGCCGCGCGCGGTGCAACCCCGGCCGAACGGGGTGGCCGTCCGACCGCACGGGCGAGGACCCCGGCCGCGCGCGGTGCAACCCCGGCCGAACGGGGTGGCCGTCCGGCCGCACGGGTGAGGGCCCCGGCCGCTCACGGGACAACCCCGGCCGAACGGGGTGGCTGTCCGGCCGCACGGGTGTGGGCGCCGGCCGCGCGCGGTGCAGCCCCGGCCGAGCGGGTGGCGGGCCGGCCGGTCCGGCGGCCCGGGCGTACGCCTCCGGCTGGAGGAGGCCGGTCAGGAACTGGCTCTCCCAGGTGCGGGTGAGGGCGGCCGCCTTCTCCCGCTCAGGATTCGAGGTAGCGCAGCACCGCGAGCACCCGGCGGTGACCGGGCTCGGACGGAGGCAGGTCGAACTTGCTGAAGATGTTCGCCACATGCTTCTCCACCGCCCGCTCCGAGACGGTGAACGCCGCCGCGATGGCGGCGTTGCCGTGCCCCTCCGCCATCAGCGCCAGCACCTCCCGCTCGCGCGGCGTGAGCCTGTCCAGCGCGGAGGTCCGCCGGGCGGCCCCGAACAGCTGGGACACCACCTCGGGGTCCAGCGCGGTGCCGCCCGCCGCGACCCGGCGGAGGGCGTCGGTGAACTCGTCCAGGTCCACCACCCGTTCCTTGAGCAGATAGCCGACGCCCTTCGCGTCGTCGGCCAGCAGACCGGCCGCGTAGCGGGTCTCCACGTACTGCGAGAAGATCAGCACCCCCGTCCCCGGCCGGGCCCGGCGGATGGCGACCGCGGCCCGCAGCCCCTCGTCGGTCTGGTCGGGCGGCAGCCGGATGTCGATCACCGCCGCGTCCGGCCGGTGCTCGGCCACGGCCGCGTGCAGCGACTCCGCGTCGCCGACGGCGGCGGCGACCTCGATGCCGCGCAGCGCGAGGAGTTGTACGAGGCCCTCGCGCAGAACCACCGAATCCTCGGCGATGACGACACGCATGGCGGTGGGCTCCTGGCATGGGCGGGGCGGTCAGCAGGGCAGGGTGACGGTGACGACGGTGGGCCCGCCGGGCGGGCTGTCGGTGACCAGTGTGCCGTCCACCGTGCCGACCCGGTCGAGCAGCCCGGTGAGCCCGGTGCCCGCGCCGGGGCGGGCACCGCCGCGCCCGTTGTCGGAGACCGTCAGCCGCAGCACCGCCTGCGCGGCGGCGCCGCGGGCCCGGGCGGCGGGGCGGGCGGAGCGGGCGGGGCGGCAGGCGTGGTGACGAGCCGGGTGACGGTCGCTGCCGCGGTTCCCGTCACGGCTTCCCTCACGGTTCCCGTCACGGTTTCCGTCACGGCTTCCCCCACGGCTTCCGTCGCCGCCGGGGCGGCCGCCGTCGGCTTCGGGGGCCGAGGCGGGATCCGTGCTCCGGGCCATGGCCTCGGGCGTGACCGCGTTCGTCCCCGCGTCGCGTGCCGCGTCGGCTACCGACTCGGGCGCTGTGTTCGTCGCTGCGTCGGGCGCTGCGTTCGGGGCTGACCCGGACTCTGCCGTGGCCGCCGACTCGGGCGCTGTCCCGGGCCCCGACTCGGGCCCTGCGCCCGCGGCTGCTCCGGCGGCTGCGGCGGGTGCGGCGGGTCCGGCTGCCGCGGCGGGTCCGTACGGGCCCGTCGCCGGTGTCGGGGCGGTGTCCGTGGCCGCGTCCGTGCGGCGTACGTCCACGGTGACCGCGCTCGCCCCGCTGTGCTTGACCGCGTTGGCCAGCAGCTCGGCCGCACAGAAGTACGCGATGCTCTCGATCGCCGGCGAGGCCCGCCGCCCGCCGAGCTTTGCGTGCACGGTCACGGGAAGCGCACAGCCCGCGGCGAGCGTTTCCAGGGCGGTGTCGAGGCCCTGGTCCAGCACCGGCGGATGGATGCCGCGGACGAGGTCCCGCAGATCGGCCGCCGCCTGCCGGGCGTTGTCCCGCGCGGTGTCCACCACCGCGAGCACGCGCTCCCGCTCGGCACCGGCCGACAGCAGCTCGCGGATCATGGTGAGGTGCATGCCCAGCCCCACGAGGCGGGCCTGTGTGCCGTCGTGCAGATCCCGCTCGATGCGCCGCAGCGTGGCCACGGCGTCCTCGACAGCCTGCGAACGGGTCTGCTCCAGGGTGCGGATACGACGCTGCTCCGCGCTGGGCCCCAGCAGCGCGCCCAGCAGCGTGCGATGCGGCAGCAGGGCCTGACGCATCAGCCAGGGCGTGCTGAGCAGCAGCTGGATCCCGGCCGCGACCAGCACGATCTGGAGCGGCCAGACATCGAACTCCACGCCGGCGAAGGAGAATCCGACATGCCGCGGACGGCCGTCCGGCCCTGCCACCGTGGTGTTGTTGACCGTCCGCAGCACCGGATACAGCAGGAACAGCAGCCCGTAGGCGTAAGCGAGGGTGGCCGTGACCAGCCCGAGCAGCGCGGTCAGCGGCGCGAGCAGCAGACAGCCCGTGGCCCGCCATCCCGCCGGGTCACCGAGCGCGGCCCGCCGCCAGCCGAAGGCGCCCCGTCTGCGGCGGACCACGGGCGGCTCGACCCGGACGCCGAGCAGCCCCTTGAGCAACCCGCGGTGCAGCGCGCCCAGCCCGACGGCACCGCGCAGGACCAGCGCGAGCAGCCACGGGCCGAGCGGGGTGACGGACAGCGCCGCGCCCACGAGCAGCCCGCCGAGCAGGAGCACCGCTCCGGCCAGGGCAAGCGGCGCGGAGAGAACCGCGAACAGCAGCGCGCCCAGGCTTCGCGGCGCGAACGGCCCGATGAGAACACGCCGGAGGCGCCCGCGGTTCACCCCTCCCGCCCGACCAGCAGCCGCCGGGTCGCCCGGTCCTGTACGGCCGTCAGCCCGCGGACGAGCGGGACGGCCAGGACATGGAAGCCGAGGACGACCAGGGCGTGCACGAACCAGGCGCCGACCAGGGTCGGTCCTCCCCAGGAGGCGTCGAACCGGTGGTCCGGGGTGAACGGGTGCCCGAGCGCGAACGAGGCGTCCGGACGGAGGAAGTAGAGGTAGCCCGAGTAGACCCCGAAGACGCACAGTCCGACCACGGCGAAGGCGACGAGCGCGGGCAGCCCGACCAGAAGACTGTGGGCGACGACCCGGCCCGCCCCCGGCCCCGGCCCCGGCGACACCGCGCCGCCCCGCCCTGTCCCCGGCCCCGACGACACCGCGCCGCCCGTGCCCGCGCGGGACCGGCCGTCCGGCCGCTCCGGATGCGCCGGTTCCTGCCGCGCGGCCCCGCCGGCGAACCGCCTCATGACGGCGACCTGGGCCCGCGCCGCCGCGTCGCCCGCGCCGAGGAGCGCCATCGGCACGGCGGCGACGGCCAGCGGCAGTCCGAACGCGCCCCGCGCGACCGTGTGCAGCACCGCTCGCCCCAGTACGTCCCCCGAGCTACGGGCCGGTCCTGCCATGGTGGTCCTCCTGGACGCGGATCCCGCCCCGTGCGGGATCTTGTACGTCCAGCCTCCCGCCCGCGCCCCGCCCCGCACGATGGGGCCCGCACGGGACCTCGTGGTTCGGTTCACCCCACCCCCGTTCCCGTTTCCGCATTTCACCCCGGGGCGGCCCCGCGCCATCCCGGACCAGCCCTGCTCCGCCCCGGCCGGCCGGCCGAGTACGGGCCGCCTCCGATCCGGCGCCGCCCCCGGCCCGGACCGGTACGCACCGCCCCACCCCGGATCAGCCCGGCTCCGCACCCGGCCCTCGGCCGACCGAGTACGGGGCCGCCTCCGATCCCGCGCCGCCCCACCCCGGACCGGTACGCGCCACCCCCGCCCCAGATCAACCCGGCTCCGCCCCCGCCCTCGGCCGGCGGAGTACGGCACCGCCTCCCTCACACCCCGACGCCGCCCCCAGCACCCCGGACCAATTCCGGGCCGCCTCGCACCCGGCCCGGTGCTGATCCAGCGCCGCCCCCGGCCCGGACCGGCACGGGACCGCCTCTCTCACACCTCCGCCCCGGACCAATTCCGGGCCGCCTCACACCCCGCCGCCGGTCGCACCGGGCCACAGCCGTCAGCGCTCGGCCGGCCCGGTCCCCGACCCGCCCGTCCCCCCAACCGCCTTCCCGACGCCGCACCGGCCAGCCGCGCCGCCCGGGCCGGACCGGTCCGTCCCGCCACCGGCCGGTCCGCCGCTCCGCCGGTCCGTCCGCGCACACAGCCCACGATCACGGCCGGTGCAGTTCGCCGGCCGGTTGGTCGTCATGGTCCGCCCCGGAGCGGACGACCAACGTCGGCCTCGGCTCTCATCTCACAAGAGCCAGCGCCGGCATGTCCGGCGCCGTGATCCCGAACGTCTGCGCGTAGAGCGAGAACTCGGCCTCCAGAGCCCGGATCATCGTGTCCGCCCGGCGGAAGCCGTGGCCCTCCCCCTCGAAGGCGAGATACGCGTGCGGGACGCCCCGCCCCGCGACCGCGGCGAGGAACCGCTCGCACTGCTCGGGCGGACAGATCACGTCGTCCAGCCCCTGGAGCAGCAGGAACGGCGCGGTGATCCGGTCCGCCTGCCGGAGCGGGGAACGCGAACGGTAGCGCTCGGCATGCTCCGCGAGCGGGCCGACCAGACCGTCGAGATAGCGCGACTCGAAGTCGTGGGTGCCGCCGCGCGCCCAGCCCTCCAGGTCCAGCACGGGGTAGATGATCGTGCCGCACGCGTAGAGGTCGGTACTGGTGAGGGACGCGGCCGCCGTCCAGCCGCCCGCGCTGCCGCCGCGGATCGCCAGCCGGTCCCGGTCGGCGGTGCCCTCGTCGGCGAGGGCACTGGCCACGGCGGCGCAGTCCTCGACGTCGACGACGCCCCACTGGCCGCGGAGCCGGTCGCGGTACGCGCGGCCGTAGCCGGTGGAGCCGCCGTAGTTGACCTCGGCGACGCCGATGCCCCGGGAGGTGAAATACGCGATCTCCAGGTCCAGCACCAGCGGTGCGCGGGACGTGGGGCCGCCGTGCGCCCAGATGACGTAGGGCGGGAGTTCGCCGCCGGGCGCGGCGTGGTCGGGGCTGTACGGCGGATAGACGTGCGCGTGGATCTCCCTGCCCTCGGGGCCGGTGAAGGTGCGGATCTGCGGCTCGGGGTAGTACGCGGGGTCCACCGGGTCGCGGTGCTCGGCGCCGATCACCCGGGCGTGCCCGGTGGCCGTGTCGAGTTCGACGACCTCGTAGGCGCTGCGCGGGCTGGCGGCGACGCCGACGACCCGGGTGTCCTCTGTCGCGAGGGAGGGCTCCCATTCGGTCCACGGTCCGGGGGCGTCGCAGAGGTCACCGGTCTCCGGGTCGAGGATCCCGAGGGAGGTCGCCCCGCGGCCGTGGACGACGGCGACGAGTCCGGTGGGCAGCGGTGCGAACCAGCGCCAGCCGAACTTCCACAGCGGCCCGGCGAATTCCTCCTCGCGCGCGCAGAGCGGGGTGACCTCGTCCGGGCCGACCCGGTACAGATTCCACCAGCCGTTGCGGTCGGACGCGGCGAGCAGGCTGCCGTCGTGCGCCCATTCGGCCTGCGCGACGGACTCCGACGGCCCGCCGAGCACGGTCCGCTCCCGCGCGAACGCGCCCTCGGCCGTGACGTCGGCGAGCCGCAGCTCGGTGCCGTCCCAGGGCATCCTGGGGTGGTCCCAGGCGATCCAGGCGGCCCGGGTGCCGTCCGGCGAGAGACGGGGGTTCGCCACGAAGCGGTGCCGCCCGTCGCTCAGCTCGCGGACCGCGGAGCGGTCCGTGGCGGCCGAGCCGTCCAGCGGCACGGCCGCCACCCGGCGCCGCACGTCGGTGGGCGCCTCGCCGGTGAACTCCTCCAGCACGCACCAGACCTCGCCCCGGGCGGTGTGCAACTGCGGTTCGGCCCAGCGCAGTCCGCCTCCGACCGGGGAGAGCGGGGTCAGCGGCCGCGGCGCCGGGGATCCCGGGGCGTCCGGCTCGAAGGCGTAGAGCCGCTGGTCCGAGAAGTCGACGAAGACGATCAGCGGACCGCCCCGCTCCCGGGCCGCACCGGCCCAGGGCAGGCCGCCGTACTCGACGACCCGGCTGCGGACGTTCCACGGGGCGGGAAGGACGGATTCCTCGGTGCCGTCCACGCGGCGGCGCACCAGCGCGCGCCGCCCGCCCTCCCCGGGGCGCGGCACCGTCCACCACACCTCGTCGCCGACGGCGCCCGCATACTCCGGGTGCCCGTCGTGGGACGCGGCGAGTGCGGCACCGATCGGTGACCGCCATGCGCCGTACGGGGTCGTGGCCGCCATGTTCTTCTGCCTTCCGTGAGTCGCGGGCGGTACCGCACCGTGGGACCGGCCGGGGTGGCCGTCAGGGCGCCGTCCGGGCGAAGTGGTCCAGCACCCGGACGCCGAAGTGGAGGGCGTCGACGGGGACCCGTTCGTCGACGCCGTGGAACAGTGCCTGGTAGTCGAAGCCCTGCGGCAGCTTCAGCGGGGCGAAGCCGTAGCCGGTGATGCCGAGCCGGGAGAACTGCTTGGCGTCCGTGCCGCCGGACATGCAGTACGGCACGGCCCGGGCGCCGGGGTCGAACAGCTCGACGGCCTCCCGCATCGCCGCGAAGGCCGGTGAGTCCACCGGTGCCTGGAGCGGGACCTCCCGGTGGTGGAACGTCCAGTCCACATCGGGCCCGGTGAGCTGGTCCAGGGTCTCCTGGAACTCCTCCTCGGCGCCCGGCAGCATCCGGCCGTCGACGAACGCGGTGGCGCTGCCGGGAATGACGTTGACCTTGTACCCGGCGTCGAGCATCGTCGGGTTGGCGCTGTTGCGGACGGTCGCCTCGACGAGCGCCGCGGCCGGGCCGAGCTTGGCCAGCAGCGCGTCCACGTCGAAGTCCGGGGCGTCCGGGTCGGCGTCGATGCCGTGCAGCGCGGCCAGCTCGACGAGCGCGGCGCGCACCGTGGGCGTCAACCGCACCGGCCACGGGTACTCCCCGATGCGGGTGACGGCGGCGGCCAGCCGGCTGACGGCGTTCTCCCGGTTGACCTTGGAGCCGTGGCCGGCTCTGCCGTGCGCGGTCAGCTCCAGCCAGGCGGTGCCCCGCTCCCCCGCGGCGATCGGATAGAGCCGGGTGCCGGGGCCGGCGTGGAAGGTGAAGGCACCGGACTCGCTGATGCCCTCGGTGCAGCCCTCGAACAGCTCCGGATGCCGCCGGGCGAGGAAATCGGAGCCGCACGCGGCGCTGTCCTCCTCGTCGGCGGTGAAGGCCAGCACGATGTCCCGGCGCGGCCGGACCCCGGTGCGCGCCCAGGAGCGCACCATCGCCACCACCATCGCGTCCATGTTCTTCATGTCGACGGCGCCCCGGCCCCAGACGACGCCGTCGCGGATCTCCCCGGAGAAGGGGTGCACGGTCCAGTCGGCGGGCTCGGCGGGCACCACGTCCAGATGCCCGTGCACCAGCAGCGCGTCGGCACCGGGGTCGGTGCCCTCGACGCGGGCCACGACGTTCGTGCGTCCCGGGTCGCGCTCCAGCAGCACCGGCTCCAGACCGGCGCCCGCGAGCCGCTCCGCGACGTATTCGGCGGCGGGCCGTTCGCGGCAGTCGCCGCCGCTTCTGTTGGTGGTGTCGATACGGATCAGGTCCGAGGTGAAGGCCACCACCTCGTCCAGGGCCCGGTCGTCCACGCCGGTCGTCCCCGTCATGTCAGCCATACTGCTCCTCCACCGCCGCCGATACGACGGTCGTGACCGCCTTGAAGCAACGAATCGCCTCATACATGGTGTCGCCCGTGTAGGAGACCCGGCGCTCGCCGGTCTGCTCCACGCCCGGGACCACGGTCGCGGCGCCCGCCAGATGCTCCGCGTCGAACTCCAGCTCAACGGTGTACGGACCGGCGTCCCGCACCGGCTCGTGCCGCACGGCGAGGGCCGCCGCCTCCTCGGCCGCAGCCCGGATGTCCGCGGCCGTGCGCGACGGGGTGCGGCAGATCGCGGCATACCGCGAGACATAGTCCTTGACGGCGACGCCCCGGGCCCGGGGCGCGTAGCCGCGGGCGTCCTCGCAGGTGCGGTCGTCCCCGGTGACGAGGACGACGGGCACGCCGTACTCCGCGACGACATGGGCGTTGAGCAGGCCCTCGCTCGCCCGGACGCCGTTCAGCCGGACGCCGGTGATCGAATTGGCGAGGTAGGTGTGGGCCAGGACGCCCTCCGCGCCGGCGCCCGTGTGATAGCCGACGAAGGCCACGCCGTCCACGTCCCCCCGCTGGACGCCCTCGACCATGCTGAGCGACTTGTGCCGCCCGGTGAGCAGCTGCGCGCGGTCGTCGAGCTGCTCCAGCAGCAGATTGCGCATGGTCCAGTGCGCCTCGTTGACCAGGACCTCGTCCGCGCCGCCGGCGAAGAACCCGGCGACCGCGGCGTTCACGTCGGACGTGAACATCGGGCGGCAGCGCTCCCACTGGGAATGCCCCGGGAGCACGTCGGCGGGCCAGGTGACGCCGGTCGCGCCCTCCATGTCCGCGGAGATGAGGATCTTCATGTGCGAAACCGTACGCGGTGCCGGACAGCGCTGCCAGGCCTGTGGAAAACTCGCCGGACAGCTGCCCCGGGTCAGCTGGGCGGTGCGTCCGTACGGCCCACGACCAGCCACAACGACGGCAGGACGATGCGCGAGCCGTCCGTCCGGTACTCTGCGGTGTTGAGGTCCACCACGCCGTCGTCGAGCACTGTCAGCCCCGCCTGCCGGACCAGTTCCGGCACGGCCTCGTCCGCCACCTCGGCGGGCGCTATCCCGTGGTCCAGGACCGGCCGCAGCTTCGGCGGCGGCCCGCCGGGGGCGCTCGCCAGTCCCGTCAGCAACGGCCCCGCGGCGGCGCTCGGCTCGGTGAGGAACGCGCGGCCGTGCTCGCCGACGAGGGTCGCGACGGCCGCCAGCAGCGGACCGCGGTCGGCGGGCTCGCTCTGGTGCAGGACGCCGCGCAGATAGACGTTGGCGTCGCCGAGCCGGTCGTGCAGTTCCCGGGTGGCCTCCTCGTCCACCACGTCCAGCTGCTCGTACACCAGCCGTCCCCCGGAGGTGTCCGGTGTCGCGCGGCGCGCCCGCCCGACGGCGGCGGCGGACAGGTCCACGCCCGTCGTACGGCCCAGGTGGCCGGCGAGGAAGCGGGTCTGGGTGCCGTTGCCGCAGCCCACGTCGATCAGCGGCAGCCCGCGCGGGAAGTGCGGCGCGAACAGCGGCAGGTGCCGCGCGGCCACCAGCTCCGGCCCGGCGTCCCAGAAGACCCCGCCGGGGCCTTCGGGCGCCTCGCGCCAGAAGGACTCCCAGGCGTTCCGGTAGCGATTCGACACGCTCATGGCAGCTCCCGCCCGCAGTCCCGGCCCGCCACGGCACCGGAGGCGCGATGGCCTCGCGGAACCGGTGGCGCCATGTCAACTTCCTTGTATATGCGGGAAGTTGACGGCGACAAGTGCCAGGACCGCTCTTTCCCGCCGTCGCGGTCGCGCGCTCCGCCGGGCGGCGCGCGCACCGTCAGCCGCGCCCCCCGAGAGCCTGTTCGAACCATACGGTCTTGCCCTGGGCGGTCCTGCTCGCCCCCCACTCCCGCGCCAGCCGGCTGACCAGCCGCAGACCACGGCCGCGCTCGTCGTTCGGACCGGCGTCGAGCAGCGTCGGCAGGGCGTGGTCGTCGTCCGCGACCTCGCAGATCAGCACGTCGTCCGCGCGGACCAGGCGCAGCTCCACATGGCGGCTGTGGGAGTGCCGGACCGCGTTCGTGACGACCTCGCCGACCAGCAGTTCGGCGGTCGGGACGGCGTCCGCCAGGCCCCATTCCAGCAGCCGTTCGTGCACCAGCAGCCGGGCGCGCGCCACCTCCCGCGGGTCGAGGGCGAACTGCCAGGTGACCACGGAGTCCTCCGCCAGCCCGCCGAGCCGTGCCATCAGCAGGGCGACGTCGTCCTTCCGTCCGCCGTGCCCGGCCGCTCCGAGGGTCGCGGCCAGCGAGCGGATGATGGTGTCGCACGCGTCGTCCATGGAGGCGGCCGGGTGCGCGGCGGACTCGCACAGCGCGGCGAGGCCCGTACCGATGTCCGCGCCGCGCATCTCCACCAGGCCGTCGGTGCACAGCACCAGCCGGTCGCCGGGGCGCACCGCGACCCGGGTGGTCTCGAACGGCACACCGCCGACACCGATCGGGGCGCCGGTCGGCAGCTCCAGCAGTTCGCTGCGGCCGTCCTCCGCGCGGACGATCACGGGCGGGATGTGCCCGGCGTTGGAGATCAGCAGCTCCTGGGCGACCGGGTCGTAGACGGCGTACACGCAGGTCGCCAGGTAGTGCTCGCCCAGCCGCTGCGCGAGGTCGTCGAGGTTGCGCAGCAGTTGCGCGGGCGGCAGGTCGAGCGCCGCCATGGTCTGCACGGCGGTGCGCAGCTGCCCCATCATGGCCGCCGAGTTCAGCCCGTGCCCCATGACGTCGCCGACGACCAGGGCGGTGCGCGAGCCGTGCAATTTGATGCTGTCGAACCAGTCGCCGCCCACCCTCCCCTGCCGGGTGCCGGGCAGATAGCGGGTGGCGATGTCGCAGCCGGTCATCCGGGGGGCGATCTGCGGCAGCATGCTTTCCTGGAGCGTCTCCGCGACGTTCTCCTGGTACGTGTACATACGGGCGTTGTCGAGCACGAGCCCGGCGCGCGCCGCGAGTTCCGCGCCGGTCACGCGGTCCATCTCGTTGAACACGTCCCGCTCCGCGTGCCGAAGAAGGATCATGAAGCCGAGGACGACGTCGCGCGCCTTGAGCGGTACGACGAGCATCGACCGGCCGTTGATCAGCGGCCTGATGTCCCGCTTCTCGAACTGGGAGGCGATGGCGTTGCCCATCTCCTCCGTGATCCGCGGGACGAGCACCGGCTCGCCGCTGGTCATGCACTGGAAGAACGGCGTCCCGGCGGGGAACGGCATGGACTCCCCGACCGGCACCACGTCGTCCCAGCGGCCGGGCGGGTCGGTGTGCTCCAGCCAGACCCGGTGCCACATCGTGGTCACGTCGGGAACACCGTCCGGGAAGCCCTCGCCGGCGACGACCTGTTCGCGCAGGTACGTTCCGGCGACATCGGTGAACCGCGGCACGACGGCCTCGCTCACCTCCCGGATCGTCCGGGTCAGGTCCAGCGAGGAGCCGATCCGGCCGCTGACCTCGTTGAGGAACTCCAGCCGTTCGCGGACGGCCGCGTATTCGAGGTCACCCGCGGTCTCCGGCACGGCGGGCACCGGGGCCGCGCCGTCCGCACCGGCGGCCGCGGCGGGCGACGGGCGCTCCCCGGCGGGGGCCACGGCGGGCGTCCGGCGGGCGGCGCGTCGCGGCACGCCCCAGTCCGGGGTGACGGGCACCCGGTCGTGCCGGCTGAACTCCAGCACCGGGTAGCCCAGTTCGAGCACCTGTCCGACGATGCGGGAGCTTTCCCCCACGCTCATGCTGGGCAGGATCTCGGGCAGCCGGCGGGCCAGCTCCTCCGCGCCGGGGAACTCCGTGTGCAGCGCGAAGCCCGGAGCCACCCGCTCCGCCGGTTCGGCGGGCGAGAGCTGCGAGCCGTCGGCGGCGAGCACCAGCAGCCGCGACCGCCCGGGACCGGCCAGCGGATAGGCCCACCAGAGCACGTCGATCGGCACCGCCCCGGAGGCCCGGGCCCGACCGGCCGTGGGGCAGGGCACCGGCTGCGGCTCGTCGTGGAGGGGAAAGGCGGTGTCCCCGGCGCCGAAACCGGCACCCGAACCTGCGCCGGAACCGGCACGTGCGCCGGCCGGATCGTCGTACGCCGCCGGCCCGCCCGGAGGCATCAGCGCCCCGGCGACCGGTATCAGATCGGCGGCCGGGCGCCCGACGGCCTCCTCCCGCCCGGGCCCGAAGAGCTTCCGGGCGCCGGAACTCCAGTGCGAGACCCGGCCGTCGCTGTCCACGACGACGACCGCGAGCGGGACACGGCCCGGCTCTGCGCGCTGCCGGGGCAGCCGCGGCGGGTTGCCACCGTCCATGGCGGGAGGCTCCTTCCCGGCCGCTGTGTCCGCGGCACTCCACCACGGTAGAGGCGTGGAGCCCGTACGCACCCCGCAACGTACGAAATGGGGCGCACGCCCGCGCACATCCGCCGGGGAGCGGCGACCCGCCGCCCGCGGCGGACGGCGTACGCCCCGACGAACGGAAGCGGCGGCAGGCGCGTGCCGCGCGCGCCGGACGCCGCGACGGGGCGCACGCCTCCCAGCAAGGAGCCCCGGGCCGGTGCTGCCGGCCGGGCTCCGGGAACGCCGCCCGTCAGCGCCCGGTCTCGGCGGCGAGCCGGTCGAGCACCCCGTCGTAGATCCGGCCGAGGCCCTTCGGGGCGAAGGTCTTCTCGAAGAACCCGCCGATGCCGCCCGCCCCGTTCCACACACTGCTGACGACGACCTTCGAGCGGCCCTCACCGGCGGGGGTGACGGTCCACGTGGTGACCATCGAGGAGTTGCGGTCCGATTCGACGAGCTGCCCGGGGGACGGCTCCGAGACGTCCAGCAGGCAGTCCCGCACCCGCTTGCTGGTGGCCTGGAGCCTCCAGTGCACGAGCGTGCCCGCCCCGCTGCCGCCCTCGCGCACCTCGTACTCGCTGAACTGCTCCGTGAGCAGCTTCGGACGGGTGCCGGAGTAGTCGGCGAGTGCCTCGAACACCGCCTCCGGTGCCGCTTCGACGATCCGCTCCGTCGTGGCCTCGACCTGCGCCATGTGCTTCCTCCAGTCGGCTTGCCGCCGCGCCCCCACGGACGCGCGCCCCAGCCAACCACCGGCGGGTGCCGCGCCCAAAATCGGGAAGTCGCCTGGCGTAATTCGAATACTTGTTCTAGCTTGATGGGCGAGCACGACGAAGGGCGGACGAACCATGCGCTGGGACGGACTGAGCGACGAGGCGGCCGACGCCCCACCTGGCCTCTTCGGCACGGAGGCGGTTACCCGAACGTTCGACACCCCGGAGTTCCGCGGCATCACCTTCCACGAGATCCGGGCCCGTTCCATCGTGAACCGGGTGCCGGGAGCGTCCCGGATGCCGTTCGAATGGACGGTCAACCCGTACCGCGGCTGCACACACGCCTGCGTCTACTGCTTCGCGCGCAAGACGCACAGCTATCTCGACCTCGACACCGGGATCGGCTTCGACTCGCAGATCGTCGTCAAGGTCAACGCCCCCGAACTGCTCCGCGCCCACTTGGGCTCCCGGCGCTGGCGCGGCGACCACATCGCGATGGGCACCAACGTCGACTGCTACCAGCGGGCGGAGGGGCGCTACCGCTTGATGCCCGGGATCCTCGCAGCTCTGCGCGACTACGCGAACCCGTTCTCCGTCCTCACCAAGGGCACGCTGATCCTGCGCGACCTGGAGCTGCTGCGGCAGGCCGCCGAGGTCACCGATGTCGGCGTGTCCGTGTCCGTCGGCTTCACCGACCACGACCTGTGGCGCACCGTCGAACCGGGCACCCCGTCCCCCGAACGCCGGCTGGAGGTCTGCCGCACGCTGACGGGACACGGCATACCGTGCGGGGTGCTGATGGCCCCGGTCATCCCCTACCTCGGCGACACACCGGCGCAGTTGCGCACGACCGTGCGGGCCGTCGCCGCGGCCGGGGCGACCTCCGTGACACCGCTGGTCCTGCATCTGCGGCCGGGGGCCCGCGAGTGGTTCATGCGGTGGCTGGCGCACCACCACCCGCACCTGGTGCGGCGGTACGAGGTGCTCTACGCGGACGGGGCCTACGCTCCCAAGTGGTACCAGCGCCGGATCACCCGCCAGGTCCACGAGCTGGCCGCGGAGTACGGCATCGGCCCGTCGGCCCCGGGCGAGCACCGCCGCGTCACGCCCCCGCCCGCCGCACCGGAACGGGACCTTCCGGAGGCGACCCAGCTGACGCTGCTCTGACCGGGCGCGGCGCCCGGCCCGCGAGCGCCGTCGCCGTACGGCTCAGCCGGCCGGTACGCCTTCGGGCGCCAGGCCGTCCTCCAGTTCGACCGGACCTCTGCCCGTCTCGAGGGCGGCCAGCGCCGCGAGGGCCCGGCGCGCGAGGGCGGGCGCCAGATACCCGGGCAGGTCCGCCGGCGGCACCGTGCGCCAGTCGGTCAGCTCCTCCTCCTGGAGCCGGATGGCCGCCAGCTGCTCGTCGCCGAGCACCCCGCCGTCGAAGAGGTACGACACCAGCGGCGGCCGGCCCGTGCCGCGCACCCAGTCCACGGCGAGCAGCGGACCCAGCCGGACGTCCAGCCCGATCTCCTCCAGCGTCTCCCGCGCGGCCCCCTGGCGCGGCGACTCGCCCTCGCCGGATTCCACGGTGCCGCCGGGGAACAGCCAGGTGCCGTCCTCCAGGTAGTTCGGCTTCACGATCAGGACATGGCCGCGCCCGTCCCGGAAGACGGCGGCTGCACCGGCGAGGACCTTGGGGAGCCCGGCGATGTAGGAGGCGTAATCGAAAGTCATTGCCCGCACCCTAGCGCTCGGCCACGAGGCCGCTGAGGGCCCGGTCCC
>NZ_WHPN01000367.1 GCF_009735685.1 Streptomyces lycii | reverse complement strand
CCGCGACCAGCGTGCGCAGCGCCACCTCCTGCTCGCCCGCCATCCGGCCCAGCTCGGCCGCCTCACCGCCGATCTCCGCGCCCCGCCGCTGCACCATGGCGAGCACCTGGAGCACGCTGTCGTGGATGTCGCGGGCGAGCCGCTCCCGCTCCCGCGTCGCGGCCTCGACCTCCAGGGCCCGCGCGAGGGTGCGCTCACTGGCCCGGGCGACCTCGGTGACGTAGCCGATGGCGACGCTCGCTATCCAGACCAGCAGGACGTTGTGCACGGTGTCCTGGGCCGGGGCGCCGCGCTCGATCAGGTTCGCGACGCCGACGACGGCGGAGGTCACGGCGGCCCAGCGCCAGCCGAACTTGATGGCGAAGCCGAGCACCGCGCCCGCCGTCCAGATGGACGGCAGGGTGTGGCCGCCGGCCTCGATCCGCTCGGCGGTGTCGACGAGGGGCGTCAGCAGGATGCCGATGACGGCGATGGTGAGGTCGGTGACGAGGAAGCGCCTGGTGCAGCGCTCGGCCGAGCTGACGCTGCGCACCGTGACGAGCGTCCAGGCCGCGAGCACCGCCAGATAGGCGGCCGCGGCGAGCGGGCGGGTGTACTCGTCGTGGGAGTGGCCGAAGAGGGCGAGGGCGTAGACCGCGGTCAGCACCCGGTAGCCGGTGAGGGCCTGCCAGAGCGGTTGCTCGACGGACATCCGCAGCGGGCGGGCCCGGCGCTTCTCCTGTCCCGCGCGCCCTCCGGGTCCGCTCGCGCCGCCGGAACGTCCCCGCGTGTCCGTACGCGGTCCCGAACGCAGTCCCGAACGCAGTCCCGAACGCAGTCCTGAACCCAGTCCCGAACGCAGTGCCATGACCCCCACCCCTCGCCCGGACCGCCGCGGCGATCCGGGACCGGCCCTATCCGGCCTTGTCCGACTCCCCGGCCCTGTCCGACTCCCCGGCCTGCTTCGGCTCCACGGCCCGGTCCGGCCGGCCGGACTGCTGTGGCTGCCCGGCCTTCCGTGCCCGCTGTGCCTGCTCCTGCTTCGCCGCCTTCTCCTCCTCGGCGCGCCGCTTGGCCTCGTCCGCGATCTGCCGCTTGGCGACGGTCGCGTAGATGTCGACGTACTCCTGGCCTGACAGCTTCATGATCTCGTACATGACCTCGTCGGTCACCGAACGCAGGATGAACCGGTCGCCGTCCATGCCGTGATAGCGGCTGAAGTCGAGCGGTTTGCCGATCCGCATGCCGGGCCGCATCAGCTTCGGCAGCACCTTGCCGGGCGGCTGGATCTTCTCGGTGTCGATCATCGCGACGGGGATCACCGGCGCCCCGGTGGCCAGCGCGATCCGGGCCAGGCCGCCGGGCTTGCCGCGGTAGAGACGGCCGTCCGGCGAGCGGGTGCCCTCGGGGTAGATCCCGAACAGCTCGCCGCGCCGGATCACCTCGATGCCGCTCCTGATGGCCGCCTCGCCCGCGCCCCGGCCGCCGGAGCGGTCCACCGGCAGCTGCCCGACACCCTTGAAGAACGCGGCGGTGAGCCTGCCCTTCACCCCCGGGGAGTTGAAGTACTCCGCCTTCGCGATGAAGGTGACCTTCCGGTCCAGCATCGCGGGGAAGAAGAACGAGTCCGAGAAGGAGAGATGGTTGCTCGCGAGGATCGCCGGGCCGGACTCCGGGATGTTCTCCAGGCCCTCCGCCCACGGGCGGAAGGCGAGCTTCAGCGTCCCGCCGATGGACAGCTTCATTGCGCCGTAAAGCAACCGAGGACCTCCTGTGTTCCGGCCACCGACTTTAGCCTGCCGCCCCGCGGCCGGACGGTGCGGGCGGCGCGGGGCCCCGGGGGATCTACCCGGTGTCGGCGCCGTCGCGTACGGTGAAGTACGCTCCGCGCCGCAGCCGTACGCTCGCTCCCGGCCCCGGGTCCGGACCGGTCCCGGACGCCGGCGGACCGGCGCGAACACCCCGACCCCTCCGCGACGACTCGCGGGACCGACGAACAGGAGTCCCCGGTGCAGCTCCTCCCCGGAGCCGAGCCTTTCCGCCACGAGGGCGGCGAGGTCGGCGTCCTCCTCTGTCACGGTTTCACCGGCTCCCCGCAGTCCCTGCGCCCCTGGGCGGACCACCTCGCCGAGCGCGGCCTGACCGTCTCGCTGCCGCTGCTGCCGGGGCACGGCACGCGCTGGGAGGACATGCAGCTCACCGGCTGGCAGGACTGGTACGCCGAGGTGGACCGCGAGTTCCGGCAGCTCTCGGCCCGCTGCCGGCAGGTCTTCGTCTGCGGTCTCTCCATGGGCGGGGCGCTCGCGCTGCGCCTCGCCGCCCGGCACGGCGACGCGGTCTCCGGACTCGTCCTCGTCAATCCGGCGAACAAGGTGCACGGCCTGTCGGCGTACGCCCTTCCCGTCGCCCGCCATCTGGTCCGCACCACCAAGGGGCTGGCGAGCGACATCGCCAAGGAGGGCACCCAGGAGGCGGCCTACGACCGGGTCCCGCTGCACGGGGCGCACGCCGTGCGCCAGTTGTTCCGGATCGTCGACGCGGAGCTGCCGCGGGTCACCCGGCCGGTGCTGCTGATGCACAGCCGTCGCGACCATGTCGTGCCGCCCGCCGACTCGGCCCGCATCCTCGACCGGATCTCCTCCACCGACGTCACCGAGACGTGGCTGGAGCGCAGCTATCACGTGGCGACCCTGGACCACGACGCCGAGCGGATCTTCGCGGACTCGTACGCGTTCATCGGCCGGCTCGCGCCGAGCGCCGCCGACCGGGAAGGAACGACGACGGGTGGCTGAGCGGAACGCCGGGGCGGGGCGCGACGGGGAGAGCCCGGAGCCGTTCGACGAGGAGGCCGCGTGGGCGGCGATCGTCGCGGGCTACGGCGAGGAGCCGGTCTTCCCGGGCGAGGACACGGGCGGCGGGAGCGCGAAATCCGGCCGGGACCCGGGCAAGGGCTCGGAAGCGGATCCGGAAGCGGACTCGGGCTCCGGCTCGGGGACGGACTCGGGCTCGGGGACGGGCTCGGGTCCGAGGTCCGGCTCGGGCAGGGCCTCCGGCCCGGGGGCGGCCGAGGACTCGGGGAGCGGCGGCTCGCGGCCCGGCGACTCGGGTGCGGACGCGGGTACGGCCCGGGGCCCCGCCACGGGCTCCGGGGCGGACACGGGCGCAGGCGCGGGTGAGGGTCCGGGCGCGGCAGCGGCTGCGGAGCCGGGCGGCACCCGAGGTCCGGATGCCGGCGGCGCGGCACGGGGCGGCGGCGCGGTTTCCGGTGGCGACACGGATTCCGACAGCGGCGCGGTTTCCGGTGGCGGTTCGGACGGAGCAGGGTCGGGCGCCGACCCGTCCGGGAATTCCCCCGGGCCCGCCGCCACGGGCCCCGAGGCGTCCGACAAGACGTACAAGCCGCTCAAGCCGTCGCTCGGCGGCGGCGGGTCGGCGGACCGCAGCCCCGGCGCCACGAGCGCCCCCGCGGACCAGGGCACCAACAACGCCGGCGGCAGCGGCGACGCGTCCGGCGACGGCCGGGAGCCCGGTGCGGCGGACGGCGCGGGTCCCGCGGGCCGCCGTCCGCTGGGCTCCAGCGTCATCTTCCCCGCGGGGACGGGCCCGCGGGACTGGGTCCCCAGCGAGCCGCCCCCGGCGAACGCCGCCGAGGACGACGAGGACCACTTCGTACCTCCCGAGCCGCCGCCGCTTCCCTCGGCCGACCCCACGACGAAGTTCGCGTGGCTGGCGGTGCTGGGCGGGCCGCTGCTGCTGCTCGTCATGGTGCTGGCCCAGGAGCCGATCACCTGGTGGATCGCGACGCTCGGCGTCGGCGGCTTCCTGGGCGGCTTCGCGACGCTGGTCGCCCGGATGCGGGAGGACGACGACGACGAGTACGACGACCCGGGCCGCGGCGCGGTGGTCTGATCAGCGACGGCCCCCTTCCCGTTCGTGCTCCGGGGCGGATTCCCTTGCTCCGGGGCGGGCGCTTCGGGACGGGGCGCCTGTGGTGCGCGGTCCGGGCGACGGCGCGCGAGCCGGGGCCCCTCCCGGCCGGGACGTCCCCGTCACCGGGTCTGCGCGAATCGCCATCTGTGGAAATCGACGGCACTCGGCTCCGTCGACCCGGCCGTTCACCGGCGGGCTGAAGCGCTCAGTCACAGGCGCTCACCCACCAGTACGCTCGCCACCAGTACGCCCGGTCCCTTCGCCCCGGGCGGTCCCGCTACCGGCCGGGTCCGGGGTCCGCTGCCGGGATCCGCAGGGCGGCCAGGACCGGCAGATGGTCGGTGGCCGCCCGGAGGTCCGCGTCCGTCACGCCCGGGAGCCCGGCGGGCACCCCGCACCCCAGGACCTCGATGCCGTCCGTGGTGAGGATCGCGTCGATGCGCTGGTGCGGGTCCCCCGGTGTGGAGGTGTGCTCGCCTCCCCAGGGCGTGGCCGCCCAGGCGTCGCGGAGTTCTCCGGTGAGCCTGCGGAAGGCCCGTCCGCCGGGCCGCTCGTTGAGATCGCCGCCCACGACCGCGTGCGGCACCTGTGACCGGACCCGGTCCAGCCGCTCCAGCAGCAGGCCCGCCTGCGCGTAGCGCTCCGCGGCCGCCAGGCTCAGATGACAGCTGACCACCGCCAGGCGCGCACCGCCGACCCGTACGACCGCGGTCGCGAGGCCGCGCCGGTGCAGACCCGGAGTGTGCGGCAGCAGGACGTCCTCGGTCCGTTCGACCCGCACCCGGAGCGAGGAGAGGATCAGCGGGCCGGTGGCGGTGGCGCCGCCGGTGACGTACACCAGCCCGGAGGCGCGGGCGAGCCGGGCCGCGGCCTTGCGCCAGCGGAAGAACCGCGGCGCCTCCTGGATCAGCGCGAGGTCCGGGGCACAGGCCCGGACGACGCGGGCCAGCGCCGCCTCGTCGTCGCGCAGGGAACGGACGTTGTAGCTGAGGACCCGGACGACGGCGGAGCCGTCCGCCTCGGTACGGGAGGCGGGCAGCCCGGCCGGAGCCGTGCCGCCGGCCGGCTCGGCGCTTCCGGAAGCCCGCCGGTAAGTCTCCGCCGCTCCCCGGTCAGCCGCCCCGGGAGCCGGCCGGGATGTCTCCGCCATCGTCCGCCGACACCTTCCACTCGCGCCTTCGTCCGTCCGTCGCCCGCCCCGGCGGGCCCGGGTCCCTCCCGCCGGACGCCGCCGGTCCCCCGCACACGGGTGGCGGCGGGGAGGCCGGGCGTCGCGGGATGCCGTCCGGGGTCAGCCCTGGCGGGCCAGGTCCGCCGCGCCGACCAGTCCGGCCTTGCCGCCCAGCTGAGCGGCGAGCACCTGGGCGTGCGGCCGCCACTGGCTGCCGACGAGCCAGCGGCGGAAGGACTTCCGGATCGGGTCGAGGACGAGGTCCCCCTCGTCCGAGACACCGCCGCCGATGATGAACGCCGACGGGTCGAACAGCGAGGCCAGATCGGCGAGGCCCGAACCGGCCCAGCGGGCCAGCTCGCGGAAGGAGTCGACGGCGACCTTGTCGCCCTGCCGGGCGGCCTGGCTGACGTGCTTGCCCTCGATGGCCTCCGGGGTGCCGTCACCGAGGCCGAGCAGGATCTGGGCGTTCTCCGGCGTCGCCACGGCCCGCTGTCTCGCGTACCGCACGAGGGCGCGCCCGGAGGCGTACTGCTCCCAGCAGCCCTGGCTGCCGCAGCCGCACAGCAGGCCGTCCGGGACGACCCGGATGTGCCCGAACTCGCCCGCGACGCCGAAGCGGCCGCGCCGCAGCTTGTTGCCGATGATGATGCCGCCGCCGAGGCCGGTGCCGAGGGTGATGCAGATGACGTCCTCGTGGCCGGCGCCCGCACCGAACTTGTACTCGCCCCAGGCGGCGGCGTTGGCGTCGTTCTCCACGACGACGGGGAGACCGACGCGCTGTTCGACCTTGTCCTTGAGCGCCTCGTGCCGCCAGTTGATGTTGGGGGCGAACAGCACGGTGGCGCGCTTGTCGTCCACATAGCCCGCGGCTCCGATGCCGACCGCCTCGACGGAGTGGTCGGTGCTGACGGTGCGGACCGCTTCCGCGATGGCGTCCACGACGCCTTCAGGGGTCGGAGGCGTCGGCACCTTGCACGTCTCGAGAATCGAGCCCTCTTCGTCAACCACGCCAGCCGCGATCTTGGTGCCGCCGATGTCGACGCCGATGGTGAGTCCCATGTGTCCCTCAGTTGTCCGGTCGATCCCCGCTGCGACCAACCGTACCCGAGGGGTGGTCAGTCGAGGTCGATGTGTTCACTTCCCGAACAACCCTCGGGCCCATCGGTTCGTTTCTTGTCACCGGAGTCGCTCGCGGGACCACTCTTCCCGGCGTCACCGCCCGGGGAGTTGGCGCCTCGCGTCCAGTCGCGCTCGCGGCTCTCGACGGCCGAACGGTAGGCGGCCAGCAGCTCGGATCCGGCGGCTGCCAGGTGGTCGAAGACGTCCGGGTTGCGCTCGACGACCGGCTCGACGGCGGCCCGCGCCCGGTTCACGAACTGCTGCACGGCGCCCTGCGCCGCCATGCCGGCCAGCGGACCCTGGAGCGAGGCGAGCTTGTCGGTGACGGCGCCGGCGAGCCTGCGCAGTTCCTCGGCGGCGCTGCCGGGCGGCACACCGTACCGCTCACGACGGCGGGCCCGCTCCGCGGCCAAGTCCTCGGCACAGGCCGTGGCCCAGGCGTCGGCGTCGGTTGCGGCGGGTGCTCCGGCGCGGTCGGCGGCGGGGCGCTCGGTGGGATCGCTCATGGCGGACTCCTGCGGCGAGATCATGGCGGAAGCGCCTCGGCAGACGCCCCCGGTTCCGACGTTACCCGAACGGGCGCCCGGCGTTCAGACCGCTGCGGCCACGGGCCGGGCACCGCGCGATCCCCGGCCACCGGGCCCGCGGCCGTCCCGGCCGGGCCGTCCGGACAGAGCCGTCCGGACTGAACCGTCCGCACGAGGCCGTCCGGACCGAGTTCGTCAAGCCTGTCGTCGTCTGTCGTCGTCTGTCGTCGTCTGTCGTCGTCTGTCGTCGTCTGTCGTCGTCGGGCCTTCGGCCGTACGGCCCGCCGCCATCCGGTCCACGGTCGTCGAGTCCACCGCCGTCCGGCCCGCGGCCGTCCAGTCCGGTCCGGTCCACGGTCGTCCGACCGCCGCCGCCCGGTCCGGTCCGGTCCGGTCCAGTTCGGTCCAGTTCGGTCCAGTTCGGTGAAGTCCACCACCGTCCGGCCCGCCCCGACCGGTCCGGTCCGGTCCAGTCCACGGTCGTCCGGTCCGGCCCACGGTCGTCCGCCCCGCCGCCCCCGCCGTCCAGCTCTCAGCTGCCCGGCCCCAGCCGCCCGGTCCGCAACCTCCGGTCCGCCGTTACGACGTCCTCGGCCACAGCGCCGGGTCGGGCGTGAAGCGCACCCGCAGCTCACCGTCGGCCAGTGCCGCGCCCGAGACCGTGCAGCGGCGCAGCGCGGACGGCAGCGGCAGGATGCGGCGGAACGGCCCGACAGCGACGACGAGTTCGTCGCCGCGCCGGATCAGGTCGACCTCGCCGCGCTCGGCCGCGGGCAGCGGAATGTGCCACACCAGCGTGCCGTCGGCCTCCCGCCGGTCCGCCACGGCCGGCCCCGGACGGCTCCCGGCGGGCGCCGCCACCGGGGGCGCCCCGAGGGCCGCCAGGTCGGCCGTCCCGCGGGGGGCGCGGCCCAGGTGCGGCAGCTCGTACAGCGGAGCGGTGCCGGACCACTCCTCCCGCAGGGCCTTGAGCGCGGCCTGCTGCTCCCCCGACGCGGCCCCGAGCCACGGGTCGGCCGAGCCGGTCGGCAGCGTCCGGCCGGCGAGCACCGCGTCCACCCGGTGGCCGTAGAGGGCGACGGCGGGGCGGATCCGGCGCAGCGCCGCGCGACCCGCCGGGCCCGGTTCGGCGACCAGCCGGAGCGTGGTGGACTCCGCGCCGACCACGGCCTGTGCGGCGGCGAGTTCGCTCCGCGCCCGGTCGGCCGTCTCGTACAGCCAGCGGGCGGGCATCGGCACCCCGGCGAGCTGCGCGAGCAGCGGCCGCAGCGCGCGGGCCGCCTGCCGCTCGGGCGGCAGCAGCCGGTCGAGGTAGCGCAGCAGTTGTTCCGGCAGCGCGAGCAGGGCCAGGGCCTCCTGCGCGGGCGGCAGGTCGAGTACGACGAGGTCCCAGTCCCCGTCCGGCCCGGTGACCGTCTCGGACCCGGATCCGGACCCGGTGGCCGCCGCGGAGGCGGCCGGCAGGGTGTAGAGCGCGCTCAGCGTCCGCAGCAGGGCGAGTTCCGCGGCGCCGGGGAGCGGGGTCAGTTCCTCGCGTTCCAGCGGGGCGGCGCCGAGCAGGTCCAGGCCCGAGGAGGCCCGCTGCTGGAGGCCGAGAAAGGCGTCCCGCAGCCGCTCGCCGGAGTCGGCGCGGGCGGCCCGGAGGTTCCGCTCGACCCGGACCGGCGGGGTCCAGGGGGCTTCCGCCGCCCCCGCCCCGGCCGAGGCGGGTCCGGGGTCCCGCGGCGGGCCTGCCGGCCGGGACGGGAGGGCGACACCGAGGACCGCTTCCGGGGCGCCGGTCCGGTCGGCGGTCAGGAACAGCGTCCGCCGTCCCTCGCGGGCCGCGGTGAGCGCGGTGGCCGCCGCGGCGGTGGTCCGGCCGGAACCGCCCGGGCCGGTGACCAGGACCGTGCGTACGACAGCGCTCACGTCAGGCCTGCGCGCCGCTCTCGACGCGCTTCTTCAGCCCCGCGAGGGCCCGGTCGATGATGACCTTCTCGGCCTTGCGCTTGATCATGCCGAGCATCGGGATCTTGACGTCGACGGTCAGCTGGTAGGTGACCTCGGTGCGGCTGCCGTCGCCGGCCGGGGCCAGCCGGTACGAGCCGTCGAGGGCGCGCAGCATCTGCGACTTCACCAGGGTCCAGCTGACCTCGCGGTCACCGGTCCAGGTGTAGGCGAGGGTGTGGTCGTCCTTGATCGCACCGGCGTCGAGGAGCAGCCGCACCTGCTCGGCCCGGCCCTGGTCGTCCTTGGCCAGGACCTCGGCCTCCTTGACCTCGCCGGTCCACTCGGGATAGCGGTCGAAGTCGGCGATCACCGACATGACCTCGGCCGGTGCCGCCTCGATCGTGATGCTCGAGCTGGTGTGTTCCGCCATCGCGGTGGCTCCTCCACTACGGTCCGGTCCCCTGCTGTCCCCGCCGCTGAAGGCTACCGCGCGTGAGCGCCGCCTCCGACCGCGGCCTCCCGCGGGTGCGCCTGCCCGATGCCCGCGCTCACCACTCCAGCACCCAGGGCGTGCCGTGGGCCGCGAAGTGCCCGACGTTGACGCACTCGGTGGCGCCGACGCGCATCCGGCGGGACAGCGGCTGGTGGACGTGGCCGAAGAGGGCGTAGCGGGGCCGGGTGCTGCGGATGGCGTCCAGCAGCGCGGAGCTGCCGCGCTCGAAGCGGCGGGCCACGGTGTCGTAGCAGAGTTCGGGTACCTCGGGCGGGATGTGCGAGCAGAGCACGTCGACCTCGCCCAGGGCCGCCACCTTCTCCGCGTACGTCTCGTCGTCGATCTCGTACGGGGTGCGCATCGGGGTGCGCAGTCCGCCGCCGACGAAGCCGAAGACGCGGCCGCCCATCTCGACCCGCTGGCCGTCGAGGACGGTGGTGCCGGGCCGGGCGTACTCGGGCCAGAGCCGGGGGACGTCGACGTTGCCGTAGGTGGCGTACGTCGGCTGCGGGAAGGCCGCGAACAGCTCGGCGTACTGCTTGCGGACCGCTTCCTCGATCATCCGGTGCCGCGCCGCCCGCCGCCGTTCCTCCGCGTCACCGTCCGTGCCGCGCGCCCCGCCGGCGGCGCCCTCGGAGCCCCCTGGGGCCTCACCGGCCTCACCGAGGAGACGGTCCCACAGCCGGGCGCCGAACTCGCGGGCCTCCGCGAAGCGCCGCGCCGTGCGCAGCTCGACGAGGCGGCCGGCGTTCTCCGCCCCGAAGAGGTCCGGGAATATGCCGCGGCCGTGATCCGCGTAGTCGAGGAAAAGCACCAGGTCCCCGAGGCAGACCAGAGCGTCCGCGCCCTCCCCGGCCCGCGCGAGGTCGCGGCTGTTGCCGTGCACGTCACTGACCACATGGACTCGCATGGGTGGGACCCTACGCCGTCCCGCCCCGGTCCCGGGAGACGCCGCCGACCTGCGGTTACTTTCGTACCGGTCGGGAAGGGGACTACCCTGCTCCGTACGGCCCGGAGCCCGGCCAAGGATGTGTGACAGATAAAACATCTGGGCCGACCCCCTACCCGGAAGCGCTTACCGGTGGGTAACGTCCGGGCCGACCCCAGTGTCAACTCACACCGGCCCACCACCCCACCTCACCCCTGATCACGGACCGCAGCCGCCGCGGCACGCCGGACACGACGTCACTTGGCCCCGGCGCTCGATGAGGAGCAGCAGTCTTGCGCGAGTTCAGCCTTCCGGCCCTGTACGAGGTCCCCGCGGACGGCAATCTGACGGATCTCATCCACCGCAACGCGGCCCAGCACCCGGATGTCGCCGTCCTCGCCCGCAAGCGCGGCGGCCGCTGGGAGGACGTGACGGCGACCGACTTCCTCACCGAGGTCCGCGACGCCGCCAAGGGTCTCATCGCCGCCGGTGTGCGCCCCGGCGACCGGGTCGCCCTGATGTCCCGCACCCGTTACGAGTGGACGCTGCTGGACTTCGCGGTGTGGAGCGCCGGCGCCGTCACCGTCCCGGTGTACGAGACCAGCTCCCCCGAGCAGATCGCCTGGATCCTCGGCGACTCCGGCGCGGTCGGCGCGATCGTGGAGACCGAGGCGCACGAGGCCGCGGTCGAGTCCGTGCGCGGCCGGCTGCCGGAGCTGAGGAACATCTGGCAGATCGAGCGGGACGCCGTCGAACTGCTGCGCGCCAAGGGCTCGGACATCTCCGACGCCCAGGTCGACGAGCGGGGCTCGCTGGCCGACGCCGACTCCCCCGCGACCATCGTCTACACCTCCGGCACCACGGGCCGCCCCAAGGGCTGTGTGCTGACGCACCGCAACTTCTTCGCGGAGTGCGGCAACATCGTGGAGCGGCTGCGCCCGCTGTTCCGCGCCGGCGAGTGCTCCGTACTGCTCTTCCTGCCCGTCGCGCACGTCTTCGGCCGGCTGGTCGAGGTCGCCTCCGTGCTCGCGCCGATCAAACTCGGGCACGTCAGCGACATCAAGAACCTCACCGACGAACTCGCCGCCTTCCGGCCGACCATGGTCCTCGGCGTGCCGCGCGTGTTCGAGAAGGTCTACAACTCCGCCCGCGCCAAGGCCCAGGCCGACGGCAAGGGCAAGATCTTCGACAAGGCCGCGGACACCGCCATCGCCTACAGCCGCGCGCTGGACACCCCGTCCGGCCCCTCGCTCGGCCTGCGGATCAAGCACAAGACCTTCGACAAGCTGGTCTACAGCAAGCTGCGCGCGGTCCTCGGCGGCCGGGCCGAGCACGCGATCTCCGGCGGTGCCCCGCTCGGCGAGCGGCTCGGCCACTTCTACCGCGGCATCGGCTTCACGGTGCTGGAGGGCTACGGCCTCACCGAGTCCTGCGCGGCGACCGCCTTCAACCCGTGGGACCGGCAGAAGATCGGCACGGTCGGCCAGCCGCTGCCCGGCTCGGTGGTGCGGATCGCCGACGACGGCGAGGTGCTGCTGCACGGCGAGCACATCTTCACCGGCTACTGGAACAACGAGGCCGCGACCGCCGAGGCGCTCTCCGACGGCTGGTTCCACACCGGTGACGTCGGCACGCTGGACGAGGACGGCTATCTGGCGATCACCGGCCGCAAGAAGGAGATCATCGTGACGGCCGGCGGCAAGAACGTCGCCCCCGCCGTCATCGAGGACCGCATCCGCGGGCACGCCCTCGTCGCCGAGTGCATGGTCGTCGGCGACGCCCGGCCGTTCGTCGGCGCGCTCGTCACCCTGGACGAGGAGTTCCTGCCGCGCTGGCTGGAGGAGCACGGCAAGCCCGCGAGCAGCACGGCCGCGGACCTGCTGCACGACCCGGAGCTGCTGGCGGCGGTGCAGCAGGCGGTGGACGACGGCAACGCGGCGGTCTCCAAGGCGGAGTCGGTGCGCAAGTTCCGGATCCTGCCGGGACAGTTCACGGAGGAGTCCGGGCATGTCACGCCGTCCCTGAAGCTCAAGCGGAACGTCGTCGCGCGAGACTTCGCGAACGAGATCGAGGCGCTCTACGCCAAGTAGCGGCCCGCGGCCGCAAGACGGGTGTACGCGGCCCGCGGCCCGCACGACGGGTGTACGCGGCCACCGGCCCGCTCGACGGGTGTACGACGGCGGGGCGGTCCGGGAGTCCGGGGCCGCCCCGCGTTCCGTCAGAGCAGCGCTTTGAGGCGTTCGGCGAGCAGGTCCCAGCGCCAGCGCTCCTCGACCCAGGCGCGGCCCCGCCCGCCCATGCCGCGCCGCAGCTCCGGGTCCAGGAGCAGCGTCACGATCCGTTCGGCCGTCCCGGCGGCGTCACCGCCGCGCACCACCCAGCCCGTCTCGCCGTCCAGTACGGCGTCCGGCGCGCCGCCCGAGTCCCCCGCGACGACGGGCAGCCCGGTGGCCGAGGCCTCCAGGTAGACGATCCCCAGCCCTTCGACGTCCAGCCCGCCGCGGCGGGTGCGGCAGGGCATGGCGAACACGTCGCCCGCGCCGTGGTGCGCGGGCAGTTCCTCCCACGGCACCGGACCGGTGAAGCGGACCGAGCCGGCCACCCCGGTGCCGGCGGCCAGCTTCTCCAGGCCGGCGCGGTACGGTCCGCCGCCGACGATCAGCAGCACCGCGTCCGGCACGTCCGCGAGGATGCGCGGCATCGCGCGGATCAGCGTGTCCTGGCCCTTGCGGGGCACCAGCCGGGACACGCAGACCACGACCGGCCGTCCGGTGAGTCCGAGCCGCTCCCTGACCCGTTCTCCCCCGGAACCGGGGTGGAACGACTTCTCGTCGACCCCGGGCGGCAGCTGCACCATGCGCTCCGCGGCGGCCGGGGTGAGCGCGGCCGCGATCCGGGAACGGGTGTACTCACCGAGATAGGTGATCGTGTCGGTGCCCTCGCCGATCCGGCGCAGCAGCTGCCGGGACACCGGCAGCTGGGCCCAGCCCGCCTCGTGCCCGTGCGTGGTGGCGACGATGCGGCGCGCCCCGGCCCCGCGCAGCGCGGGGGCCATCAGGCCGAGCGGGGCCGCCGCCCCGAACCACACCGAGGAGCAGCCGTGCTCGCGCAGCAGTCCGGCGGCACGCCGGGTCACGCGCGGGGTCGGCAGCAGCATCCGGGCCCGGTCGCGGACGACGGGGAAGGGCTGCTCCGCGTCGAAGCGGGCCACCTCGGCGCCGTCCTTCCAGGTCGAGGCGTAGACGACCACCTGCGTGGGGTCCAGCCGCAGCGCCATGCTGTGCAGGAAGGACTGGATGCCACCGGGGCGGGGCGGGAAGTCGTTCGTGACGATCAGGGTCTTGTCCATCGCCGCCGACAGTACCGAACGCCCCGGCCCGGGCCCGCGGTCCGGGCCCCGGTGGCTCAGCGCAGTTGCGCGGTGACATAGGCGCGCCAGCGCTCGGTGAGGGCCGCCGTTCCGTCGACGTCCAGGACCTCGCGCAGGGCCCGGTCCAGGCTCCGGCGGCGGTCCGGCTCCCCGGCGGCGGCCGGTGAGCCGACGGCCCGGTAGAAGTCCACCAGCTTCCGCTCCCCCCACTCGTCGGCGATCATCCGGCAGGCCAGCCAGCCGCGTTCGTACGCCATCGCCAGCCGGTCGGAGTCCCCGGTGAAGCCGAAGTCCTCGTCCGCCGGCAGACCGCCCGGTGAGCGGCCCGCGGCCACCTGCCGGCGCAGGACCGGAGCGGCGGCGGCCGGTTCGCCGCCGGAGTCCCGGTAACCCGCCCAGTCGGCGAACCCCTCGGAGAGCCACAGCGGGGTGGCGCGCGAGGTGTGGGCGCGGGTCGCGACGTGCGCGGTCTCGTGGGTGAGCACGAAGCGCTGCCCGGACTCGCCCAGCGCCGCGTACGCCTCGGGGTTGACGATGACGCGGTCGGCGGGCGCGTCGCCCGGGCGGCCGGTCTTCCGCGGGGTGAAGCCCGTGGTGACGGCGGCGATGCCGCGGTAGTTCGCCGCCGGTTCGCCGAGGAGCCGGGCCATGTCGGCGAGCGAGCGGGGCACGAGCACGACGACCCGGCGGGCCCACTCCCCCCGCTGCCAGGCCGCGTCCACGGCGGGCACGGCCCGGTCGGTGGTTTCGGCGATGTCCCGCAGCCGCCCGGGGTCGTGCCCGACGCCCAGGACGAGGCTGCGGCTGCCGCGCACGGCCTCGACCTCGCCCTGCTCCCACAGCGGTTCGGGCGGCTCTCCGCCGCCCGCGGAGTCGTCGCGCGTCTCCCCCGCGGCCGGGTCCTGTTCGGCGGACACGTACCAGCGGCCGTCCCGCTCGACGACCGTCAGCCGGCGTTCCTCGGTGACGGGCCGGGGATCGTGGCCGTCGAGCCGGTAGCTGAGCCGCACCTCCGCCGCGACCCGGCGGGCGGATCCCCCGGAGGGTTCGCGCCCGGCCGCCGGCGCCGGGTCGAAACCGCCGGTGCCGGTCAGCCGGTAGCGCCAGGAGGAGAGCGGCACCTCGGCGAGGTTGCGCAGCAGCCGCCGCTGGTCCGCGCGGTACGCGCCGGCGGCCGGGTCCACGGTGGCCAGGAAGCGGCCCGCGTCCCGGTCGAGCAGGGCGTCCGCCCGCCGGTCCAGCATCCGCTGGATGTCCCGGACGCCCGGACCGGTGGCTCCCGGCGGGCCGGCCGGGCCGCAGCCGCACACGGCGGCGAGCAGCGCGAGGACCGGTGCCCACAGCGCGCCCACGCGCATCGCCTCGTGCCGCCGCGGAACCGCCACGCGGTCGATCGTACGGCGCACGGGTCCGAGCGGTGGAGAGCGCCCGGGTCAGACCCGCGTGGCGACGGCGCCCGGCATCATGCCGACCGGGTCGTACCGCACCGTCGCGCCGGGATACGGGGCGTGCAGCACCTGGCCGTTGCCGACGTACATCCCGACGTGGCTGGCGTCCGAACGGTAGGTGACGAGGTCCCCGGGGCGCGCCCGGTCCAGCGGCACCTGCCGGCCGGCGTGGCGCTGGGCCTGCGAGGTGCGCGGGATCGCGACCCCGGCCTGCCGGTACGCCCAGTAGGTGAGCCCGGAGCAGTCGAAGGCGAGCGGGCCCGACTGCCCCCAGATGTAGGGCCGTCCGACCGCCTGCCGGGCCGCGGCGACGGCCGCCGCCGCGTAACCGGAGGGGGCGGTGGCGGATCCGCCGGCCACCGGGGCTGCGGACGGGCGGGCCGCGTCGCGCGACGCGCGCTGCCGGTCCCGGTCGTAGGACGCGCGCTGCTCGCGGGTCAGCTTGCCCAGCAGCTGGCGGGCGCGGGCGAGTTTGGCCTCGACCGCCTTCTTGTGGCGGTTCACCGCGGCCCGGCTGCGCTCGGCCTCGGCGACCTTCTCCGCGGCCCGGGCCCGCTGCCCGTCCAGGGTGCGCTGCGCGGCGGCCAGGGCCCGCAGCTCGGCCGCCTGGCGGTCGCCGATCCTGCCGAGCGTCGAGGCCTTGGCGAGGTACCCGTCGGGGTCGGAGGACAGCAGCAGCGCCACCGCCGGGTCCACTCCGCCGGAACGGTACTGCGCCCCGGCGAGCGAACCGAGGGAACCGCGCAGCCGGTTGGCCTCCTGCTGGCCCCGGGCCACCCGGTCCCGGAGCCGGTCGGCCTGACCGGTGAGCCGGTCGTGCCGCTCACTCTCCGCGTTGTACTTCTCGGTGGCCCGCTCGACCTCCGTGTACAGCCGGTCGACCGCCGCCCGTACCTCCGCCGGGGTGTCCCGCGGCGCGGCGCCGGCGGGCGCGGGTGCCGCCGAGAACGCCGCTGCGGCCGTCGCGGCCAGCGCGGACACCGCCGGGATCCGGCCGGTGCTGGTGAGACGGGGCTTCGTGGAACGGCGATGAGACGCCACTTCGGGCCGCACTCCCTTCCGCTGGAGCGGTCCCGCCGCCGCCCGGGGATGGGCAGGGCTGGAACCGGCAGAACTGCGCGGCAGAGAGTAACCGTACGGTTGCCCTGAGTTCAAAGATCGCCATCGGGCACACACGCCGACGCCCCGCCCAAGACGCAGGTCACCGGCGGGGCGTACGGGTGGGCGCGGTCGCCCTGATTCGCTCGAACGGGCGCTTCCGCCGGGGCGCCGGGCGGTCGGGCCCGGCACCCCCGTCGGGTCGCGTCAGACGCGGACGCCGAACTGGAACGGCATGTTGTTGATCGACTCGTAGCGCACGTTGGCACCGGGCTTCGGGGCGTGCAGGATCTGCCCGTTGCCGGCGTAGAGGCCGACATGGTGCAGGTCGCCGTAGAAGAAGACCAGGTCACCGGGCTTGAGCGCGCTCTGGCCGATCCGGGTGCCGTTGTTCGCCTGCGCCTGCGAGGTGCGGTCGAGGCTGACCCCCGCCTGCGCGTAGGCCCACGAGGTGAGGCCCGAGCAGTCGAAGGAGCTGGGCCCGGTCGCGCCCCAGACGTACGGCGCGCCGATCTTCGCCTGGGCGGCGGCCAGCGCCGCTCCGGCGCGCTGCGACTCGGGGACGTCGCCGCCGAGATCCACCCGGCCGTTGTCCCGGTTGGCGCGCTCCTCCTTGGCGGCGAGTTCGGCGCGCTCCTCCGCCGTCAGGGTGTTGAGCAGGTCCCGGGCCTTGGAGAGCTTGCCCTGGATTTCCTTCTTCTTGTCGCCCAGCGCCTCACGGGTCTCGGCGAGGTCCTCGAGTTTCGTCTTCGCCTCGGCACGCTGCTGCTGGAGTGTGCGCTGCTTCTCGGCGATCTCGCCCAGGGCGTCGGCCTGCTTGCCGCTCAGCTGGTCGAGTGTCGAGGCGCGCTCGAGGTAGGAGTCCGGGTCGGAGGAGAGCAGCAGCTGCACGGACGGGTCGATGCCGCCGGAACGGTACTGGGCGGTGGCCATCGAACCGAGGCCGTTGCGCAGCTCGTTGAGGTCTTCCTGACCGCGGGCGACCTTGTCCTGGAGGTCGGAGACCTCTTCCTCCAGCTTGTCCTGCTTCTCCTTCGCCCCGTTGTAGTTCTCGGTGGCGACCTCGGCCTCTTCGTACAGCTTGTCGACCTTCGCCTTCACTTCCGTCTTGGAAGGCTTCGGGTCGGCCTGCGCGGCCTGGGACGTGAGAGCGACGGCTGCAGCAGCGGTGGCGGTGAGCACGCTCACGCGCGTGCGGCTGGGCTGCTTGGGTCGACGGTGGGACGCCACGAAGGCGAGCTCCTTCTTCCTCCAGCCGCCTACCGGGAGTGGGGGTATGAGGCCCCGGCTCCGCAGCCTCGGCTCCCCCGTCAAACAGGCCGTGCGCCGCGGACTCGGCGGTTCCTTCGCGGATATCCCGGATGGATGATCAACCGCGCGAAGGTTCGGAGCCTGACCTTAGTGACCTTCTTGTGATCGGTTCAAATCCCCATGAGTAAAAACTTCTGTCGGACATGTTTTCTTTACCAATATCACACAGGGAGTGACGGACATCTGACACTCCGCTGAGTTCAAACGCCCCAACCGGGTGAACGAACGGAGAGTCAGGACCTCGCGAACTCGCCCGTCAACGGCGGCGGATGCGGACATACACCACGCACCGGACACGGAACCACCGACACCCGGACGGCACGGAGAGCACAGAGGAACAGACGACACGGACACCACGGACGGCACGGAGGACACGGAAGAGACGGTTCCGGACGCGTACGCACACGGCCCGTACGCACACTGCCGGACGCACACCGGCTCGGGCCACCGCGGACGCACACCCGGCACAGAACTCGCACGTGCGGCACAGAACTCGCGCACGTGCCCGGAACTCGCGCGCGCGGCACGGCGCGGCGCGGCAGTCGCGCACGGCAACGGACAGGACAGGACACACCACCCCACCGGACGCGGGCGCCCCGCTTCCGCCCCGGCGGGACGTCAGGTGCGGGAGAGCCGCTTCAGCAGCAGCGTGGACGCCACCGGCCGCGCACCGGCCCGTGCCACACCGTCCGCTACCTCCCGGTCCGCGGAGACCACCACCACGGGGCGGCCCGGCGGTTCGGCCCGTACCAGACGCCGGATCAGTTCGTCCGCCGTCTGTCCCGGCTTGCTGAACAGCACCCGCACACCGCGCGGCGGCGCCAGCAGCACCGGGGCGGCCAGCTCGGCGCCGTCGAAGACACAGGTCATCTCGGCCCCGGTCTGCGCGGCCAGCACCGCCAGCCCGCCCAGCAGCCGCAGCCGCTGCTTCTCCAGCGGCATCGTCGGATAGCCGGTCTTGGTGACGTTGTACCCGTCCACCACCAGATGCGCCTGAGGCAGCGCCAGCAGCTGGTCCAGCAGTGCGGGATCGGTCTCCGACAGCGCCCGGGTCGCGATGTCCTTCGGTGTCATCCGGCCCGGCTCGACCGCGTCGACCGAGTCGGCCGGGTGCGAGGAGGCGGGCGGCAGCGCCAGCTCGCGGCGCAGCCCCTGTGCCGCGTCCAGCACCGTGTCCAGCAGCAGCCGCAGCCGCATGTCCTCGACGCTGCGGCCCTCGCGCACGGCACGCCGGCTCGCCTCCAGCGCCGACTCGGCCTCCGCGAGCCGCGCCTTGAGCCGCCGGGCCTCGCTGTCGGCGGTGGCCTTCTCCTGCGCCGCGTGGTTCCGTACGGACTCCAGCTCGGCCGCGGACTTGCGCAGCGCGGCCTCACCGCGGCGTATGTCGCTCACCGCGCTGCGCAGCTTGCGCTGCAGGACGTCGGACTCCTTGCGGGAGGCCTCCAGTTCGGCGCGGGCCCGCTCGGCCTCCCGGCGCGCGGTGGCCCGGGCCTCGGCCAGCTCCTCGCGGAGCGTGCGGACCTCGCGCGCGGCCTCCTCGTCGGCCTGCTCCGCCCGGACGCGCTGGGCCTCCTCCCCGGCGGCGGCGACCAGCTTGGCCCAGCCGGCCGGGCGCAGGACGTACGCGACGGCGGCCACGTCCACCGGGTTGGCGGCTGCGGGGACCGTGCCGCTCTCCACGGCCGCGGCGAGTTCCGGCTCGGCCTCCCGCAGCCGGTCGCCGACGCGCTGCCGGAAGAAGGTGTGGCTCTCCAGAGCTGCTGCCATGGCGTTCCCGGCGAAGCGGGCGCGGCGGGACGGCGTGAACCGGGCGTACTGCCGCAACTGCGGCGGCAGCTCGGCGACCGTCAGCCCGCCGAAGGCGTCGGCGACCAGCGCGACGACCCGGCGCCGGACCCCCTCCGGCAGCGGACGGTCGAGCACGTCGTCGGCGGCGGACTCGTCCGCGCCCGCGGACCCGCCCGCTCCCCCGACGCCGTCACCCGTCGGCTCCACCACCTGTCAGCGCTCCGTCTCTCAGGCGCTCGCGCCGGGGCGGTCCACCAGTTCGATCTGGTCCACCGCGTTGCACCAGCGGCAGCGCACCGACTCGATGCTCTCGCTGAGCACGTCCCGCTCCTCGACCTTCGGCTCGCCCGCCAGGTCCAGATGGACGTACTCCACCGCCCTGGTGGAGCGGGTCACGTCGAACCGGGTCAGATTGCCGCACAGGGTGCAGCGCCACCGGGTCTCGGCCGTCGGCTGGGGAACGCCCATCGTGTCGTCCTCGTCTTCCGCGATATCGCTGGGTCCGCTGTGCGCCGTCGAACTGCGGGTGTGCTCGTCGTCCTCACCGCAACCCTACGGCCTGACCGCCCCCGGGCGTGGCCTCCGGGGGCGCCCCCGGGCGGCGGCCGGACGGCTCCGGGCCCCGCTCGCACCGCGGCGACGGGGGCTAGAGTGAGGGGGCGCAGCCAGGCGACCGAGGGAGACAGCCAGCCGTGATCACCGCGATCGTGCTCATCAAGACCAGCGTCGACCGGATTCCCGAGATCGCCGAGACGATCGCGGCGCTGGACAGCGTCAGCGAGGTCTACTCCGTCACGGGCACCTACGACCTGGTCGCGATGGTCCGGGTCGCGCGCCACGACGACCTCGCCGATGTGATCCCGGGCCGGATCAGCAAGATCCCCGGCGTGGAGGGCACGGACACGCACGTGGCCTTCCGGACGTACTCGCAGCACGACCTGGAGGCGGCCTTCGCGATCGGGCTCGACGCCTAGCCGGCTCCGGCCGGCCGGCCGTTCGTCCGCGTCAAGCAGTCGGCCGGCGGGCGAGCCCGGCGGGCGGTGAGCTGCGGACTGCGGGCGGTGAGCGCGGATCGCGCCGCCGCTCCCCGGTCCGGAGTGCGAGGCGGGGTGCCCCCTGGCGGGTGGCGGGATTCCGTGAGCGGTTCGACGTGCCCCGCCCGCACGTTCCCGGCACCGGCAGCTGTGCGGGCTTCCCGGCCCCCGTGCCGCCGGAGGACGGAAGCGGCCCCGGACGGCGCGTGCGCGAGTCCCTAGGCGGGGCCGGGCGCCATGGCGCGGCGGACGCTCTCGCGGAGCAGGGTGCGGCGCCGGTCGTGCAGTTCGGGGGGTTCCTCCGCCGTCGCCGCGTAAACGTTGCTGACCGGTGACCACGCCATCGACATGGCGATCACCACGGCCATGAGGTCGAACGGGTCCCCCTCGCGCACCGAACCCGCGGCCTGGGCCTCGGCGATGGCGCGCAGTTTCCGGTCCTCGAGCCGGTCGGGATCGTCCACCAGGTGGCCGGCCGGACGCCGCTCCAGGCGCGCCCAGGTGGCCAGCCGGATGAGGTCGGGGCGGCGGAGATACTCGTCGTAGAGGCGTACGGCCCAGTCGGCGAGGTCGGCGGCGTCGATCGGGACGACATTCACGATGCGCTCCAGCGAGCCGAAGAAGATCGCGTCGAAGAGCCCTTCCTTGCTGCCGAAGTAGGCGTAGAGCTGCGCCTTGTTCGTGCGCGCCGCAGCCACGATCCGCTCGACGCGCGCCCCGGCGATCCCGTACTCGGCGAATTCCCGCGTCGCCACTTCGAGGATGCGCTGGTACGTCGCGGCTCCACGCGCGGTCAGGGGCTGATCGGCCATGCCCGGCAGATTACCAGACAGAACAGTTGGTTTGTTTTACGGCCGGAAGCGGCTACGGTAATAGACCGAACAGTCTGTCTATGGGAGGCGCCATGAGGAGCACCGTTGGCTGGCAGGTGGCGGACTCGTCGTCCACACTGCGCCGGACACCGCTGGAGCGACGCGATCTGCGCCCCGACGACCTCGCGGTCCGGGTCGACTACTGCGGTGTCTGCCACACCGATGTGCACGCCGTCGGCGCCCGGTCCGGCGAAGGAGACCGGCCGCTGGTGCCGGGACACGAGTTCACGGGCGTGGTGACCGCGACCGGGCACGCGGTCACCCGCTGCGCCGTCGGCGACCCCGTGGCGGTGGGCAACATCGTCGACTCGTGCGGCGAGTGCGCCATGTGCCGGGCCGGCCAGGAGAACTTCTGCCACACCTTCCCGACCCTGACCTACGGCGGCACCGACCGGCACGACGGATCGACCACCCTGGGGGGTTACTCCCGCGAGTACGTCGTCCGCGACCGCTTCGCCCATCCCCTGCCCGCCGGACTGGACCCGGCCGCCGCCGCCCCGCTGCTCTGTGCCGGGATCACCGTCTGGGAACCGCTGCACGCCCTCGGCGCGGGGCCGGGGACCCGCGTCGCCGTGGCCGGGCTGGGCGGGCTGGGCCATCTCGCGGTCAAGCTCGCCGTGGCGCTCGGCGCCGAGACGTCGGTCATCAGCCGCTCACCGGACAAGGCCGGCGACGCCCACCGTCTCGGCGCCCACGGGCTCGTCGTCTCCTCGGACCCGGAACAGATGGCTGACGCCCGCGACCGGTTCGACATCGTCATCGACACCATCTCCGCCCCGCACGACCTCGGCCCCTATCTGCGCCTGGTCGCCATGGACGGGACGCTCAGCCACCTCGGGCACCTCGGTCCCGTCACCGTGGAAACCCTCGACCTGCTCGTGGGACGCAAGAAGCTCAGCTCCGCGGGCAGCGGCGGCAGGCCCGCGACGGCCGCCATGCTGGACTTCTGCGCCCGGCACGGCATCACCGCCGACGTCGAGGTGCTCCCGTCGGCGCAGGTGAACGAGGCCCTCGACCGTCTCCGGCGCAACGACGTCCGCTACCGCCTCGTACTCGACCTGTCCGACCTGGACCTCCCGGAGAGCGGCGTCCGGACGGGCTGAGCGGCCGCCCCCGGAAGGCGGGTGCCGCGGCGCTGCGGCACCGGCCCTTCCGGGGGCGGAGACAGCAGGGACGCAGCCGCCGGGCGGGGCCGGGCCGGGCCGGGCCGGGTCCACGGCACAACCGGCGGACGACCGAGCCGGTCCGAACACCACCGCCCGGGGCCCCGCGGCACGAGCAGAACGAATGAACGAGCAGCATGAACATCAGCACGAACCCCGGCGCCCGTCGCCGCAGGCCGCTCGCGGCCGGGACGCTCTGCGCCGGGCGGCTCCCCGCCGGGACGCTCCCCGCCAGGTCGTTTGACGTCCTTTGCCCGACAACGGGGCCATCGGCTCCCGGGCCCGCCGCACCGGGTCGTCCGCCACCGGATCGTCTGCCACAGGGTCGCGCGACGCGGGGTGCTCGACGCCTGGGTGATCAGGGCCGGGTGTTCGGGGCCAGGGTGGTCGGCGCCGGGGTGATCGGGGTGGTCGGCGCAGGCGTGATCAGGACCGGGGTGATCCGGGTGGTCGGGGTGGTCGGGGCGGCCGGGATGCGAGGGGATCGGGGCCTGGGTGATCGGGGCCTGGTTGGTCGGCGCCGGGTCGGCACGGGGCCCGCGCCGCGTGACCGCTCTCGCCGTGTGCCCTCGTGCCGCCGCGGGCGCCCCCGCCGCGGACTTCTCTCGCCACAGGGCGACCCATCGGCCGTGCCCCGGGGCGCTCTTCCCACCGGCCGTACCCCGGCCACCCCATTCCACCGGCCGTACCCCGGCCACCCCCATTCCGCCGGTCGTGCCCCTCCCCGTCCGCTACCGGCGGCGCCCCTGCCCGCCGGCCCGGCGGGCCAGGGCGGCGACCGCGCCGGTGAAGCGGTCGATGTGCTCCTCCGGGGTGCCCGCGCCGAAGCTGACCCGCACCGCGCGCAGTTCCACGCCGCCCGGGGCGCCCGGGGCGTCCGCCGGGGCAGGGGCACCGCACTCCTCGCCCCGCCCGGCGGTGTCCCCGCCGAGCAGGGTCCGCACCAGCGGATGGGCGCAGAACAGCCCGTCCCGCACCCCGATCCCGTACTCCGCGGACAACGCCTCCGCCAGCTCCGAGCTGTGCAGGCCGTCCACCACGAACGACACCACCCCGACCCTGGGCGCGTCGTCGCCGAACAGGGACAGCTGCCGCACCCCGCGCACCGCGGCCAGCCCCTCCCGGAGCCGTGCCGTCAGCCGCTCCTCCCGCGCGACGAGCCGGTCGGGCCCGGCCTCGGTGAGCGCCCGGCAGGCGGAGGCGACGGCGTGGGCGCCGATGACGTTGGGCGAGCCCGCCTCGTGCCGGGCCTCCCCCGTGTGCCACCGCACGTCCAGCCCGCCCCCGGTGTTCCGGGCGACCGTGCGGACGGCACCGCCGCCCGCGAGATACGGCTCGGCGTCCCGGAGCCAGTCCGGGCGGCCGGCCAACACCCCGGTCCCGAAGGGCGCGTAGAGCTTGTGGCCGGAGAACGCGGCCCAGTCGACGTCCAGCTCCGCGATGTCGACCGGCCGGTGCGGCGCGAGCTGGGCCGCGTCCAGGACGATCCGCGCCCCGTGCGCGTGCGCGACCGCCGCCAGTTCCCGTACGGGCCAGAGTTCGCCCGTGACGTTCGACGCGCCGGTGACGCACACCAGGGCCGGGCCGCCGGGCCCGCCCGCAGACAGCGCCCGCTCCAGCGTGGCGACGGCCGCCGCCGGGCTCCGCGGCGCGTCGAGATACGTCACGTCGGCGTTCCGCCAGGGCAGCAGTGCGGCATGGTGCTCGGTCTCGAAGACGTACACCCGGGTGCCGGGTGGCAGCGCCGCCGCCAGCAGGTTGAGCGAGTCGGTGGTGGAACGGGTGAAGACGACCTGGTCGCCGGGCCGGCAGCCGAGGAAGCGCGCCACCTCGGCGCGGCTCTCCTCGTAGATCCGGGTGGAGAGCTGCGAGAGGTGGCCGGCACCGCGGTGGACGCTGCCGTAGCAGGGGGCGTAGGCGGCGACATCGTCCCAGACCCGGCGGAGCACCGGGGCGCTCGCGGCACAGTCGAGGGCCGCGTACGGCACCTCTCCGCCGTCCGCCAGGGGCACCAGAACGTCGTTGCCGAGCACGGGCAGCGGCCCGTCACACGCAGCGGGGACACCGGACGGGGCGGCGCCGGACGGGACAGGTCCGGCCGGAGCGGGTGCTGCCGGGACGGGTGCTGCCGGGGCGGGTCCGGTCATGGCGGCCGCGGGGGCCGTGGCGCGGGCGGAGGCGGTCGGCGCGGCGGAGGCAGAGGCATTGAGGGGCAAGGCGTTGAGGGCAGGGGTGTTGAGGGCAGCGGCGGGTGCGGACATGGCGGATCTCCCGGTGACAGGCGAAGTGGATGACGTCGCGCCGTGCCCGGGACCTGCGGAACGCGCGGTGCGGAGCGGGCGGCGCGGTGACTCCCCGGTGCCGGGGCGGCAGTGCGAGGCACACCGCCGCGCGCGACGCGGGGCACGGAGGACGGGCCTTGAGGCCCTAACGCATTCGCTTGCTCACGAGACCGCTCCCTCGACCACCAGGACCCCTGCCCGGTGCGCCCGGTGAAGGGGCGCGAGGGGTCCGCGCTTGCCACAGACCTTGCTGTCTGCGGCCCGGTCATCACCCGGGGCACCCCGCCACGGACGGAGGGTTGCCGGACAGCGGGCCGGGGCCTGTGTCGCTGTCACTCGTGACCTGGGCAGAAGTATGCCAGAGACGGCGCACGGCGCAACGCCCCCCGGCCCCCTCCGTGTACGGAACGGGCACGGCGTCCCACCGGGCCCCTGCGCGAACCGCGGCGGGTGCGCCGCCCCGGCGGCCGGTTCGCCTACGTGAGCGGCTCCGGAAGCGCTCCCCGGCCCGCCCGTTCGAACGGGCCCGGACGGACGGCCGGTGCAGCGGTCGGCGGGATGGCCGGTGGAGCGGCCGGTGGAGCGGCCGGCGGGACGGCGCGGGGCACGCGAGCGGGCCCCTGCCGCCGCCGCACGGGGGAAGTCACCCGTCACCCGGCGCCACAGCGGCGCGGGCCCGAGACGCCGGACCGGCGCGGATGCCGCCTCCCGGACCGGCACCGATGCCACCTCCGGGGCCGACCCGATCCCGCCTCGCGGACCGGCACCGATGCCGCCTCCCGGGCCGGTTCGAGCGACGCGGCCCGGCCGGAGCGCACCTGGGCTCCGGAGGAAGACTCCGGGGCTCCCGGGCTGGGATTCCCGGGCCCTGGGGCTCCCGGGCTTTCGGGCTTTCGGGCTTTCGGGCTTTCGAAGGCTCCCGAACCCGGGGCTGCGGGACTCCGGGGGTCTCGCAAACCCCGGGGCTTCCGGACGCCCCGGACCCTCACGGCTCCGCCCGGGAGAGGCGGAAAACGGCCCGCCGGTCAGTGGTTGCTGGCCCCGACCCAGCGCTCCAGCGTGCGCCGCGCCGCGCCCGAGTCGACCGCCTCGGCGGCCCTCGCCATGCCCGCCTTGATCCGCTCCGCGAGCGGCTCGTCCGTCGGTTCGAGGGCGGCCAGGGCGGCGGCCGAGTTCAGCAGCACGGCGTCCCGTACGGGACCCTCCTCACCCGCGAGCAGCCGACGGGCGACATCCGCGTTGTACGAGGCGTCGGCGCCCCGCAGCGCCTCCACGGGCACCATCTCGATGCCGACGTCACGCGGGTCGAAGGTCTCCCGCCGGACGGTGCCGTCGCGGACGGTCCACACCTGCGAGGTGGCCGTGGTGGTCAGCTCGTCGAGCCCGTCGTCACCGCGGAACACCAGCGCGGACGAGCCGCGCTCGGCGAGCACGCCCGCCATGATGGGGGCGATCCGGGCGTCCGCGCAGCCGGTGGCCTGGGCCGTGACGCGGGCCGGGTTGGTCAGCGGGCCGAGGAAGTTGAACGGGGTGGCCACGCCCAGCTCCCGGCGGGCCGCGGCGACATGGCGCAGCGCCGGGTGGAACTTCACGGCGAAGCAGAAGGTGATGCCCGCCTCCTCGGCGACCTCGACGACACGCTCCGGCGTGAGGTCGAGGTTGACGCCGAGCTTCTCCAGCACGTCGGAGGCCCCGCTCGCGGAGGAGGCCGCGCGGTTGCCGTGCTTGACGACCTTCACCCCGGTGCCGGCGACGACGATGGACGACATCGTCGAGATGTTGACCGTACGGGCCCGGTCGCCGCCGGTGCCGACGATGTCGACCGTCGCCCCGGGGACCTCGATCACCCGGGCGTGCTCGTACATCGTGCGCACCAGCCCGGAAACCTCGGCGACGGTCTCGCCCTTGGCCCGCAGGGCGACCGCGAAGCCGGCGATCTGCGCGTCGGTGGCCTCACCGCTCATGATCCGGTCCATCGCCCAGGCGCTGGCGTCGGCGCTGAGGTCGGTGCCGTTGATGAGGGAGGTCAGCACGTCCGGCCAGGAGTGGGCCGCCACGCTGTCGCCGCCTGCCGGGGTCTCAACGTTCATGGTCCGCTCCTGGGGTCCACAGTTCGAATGGGAAGAAGGGGGGCGGCACGCGGCGGCCCCGCGCGGCCAGCCTATCGCCGCCGGGCGGCGCGGACGGGAGGGTGCCCGCACTCCGGACAGCGGGCCGGAACACGACCGGGCCCCGGGTCCGCCCGCGAGGGCGGGGCCCGGGGCCCGGTCGGTGGCGTTCAGCCCGGCGCGCGGCCCCGGTGGAGGCCGCGTCCGGCCTCAGTGGTGGCCGTGTCCGCTGCTGATCTCCTTGAACTCCTCGGGAGTCGCCTTGGGGATCTGCGTGTTCTCGCCGTAGAAGCCGCGCGACAGCTTGGCCCGCAGCTTCTGGACCCGCGGGACCTTCCGCTTGACGCCGTTCTCGTCCACCTCGGGGCCGGCCTCGAGCGGCTTGCGCTGCTCGTGCTGGGTGAGCGTGTGCAGCTGCTCCTGCGAGAGCGGCTCGTGCACCTCGACGAACTCGCCGTGCGGCAGGCGCTTGATGATGCCGGACTCGCGCCCGTGCAGCACCTTGTCCCGGTCCCGGCGCTGGAGGCCGAGGCAGATCCGCTTGGTGGCGATGAACACCAGCACCGGCACCACGAAGAACGCGATGCGGACGAACCAGGTGACCGCGTTGATCGACAGATGGAAGTGGATCGCGAAGAGGTCGTTTCCACCGCCGATCAGCATCACCAGGTACCAGCTGATCCAGGCCGCGCCGATACCGGTGCGCACCGGGTGGTTCCGCGGCCGGTCCAGGATGTGGTGCTCGCGCTTGTCGCCGGTGACCCAGGACTCGATGAACGGATAGACCGCGATGGCCGCCAGCACCAGCGGGAAGACCATCAGGGGTACGAACACGCCCAGGGCGAGGGTGTAGCCGCCCGGCAGGACGACCTCCCAGCCGGGCATCGCCCGGATCAGGCCCTCGGAGAAGCCCATGTACCAGTCCGGCTGGGCGCCGGTGGACACCTGGTCCGCCCGGTAGGGGCCGAGCGCCCAGATCGGGTTGATGGTGAACAGCGCGGACAGCGCCGCGATCACACCGAAGACCAGGAAGAAGAAGCCTCCGGCCTTCGCCATGTAGACGGGCAGCAGCGGCATGCCGACGACGTTCTTGTTCGTCTTCCCGGCGCCCGGGAACTGCGTGTGCTTGTGGTAGAAGACCAGGATCAGGTGTGCCACCAGCAGGCCGAGCATGATGCCCGGCAGCAGCAGGACGTGGATGGAGAAGAACCTGGGGATCACATCGTGCCCCGGGAACTCCCCGCCGAACAGGAACATCGACAGATACGTGCCGACGACCGGCACGGACAGGATCGCGCCCTCCATGAACCGGACACCGGTGCCGGAGAGCAGGTCGTCCGGCAGCGAGTAACCGGTGAACCCGGTGAACATGCCGAGCACGAACAGCAGGAAGCCGAACAGCCAGTTGACCTCACGCGGCTTGCGGAACGCGCCGGTGAAGAACACCCGCATCATGTGCACGAACATGGCGGCCAGGAAGACCAGGGCGGCCCAGTGGTGGATCTGCCGGATCAGCAGACCGCCGCGCACGTCGAAGCTGATGTCCAGGGTCGAGGCGTACGCCTCCGACATCCGGATGCCGTGCATCGGGACGTAGGAGCCGTGGTACTCCACCTCGGACATGCTGGGCACGAAGAACAGCGTCAGATACACACCCGTGAGGATGATGATGATGAAGCTGTAGAGCGCGACCTCGCCCAGCATGAAGGACCAGTGGTCCGGGAAGATCTTGCGCATGTTGGTCTTGGCGAGGCTGTAGATGCCCAGCCGGCCGTCCGCCCAGTCGGCGACCCGCTCACCGCGGGGCGCCTTGCGCCGGTTGTCGGCGGCAGTCGTCGTACTCATCCGCGCTCCCAGAAGCTCGGTCCGACGGGCTCCGTGAAGTCACCGAGTGCCTCCAGGTAGCCGTCCTTGTTCACGCCGATCCGCAGCTGCGGCAGGGCGTGACCGGCCGGTCCGAAGATCACCCGGGCACCGTCGGTCAGGTCGAAGGTGGACTGGTGGCACGGGCACAGCACGTGGTGCGTCTGCTGCTCGTACAGGCTGACGGGGCAGCCGACGTGCGTGCAGATCTTCGAGAAGGCGACGATGCCCTCGTGCGACCAGTCGAGCTCGCGCTTGTCCTTGATGTCCTCCGGCTGGATCCGGACGATCATCAGGGCGGCCTTGGCAATCTCCGACTGGAAGTCGTGCGCGTCGTCCTCCAGGCCCTCGGGCTTGGCGAACGTCAGCGAACCGACGACCACGTCCTCCGGTCGCAGCGGCTCGTTGGTGTTCTGGTTGACCAGCAGCTTGCCCTTTTCCCACAGGGTGTGCCGCAGCTTGTCCTCCGGCAGCGGGCCGAGGTCGCGCAGCAGCACCACGCCGGAGAGCGGCACCATGGCCAGCGCGCCGAACATGGTGTTGCGGATCAGCTTGCGCCGGCCGATGGCGGACTCCGCGGCGCCCTGCCGGAAGTCGGCCATGACCTTGGCCTTGACCTCGGGCTCGGCCTCGATCGGGTGCCGCTCGTCGGCGACCTCGACGTCGGACATCAGGGTGCGGGCCCAGTGGACCGCGCCGGCGCCGATGCAGAACAGCGCGACGCCGAGGGTGAGCCCCAGCGAGAAGTTCAGCGCGCTGACGTGCCCGACCGGGAACACGTAGATGATCTTGTCGATCGGGAAGATCACATAGCTGGCGATGAAGGCGACCGTGGCCAGCATTGACACCGTGAACAGCAGGGCGACCGTACGCTCGGACCGCTTGGCGGCCCGCTCGTCGATGTCCTGGACACGGTGCTCGTGGGGCGGCAGCCCCGGATCGGCGAAGGGGTTGCCGGCGGCCTCTACCGTGCCGTCGTGCTCCGTCGCCCGCGCACTCGGCAGGTGTTCTTCGGACACGTCTTTGTTCGATCCAGTCTGACTCATGACTTCTTGGCCTTTGCGGTCCGCGCGGCGACCCAGATGGCGACCACGATCATGGCGCCCAGGCCGAAGGTCCAGGCGAACAGGCCCTCGGTCACCGGCCCGAAGCCGCCCAGGGCGAACCCGCCGGGAGTCTCCGAGTCCTCACTGTTGACCGTGTCGAGGTACGCGATGATGTCCTGCTTCTCCTGCTCCGGAAGCACCTGATCCGGGAAGGAGGGCATGTTCTGCGGGCCGGTCTGCATGGCCTCGTAGATGTGCTTGGGGTCCACATCCTCGAGGTCCGGGGCGTACTTGCCCTCGGTCAGGGCGCCGCCCTGGCCGGTGAAGTTGTGACACTGCGCGCAGTTGGTGCGGAACAGTTCACCGCCGTTCGCGATGTCGGCGCCTTCGGGGCTGTACTGCTCCTCGGTCGGCGTGACCGGGCCGGGGCCGAGCGAGGCGATGTACGCCGCCAGCTGGTCGATCTCGGCCTGCGTGTAGACGTTCGGCTTGTCCGGCGCCTGCGCGCCGGGCTGCTGCAGGGGCATCCGGCCGGTGCCGACCTGGAAGTCCACGGCGGCGGAGCCCACTCCGACGAGACTCGGCCCGTCGGTGGTCCCCTGGCCGCCGGTGCCGTGGCAGCTGGCGCAGCCGACGGCGTAGAGCTTCTTGCCCTCCTCGATGGCAAGGGACTGGGCCACGGGCTCGGCCTCGGCCTTGTCCGCGGGTGCGAACGCGGCGTACAGCCCCCCGGTGGCCGCCAGCGCGAAGAGTAGGACGACAAGCGCCGCCAGCGGATGGCGCCGTCGTGCGGAGAGCTTTTTCACGGATTACCCCGGTGTCAGGATCTTCTGCGTCGTTACGTCTGGCTGTGTGCGATGCGGTTCCCGCGGCGCGGGCCCCGGATCACTTGATCATGTAGATCGTGGCAAAGAGGCCGATCCAGACGACATCGACGAAGTGCCAGTAGTACGACACGACGATGGCCGCGGTGGCCTGCTCGTGGGTGAATCTCCTCGCCGCGTACGTCCGGGCCAGCACCAGCAGGAAGGCGAAGAGCCCGCCCAGCACGTGCAGTCCGTGGAAGCCGGTGGTCAGGTAGAACACCGAGCCGTACGGGTCGGACGAGAGCGAGAGGCCCTCGTGCTTGACCAGTTCGGTGTACTCCAGGACCTGGCCGCCGATGAAGACCGCGCCCATCATGAACGTGACCACGAACCACGCCCGGAGCTTCTTCACGTCACCGCGCTCGGCGGCGAAGACGCCGAGCTGGCAGGTGAGGGAGGAGAGCACCAGGATCGTGGTGTTCCCCGCCGAGAACGGGAAGTTCAGCGAGGACGCCATTTCCTTCCAGTGCTCGGCGCCGGTCACCGATCGCAGGGTGAAGTACATCGCGAAGAGGGCCGCGAAGAACATCAGCTCGGAACTCAGCCAGATGATGGTTCCGACGCTGGTGAGGTTCGGCCGATTGACCGACGGGTGCGCGTGCCCGGTTTCTACTGTCGTTGCTGTCGCCACGACCGACATTATGTCGGTCGCTTATCCGGCCCTCACCCCCGGGGGTCCCGTTCGGTGTGTCAGCGGCGTCTGCCCTGCACGGACGGCCCAGCGGGGCCGTCCCCCGATCGAGCGAACCCGCCTGGAACCGGGGCTTCCGGGGCGGCCGGAAGCGATCTTCTCTGCTGCCGAACCCTCCTCCGCGGGGCCCGGCGCGGAGTAGCATCCGCGCAACGGCTCCGACAGCCCGATCTCCGCCGTCCGCAAGCCTGGAGGAACGATGCAGCCGACCGCCACGGTGCTGGTCTACAGCGACAACGCGAGCACGCGCGAGCAGGTACGGCTGGCCGCCGGACGCCGGCCCGCCCCCGACGTACCGCCGGTGGAGCTCCTGGAGTGCGCGACGCTCCCGGCCGTGCTCTCCGCCCTGGAGCAGGGCGGGATCGACGCCTGCGTGCTGGACGGCGAGACGGCGCCCGCCGGTGGCATGGGCGTCTGCCGGCAGATCAAGGACGAGATCTTCGACTGCCCGCCGGTGCTGCTGCTCATCGGCCGCCCGCAGGACGCCTGGCTGGCCACCTGGAGCCGCGCCGAGGCCGCGGTGACCCACCCGGTCGATCCGGTCGAGTTCGCCGGTGCCCTGGCCGGGCTGCTGCGTTCCCGGCGGGCCGTCGAGGCCTGAGCGGCCCGGAAACCGCCGGGGCCGGTCCGGACGACGTGCCGTCCGGACCGGCCGCCGCCGGTCGTGTCCCCACGGGCCCGCCCGCTGTGCCGGGCCCGTGGGGACGTGCCGGTCCCGCCGCACCCGCGCGGGCCGGTCAGACCTGCGGCCTGAGCCGGGCCGGGGAGGCGGGGCCGTCGCCCTCGCGCGGGCCGGAGCCGGACAGGGCGCTGCCCTCGCGCCACTCCTCCCAGTTCAGGTTCCAGTCGCCGAAACCGTTGTCGAACGGTGTCATCGTCTCGCCGGCGCTGCCGACGACCTTGACGATGTCCCCGATCCGCACGGTCTCGAAGAACCATTTCGCGTCGGCCGTACTCATGCCCGTACAGCCGTGGCTGACGTTCGCGGAGCCCTGGGAGCCGACCGACCAGGGCGCGGCGTGCACGTACTCGCCGCTCCAGGTGACCCGGGCCGCCCAGTGGACGGGCAGGTCGTAGGACTCGGCGCTGCCCTCCGCGATCCCCACGCTGGTTCCGCGCATCCGGACGAATGCCTCTTTTGCGAGAATCGTCTTGACACCGTTCCGCGTGTCGAAGCCGGGCTTGCCGGTGGTCACGGGCAGTTTGCGGATGACCTTGCCGTCGCGTTTGACGGTCATGGTGTGGGTGCGGGCGTCGGTGACGGCCTCCAGCCGGGCGCCCGTTCGGATTCTGAGGGGCTTCGAGGAGCCTCCGTAGAGGCTGCCCTCGACCTTGACGCCCTCGAGTGCGCTGCGGACCTCCACGGTGGCGTGGGCGGGCCAGTAGGTGCGCGGACGGTAGTGCAGCGTCTTGTCGTCCACCCAGTGCCAGGCGCCCGCGACCCGGGGCTCGGAGGAGACCTTGAGGGAACTCTCCACCCGGCCGCGGGCCTCGCGGCTGCGGACCGGACGGCTCAGCTCCGCGGTGATGGGCTGGCCGACCCCGTAGGTGCCGGCGTCCGGGCCGAAGGTGACGCGCAGGAAGCCGTCCGCGGGCTTGGTCTCGAACTCGATGACCCGGAGACCGGGGGCTCCGTCCTCGTCCTCGGTGCTCACCCGGAGGGTGTAGCGCGCGCCCGCCGCGAGCGGGGAGGTGCTGCGCCAGCGGGTGCCCTCGGCGTTGAGGGCGCCGCGTATCCGGTGTCCGGCGGCGTCGGTGGCCGTCACGTCGGTGATCCGGCCGTCGCCGCCCCTGGCCGAGACCTCCAGGGGCTGGTCGGGGTCGAGCTTGCGGCCCTCCGCGCCGTCGCCGCTGAAGGCGATCTGGTCGGAGGCGTCGTAGGGCTTGGCGCTCAGGGGGTGGCCGTCGGCGTCGCCACAGGCGGCGGCTCCGGCCACCAGGCCGCCTATCAGCATGCCGCTGCCCAGCACCAGGCGTATTCGTTCGGAGCGTATGCGCGAAGTGTGACTCATGGTCACAAAGTACGGAAAAGGGGATGCTTCGGCGCGCCGGATGGGCCAAACGGGTCCGGGCCCGGAAGCGTGAGGCTTCCGGGCCCGGTTCAGTACCGCCGTACGGGGGTTACTGGTTCTGGTTCTCACCGCGGTAGTACTCGAACACCCAGCCGAAGAGGCCGATGAGGAGCAGCGGCGCGGAGAACCACACCAGCCACCAGCCCACCGCGATCCCCAGGAAGGCGAACGCGCCGCCGAGGGCGAGGGAGAGCGGCTGCCAGCTGTGCGGGCTGAAGAAGCCCAGCTCGCCGGCGTCGTCCGCGACGTCCGCCTCCTTGTTGTCCTGCGCACCGGTGTCCACCCGGCGCGCGGTGAACGCCAGGTAGTAGCCGATCATGATGCTCAGGCCGAAGGCGAGGAACAGCGCCGTGGTGCCGACCGGCTCCTTCGACCAGAAGCCGTACACGACGGCGACGGTCAGGATGAACGCGGCGAGCCAGATGAACAGACGTCCCTGGATCTTCACTTCCCGGCCTCCTTTTCACCGGCCAGGGCCTTGCCGGCCACCGCTTCCCGGGCTTCGAGCTGGTCGGCCTCGGCGATCTCCGGGTGGTGCAGGTCGAAGGCCGGGGATTCGGAGCGGATGCGCGGCAGGGTGAGGAAGTTGTGCCGCGGGGGCGGGCAGGACGTTGCCCACTCGAGCGAACGGCCGTAGCCCCAGGGGTCGTCGACCTCGACCTTCGGCGCGTACTTGGCCGTCTTCCAGACGTTGTAGAAGAACGGCAGGACGGACAGGCCGAGCAGGAACGAGGAGATGGTCGAGACCGTGTTCAGCGCGGTGAAGCCGTCCGCGTGCAGGTAGTCCGCGTAACGCCGCGGCATGCCCTCCGCGCCCAGCCAGTGCTGCACCAGGAACGTGCCGTGGAAGCCGATGAACAGCGTCCAGAACGTGATCTTGCCGAGCCGCTCGTCCAGCATCTTGCCGGTGAACTTCGGCCACCAGAAGTGGAAGCCGGCGAACATCGCGAAGACGACCGTGCCGAAGACCACGTAGTGGAAGTGCGCCACCACGAAGTACGAGTCGGAGACGTGGAAGTCCAGCGGCGGCGAGGCCAGGATGACACCGGTCAGACCGCCGAACAGGAAGGTGACCAGGAAGCCGACCGTCCAGAGCATCGGTGTCTCGAAGCTCAGACTGCCCTTCCACATGGTGCCGAGCCAGTTGAAGAACTTCACGCCGGTCGGCACCGCGATCAGGAAGGTCATGAACGAGAAGAACGGTAGGAGCACCCCGCCCGTCACGTACATGTGGTGCGCCCAGACGGTCACCGACAGGCCCGCGATGGAGATGGTCGCGGCGACCAGGCCGATGTAGCCGAACATCGGCTTGCGGCTGAAGACCGGGACGATCTCGGAGACGATGCCGAAGAACGGCAGCGCGATGATGTACACCTCCGGATGGCCGAAGAACCAGAAGAGGTGCTGCCACAGCAGCGCCCCGCCGTTCGCCGGGTCGAAGATGTGTGCCCCGAACTTGCGGTCCACCTCGAGCGCGAACAGCGCGGCGGCGAGCACCGGGAAGGCCAGCAGCACCAGCACACCGGTGAGCAGCACGTTCCAGGTGAAGATCGGCATCCGGAACATCGTCAGGCCGGGGGCCCGCATGCAGATGATCGTGGTGATGAAGTTGACCGAGCCCAGGATGGTGCCGAAGCCGGAGAAGGCCAGACCCATGATCCACATGTCCGCGCCGATGCCGGGCGAACGGATCGCGTCCGACAGCGGGGTGTAGGCGAACCAGCCGAAGTCGGCGGCGCCCTGCGGGGTGAGGAAGCCGGCCACCGCGATGATGGAGCCGAAGAGGTACAGCCAGTACGCGAACATGTTCAGCCGCGGGAACGCCACGTCGGGCGCGCCGATCTGCAGCGGCATGATCCAGTTGGCGAATCCGGCGAACAGCGGCGTCGCGAACATCAGCAGCATGATCGTGCCGTGCATCGTGAACGCCTGGTTGAACTGCTCGTTCGACATGATCTGCGTACCCGGCCGGGCCAGCTCGGCGCGCATGAAGAGCGCCAGCACACCGCCGATGCAGAAGAAGATGAACGACGTCGCGAGATAGAGCGTGCCGATCGTCTTGTGGTCTGTGGTCGTCAGCCACGACACCACGACGCTACCCGGCTGCTTCCGCCGCACGGGGGGTGCGGCCTCGGCCGTCGCGGCAGCACCCTGGGATTCGTTGAGGATGCTCATGGGTTGTTCGTCTCCGCATTCTTGGCGGCTTCGGCCTGGGTGATGCCCGCCGGGATGTACCCGTTCTGGCCCTTCTTCGCCAGGTCCTCCAGGTGCTGCTGGTAGCGCTCCGGGGAGACGACCTTGACGTTGAACAGCATCCGGGCGTGGTCGACGCCGCACAGCTCCGCGCACTTGCCCCTGAAGGTGCCCTCCTTGGTGGGGGTCACCTCGAAGACGTTGGTGTGTCCGGGGATGACGTCCTGCTTCATCAGGAACGGCAGCACCCAGAAGGAGTGGATGACGTCCCGCGAGGTCAGGATGAACTGGACCGACTCGCCCTTGGGCAGCCACAGGGTCGGGCCCGGGTTGCCGTTCTGCGGGTTGCGGTCGCCCGGGATGCCGGCGTCGTGGACGCCGTCGGCACCCTCGGGAACGGACTCGAGGTAGCGGTCCGGGATGGACGCGACCTCGGCGGGCAGCTTCGCGGGCCTGGCCGCGTCGCCGTCCATGTCCTCCATGTAGTTGAAGCCCCAGCTCCACTGGTAGCCCACCACGTTGATGACGTGGTCGGGCTTCTCGGAGGTCTCCAGCAGCTTCGATTCATCGCGCGCGGTGAAGTAGAACAGCACCGAGACGATGATCAGCGGCACGATCGTGTAGAGGGCCTCCAGCGGCATGTTGTACCGCGTCTGGCGGGGGATCTCGACCTTGGTCCTGCTGCGCCGGTGGAACACGACGCTCCACAGGATCAGGCCCCAGACGAGCGCACCCGTGGCGAGTGCCGCGGCCCACGAGCCCTGCCACAGGGAGAGGATTCGCGGCGCCTCCTCCGTGATGGGCGTGGGCATTCCGAGGCGGGGGAAATCCTCGTAGGTGCAACCGGTGGCGGTCGCCAGGACCAGGCCCGCGGCAAGCGCCTGCGGCAGCTTCCGCCGCATCGGGCGCCGCGACATGGGGGTACCGCCCACGCCCTTCAGGCGGTGGGGGAGGTCGGAGCCGTTGGGACTCACGTAGCGCCTTCCCGAGAGTCTCGCCCGCCGACCTGCGGCCGTCTTGTCGTTCGGTCGCCGGGCCATATCGCGGGCAGGGGTTTGGATGTTTATGCGGACCAAACCCTACTGGACTCGTTTTGGCGTCGCGCGGGGAGGGTGCCCAACGCGCCGCGGCCCTCCCCGAAGGTGTGGAACGAGGGCCTCCGGCGGCTTGCCGGGGCGGGCTGACGGGGTGTCGGTGAAGGCTCCGGCCGCCGTGTGCGGGCCCGGGCGTGGCGCGCGCCGGGGACCCGGCCCGGTGGGGCCGGGGCGCCGGGCCGGGTGCGGGGTTAGCGTTCGGTGTGGCCTATTTCGATTCCGCTTCGTCCGCCCCGCTGCACCCCGTCGCCCGCCAGGCGCTGCTGGCCGCCTTCGACGAGGGCTGGGCCGACCCGGCACGCCTGCACCGGGAGGGACGGCGGGCCCGGATGCTGCTCGACGCCGCGCGGGAGGCCGCCGCCGAGGCGGTCGGCTGCCGTCCCGACGAGCTGGTCTTCACCCCTTCCGGCACCCGTGCCGTGCACGACGGGATCGCCGGGGCCCTCGCCGGGCGCCGGCGCGCCGGCCGCCGTCTGGTCGTGTCCGCCGTCGAGCACTCCTCGGTGCTGCACGCCGCCGAGGCCCACGAGGCGGACGGCGGCGCGTACGAGGAGGTCGGCGTCGACCGCACGGGCCGGGTGGACCCGGACGCGTTCGCCGCGGCGCTGGGCCCGGGGACCGCGCTCGCCTGTCTGCAGTCCGCCAACCACGAGGTGGGTACGGAGCAGCCGGTCGCCGAGGTCGCGGAGTCCTGCCGGGCGGCGGGGGTGCCGCTGTTCGTGGACGCCGCGCAGTCGCTGGCCTGGGGGCCGGTCGAGGCCGGCTGGTCGTTGCTGGCCGGCAGCGCGCACAAGTGGGGCGGGCCGCCCGGGGTCGGCCTGCTCGCGGTGCGCAAGGGGACCCGGTTCGCGCCGCGCGGGCCGGTGGACGACCGGGAGTCGGGCCGCTCCCCCGGCTTCGAGAACGTGCCCGCGGTCGTCGCGGCGGCGGCCGCCCTGCGGGCCGTACGGCAGGAGGCGGCCGCGGAGGCGGAGCGGCTGCGGGCGCTGGTGGACCGGATCCGGACGCGCGCGCCGCGGGTGGTGCCCGATGTGGAGGTGGTCGGCGACCCGGTGCGGCGGCTGCCGCACCTGGTCACCCTGTCGTGTCTCTATGTCGACGGGGAGGCCCTGCTGCACGAGCTGGACCGGCACGGGTTCTCCGTGTCCTCCGGTTCGTCCTGCACGTCGAGCACGCTGGTGCCGAGTCATGTGCTGCGGGCAATGGGTGCGCTCTCGGAGGGGAATCTCCGGGTGTCGCTGCCGGTGGGGGCCGAGGACACGGCGGCGGAGGTCGAACGGTTCCTGGAGGTGCTGCCGGAGGTGGTGCGGGAGGTCCGCGAGCGGTTCGGCGCACCGGCCGGGGAGCGGGCCGCGGCCACGGGGCCCGAGCCGCGGACGTCCGGGGCGCGGCCCGCGTCCGAGCAGGCGTCCGGGGCGCGGCCCACGCCAGAGCAGGTGACCGGGGCACGGGCGCCCGAGCCCGTGTCCGAGCAGGCGTCCGAGCAGTCGCCCGAGCGGCAGACGTCCGGGCCTCCTTCCGAGCAGACATCCGGGCAGACGTCCGGGGACTTCTCGCCGGCGGCGGACTCGGCGGCACCGGCCGGAGACGCACCGGCGCTGACCGTGGACTCGCTCGGCAAGCGGTGCCCGATCCCGGTGATCGAGCTGGCGAAGGTGATCGGTGACGTGCCGGTCGGCTCGCTGGTGTCGGTGCTCTCCGACGACGAGGCCGCGCGGCTCGACATCCCGGCCTGGTGCGAGATGCGCGGGCAGGAGTACGCGGGCGAGCGCCCGGCGGGCCCGGGCGGGGGCACCTCTTATCTGGTGCGCCGCCGCTCCTGAGCGGCGGCGGCCCGGGGGCCGTTGCCCCGCGGTCCGGACCGGGGTCCGCGGAACCGGAGGCAGGTCCGCGGAGTACCGGAGGCGGGTCCTGCGGAGTCCCGGGGGCGGGAGAGGAAGAGCCGGACGGCGGGGTGGCGGCACGGCCCGCCGGGGCCGGGCGGGCTCTCCGAACGGTTCACCGGCCCGCACGGTCCACCGGCCCGAACGGTCCACCGGCCCGAACGGTCCACCGGCCTCGTACGGTCCACCGGCCCGCACGGTCCACCGGCCCGAACGGTCCACCAGCCTCGTACGGTCCACCGGCCCGCACGGTCCACCGGCCTCGTACGCCACCCGGGCGCCATACGGGTCCCGGCCGCCCCACGGGGACGTGAAACCGCGCGCGGCCGGTCCCGCCAGGCCTCCCGGCCCGCGAAGCCGCCGCCCGCGAAGCCCGGACCGGCCGGGTCCCGTACGAACCGGTCCCGGCCGACCCCCGCCCCGCACCACCGCGAACCGATCCGTACGGCCCCGAACCTCTCCGTAATGCCGCCCCGGACCCGTGTTCAGGCGAGGTGGGCGCGGACCTCCGCCGCCGCGTCGTCCCCGTACGTCTTCGTGAAGCGCTCCATGAAGTGGGTGCGGCTCAGCTCGTACTCCTGCGTGCCCACCGTCTCGATCACCAGCGTGGCCAGCATGCAGCCGAGCTGCGCCGCCCGCTCCAGGCTCACCTGCCAGGCGAGGCCCGCCAGGAAGCCCGCGCGGAACGCGTCGCCGACGCCCGTCGGGTCCGCCTTCGTGTCCTCCTCCGGGCAGCCGACCTCGATCACCGGCTCACCGGTCCGCTCGATGCGGACGCCCCGGGCGCCGAGCGTGGTGACCCGGGTGCCGACCCTGTCCAGGATCTCGTCGGCGGTCCAGCCGGTCTTGGACTCGATGAGGCCCTTCTCGTACTCGTTGGAGAAGAGGTACGCCGCCCCGTCCAGCAGGACCCGGATGTCGTCGCCGTCCATGCGGGCGATCTGCTGCGAGAAGTCGGCGGCGAAGGGGATGCCGCGGTTCCGGCACTCCTCCGTGTGGCGGAGCATCGCCTCCGGGTCGTCCGCGCCGATGAGGACCAGGTCGAGCCCGCCGACCCGGTCGGCGACCGCCTTCAGCTCGATCAGCCGCGCCTCGCTCATCGCGCCGGTGTAGAAGGAGCCGATCTGGTTGTGGTCGGCGTCGGTCGTGCAGACGAAGCGGGCGGTGTGCAGCACCTCGGAGATCCGTACGGAGGCGGTGTCGACGCCGTGCCGGTCGAGCCAGGCGCGGTACTCGCCGAAGTCGGGCCCCGCGGCGCCGACCAGGATCGGCCGGACCCCGAGCTGGCCCATGCCGAAGGAGATGTTCGCCCCCACGCCTCCGCGCCGCACGTCGAGGGTGTCGACCAGGAAGGAGAGCGAGACCGTGTGCAGCTGGTCGGCGACGAGCTGGTCGGCGAAGCGGCCGGGGAAGGACATCAGGTGGTCGGTGGCGATGGAGCCGGTGACTGCGATATGCACGGCGGGGGCTCTCCTGGGCGGATGCGGCTGATGGAAAGGGGGACAGCTCACGCTACCCGTTTCCGGGTGCTCCCCCGACCCGCCAAAACTACCCGATAGTAGGGCTTTTTTTCGCCGGACCCGGGGTACATACGGTGCCTGAAGAAGGGTGCCGTACCGATACGGCACCACTCCGGACCAGGAGGCCCCATGCCGAAGACCGCGGGATCCCCCGCTTGGCCGCTCACCGCCGAGACCACCCCGCTGGAGCTCGACGGCGGCCTCGCGGAGCTGCGCGGTGACTGCGCGCGGATGGTTCCGCACTGGCGGGCGGGCGTTCCGGCCGCCGCGGAGCCCGTGCCGGCGTCCCGGCTGCACGGCATCGTGGTACCCCCGGCGTCCGCGCGGCTGCTGGACGGCATGTCCGAATACGGCGACTGAGCGTCCGCAGAGGGAACCACTCGCTCCCCCGCCCCGTCCCATCCGCGTCCCCGGCCGAAGGGGGCACGGCATCCCGCCGGTGCGCAGCGTGAGGAGCGAAGCGGTGACCACCGAGAACCCCCCGGACAACACGCCCGAGCAGGCCGACGCCGGTCGGCAGACCTCCGGACGCCCCCGCAGGCGCTCCTCGGTCGTCGCCGCCTCCGTCGCCGCGGCCGTGCTGCTCGCCGGGGGCGGCGGGGCCTACTGGGCCTCGACCGCCTCGGACGGCGACAGCGGCGGCAGCGCCGCGTCGGACGGCGGGGACCCGCCCCCGCTGCGCCTCGACGGCTACGGCGAGCGGGCGGAGGACGGCGGACCGGGTGTCGCGCCCGGCGAGCCCGACCCGTCCGGCGCGCGGTACGTCGCGGAGGGCGAGCTGCCCCGCGGACCGCGGACGGCTCCCGTGTACCGGCCGGGCGGCGAGGTCTCGCGGGAGCGTGCCGAGCAGCTGGCGAAGGCCCTGGACGTGCCGGGCAAGGCCCGGTCGGACGGTGACACCTGGAAGTTCGGCGCCCCCAAGGACGGCTCCGGGCCGGTGCTGGAGGTGGGCACGAAGGCGCCCGGCAACTGGACGTACCACCGTTACGGCCCCGGCGGCTCCGACAACTGCGCGCAGCAGGACGGCAAGGGCGGCGGCGGGCCCGCGGCCCGCTGCCCGGCGCCCGGCGGCACAGCCGGCGGTGGCGGCAGTGACGGCGAACCCGTCACCGAGCGCGAGGCGGAGCAGGCCGCCGGGCCGGTGCTGGACGCGATCGGGCTGAGCGACGCGAAACTGGACGCGAGCCGGGCGCTGGGGGCCGTACGGACGGTGAACGCGGAGCCGGTGCTCGGCGGGCTGCCCAGTTACGGCTGGCAGACCGGTCTCCAGGTGGGCTCGGACGGGCAGCTCGTGGGCGGCAGCGGACGCCTGGCGGAGCTGGTGAAGGGTCCGGAGTATCCGTTGATGAGCGCGGAACAGGCGCTGAAGCGGCTGAACGCGGAGCGCGGCGGCGGCGGGGTCGGCATCGGCGGCTGCGCCTCGGCGGTGCCGCACGGGGACGGCGACGGGGCCGCGCGGTCGCAGCCGTGCACCCTTCCGTCGAAGGAGGACGGGCCCGGCACGGTGAAGCCCGCTCCCTCGAAGATCAGCGACGCGGTGCCGGGCCAGGCGGTGCACTTCGTGGACGGCGAGCCGGCGCTCGTGCCGTCGTGGCTGTTCGAGGTGGAGCTGCCCGGCTCGGAGAACACCTCGACGGTCACCCATCCGGCGGTGCGGGACGAGCACATCGCGCGCGGCGGCGAGGACACCGGCGCCCCGCCGGAGTCGCGCCCGGGCGCGCCCGGCGAGGGGGACGGCGCCGGGGAGGCCGTCAACATCGTCTCGTACCAGGTCGACGGCCGGACCCTGACGCTGCACTTCTGGGGCGGGGTGTGCACGGACTACTCGGCCTCCGCCGAGGTGTCCGGTGACACGGTGCGGGCCCGGGTCACCGGGGTCGAGAAGAACCCGGGGCAGCCCTGCATCAAGGTCGCCAAGATGTTCGAGGAGAAGGTGGAGCTGAAGGAGTCGCCGGGCGACCGCGAGGTGGTCGACGCGGCGGACGGCAAGGCGCTGCCGGACAAGGCGCCGGAACTGAAATGAGCGCGGGTCCCCGGCGGTCCGCCGGGGACGGGAGCGACGAGAAGGCGGCGGGACCCGTGNTCTTGTCGGCCGGCGCCGCCACGAGCGCCCGGCGGGGCTCAGCTGAAGGAGTCGCCGCAGGCGCAGGAGCCGCTGGCGTTCGGGTTGTCGATCGTGAAGCCCTGCTTCTCGATGGTGTCGACGAAGTCGATGGACGCACCGCCCAGGTACGGGGCGCTCATCCGGTCGGTGACGACCTTGACCCCGTCGAAGTCCTTCACGACGTCGCCGTCGAGCGAACGCTCGTCGAAGAAGAGCTGGTAGCGCAGGCCGGAACAGCCGCCGGGCTGGACGGCGACGCGCAGAGCCAGGTCGTCCCGGCCCTCCTGCTCCAGCAGGGCCTTGACCTTGGCCGCGGCGGCGTCGGACAGGAGGATGCCGTCGCTCGCGGTGGTCTTCTCGTCCTGAACGGACATCTGCTTCTCTCCCGGGTTGTACGGATCGCTTGCCGTCGGCTGCAACCCACGGCTCCCCGGATTCATTCCGGGCCACGACGTCGGTTTCCGTCTTTCATGCTCGCACACCGCCGCGCGGGGACACACCCGTCGCCCTCGGGAGGCGGATGCGTCACATCGACACGATGGCCATCGTCAACGTGACGCAAAGCAGTTATCATAGATAACGTCATTCAGACGAAAAGGGTGTCTGTAGAAACCAGAAAGGGTGCGTGCAGTGACCACGGCCCAACCTCTCGATGTCCAGCCGACGCCGCTCGCGCTCCTCCTGCTCGGCCGTGAGGCCGACCCGAAGAGCGAGCGCGGCGTGGAGTGCCCCGGCGATCTGCCCGCCCCGTCCGCCCCGGACCTGGTCGAGCGCGCCCGAGCCGCCAAGGAGGCGCTCGGCGACAAGGTGTTCGTGCTCGGGCACCACTACCAGCGCGACGAGGTGATCCAGTTCGCCGACGTCACCGGCGACTCCTTCAAGCTCGCGCGCGAGGCCGCGGCCCGGCCCGGGTCGGAGTACATCGTCTTCTGCGGTGTGCACTTCATGGCCGAGTCCGCGGACATCCTCACCGCCGACAGCCAGCAGGTCGTCCTGCCCGACCTGGCCGCCGGCTGCTCCATGGCCGACATGGCCACCGCCGAGCAGGTCGCCGAGTGCTGGGACGTGCTCACCGACGCGGGCGTGGCCGGCTCCACCGTGCCCGTGTCGTACATGAACTCCTCCGCCGACATCAAGGCCTTCACCGGCCGGCACGGCGGCACCATCTGCACCTCCTCCAACGCCAAGCGGGCCCTGGACTGGGCCTTCGGGCAGGGCGGCCCGGACACCAGGGTGCTCTTCCTCCCGGACCAGCACCTCGGCCGCAACACCGCCGTGCGCGACATGGGCCTCTCGCTGGACGACTGCGTCGTCTACAACCCGCACAAGCCGGGCGGCGGGCTGACCGCCGAGGAGCTGCGCGCGGCCAAGATGATCCTGTGGCGCGGCCACTGCTCGGTGCACGGGCGGTTCTCGCTGGAGTCCGTACGGGACGTCCGGGAGCGCATCCCCGGCGTGAACGTGCTCGTCCACCCCGAGTGCAAGCACGAGGTGGTCTCGGCGGCGGACCAGGTCGGGTCCACCGAGCACATCATCAGGACCCTGGAGAACGCCCCGGCGGGCTCCAAGTGGGCGATCGGCACCGAGCTGAACCTGGTGCGCCGGCTCGCCAACCGGTTCGCGGCCGAGGACAAGGAGGTCGTCTTCCTCGACAAGACGGTCTGCTTCTGCTCGACGATGAACCGGATCGACCTGCCGCACCTGGTCTGGGCGCTGGAGTCGCTGGTGGACGGCAAGGTCGTCAACCGGATCCAGGTCGAGCCGGAGACGGAGAAGTACGCGAAGCTCGCGCTGGAGCGCATGCTGGCGCTGCCGTAACGGACGCGCCGCGACGGGCCGCGCCGCGGGCGCGGACAGCGCGGGCAGCCGGCTGCCGCCGCCACGGACAGCGGCGGCGCGGCGTGCGTCAAGGGCTTCGCAGGGGCCCCGTGCGGATCCTCGTACGGGGCCCCTCGTATGGATACGCACGGGGCCTCGCGCGGCGTCCGGAACGCCTACCGGCGCCGCGCCTCGTACGGGCGGCGCTGTACGGCCCGCGCCGCCCCCGGCGGCGCGGGCGCCGGCACACGACAGCGGCCGGGGCCGCACCCCCCAGTGGTGCGGCCCCGGCCGTCCGGCGTTGTCAGACCCCGGCCGGTTCCGGGGTGCGGTCCTCCTCCGCGGTGCCGGGCCCGTCGCCCCCGGTGTCACCGGACTGCCCGGCGTCCCCGCCGGAGCCGCCCCGCTTCGCGGCGCGCTTCGCGGCCCGCCGCTCCTTGCGCAGCTCGACCATCGCGTACAGCGTCGGCACCAGCAGCAGCGTGAGCAGCGTCGACGTGATCAGACCGCCGATCACCACCACCGCGAGCGGCTGCGAGATGAAACCGCCGTCCCCGGTGATCGCGAGCGCCATCGGCAGCAGCGCGAAGATCGTGGCGAGCGCCGTCATCAGGATGGGCCGCAGCCGGTGCCGGCCGCCCTCGACGACCGCCTCGACGATGCCGTAGCCCTTCGCCCGGTACTGGTTGATGAGGTCGATCAGCACGATGGCGTTGGTGACCACGATGCCGATCAGCATCAGCATGCCGATCATCGCCGGTACGCCCATCGGCGTGCCGGTCGCGACCAGCAGCCCCAGCGCGCCGGTCGCCGCGAACGGGATCGACACCAGCAGGATCAGCGGCTGCACCAGCGACCGGAAGGTGCCGACGAGGAGCATGAAGACGATCGCGACGGCCGCCAGCATGGCGAGCCCCAGCGCCGTGAACGCCTCGTCCTGGTCCTCCGAGACACCGCCGATGGCGGCCGTGGCGCCCTCCGGCAGGTCCAGCGCGTCCAGCTTGGTCTGCAGCTCCAGGCCGATGGCCCCGGTGTTGTCCCCGGTGGGCTTGGCCGTGACCGTCGCGGCCCGTGCCCCGTCGATGCGGGTGGTCTGCACCGGCCCGGGCACCGTCTCGACCTCGGCGACCTCGGCGAGCTTCACCGGCCCGGCGGGCGTGGTGAGGGTGAGCCGCTTCAGCTGTGCCTCGGTCTCGGCGGGCTTCGCCGAGCGGACGACGACGTCCCGCTCGGTGTCGTCGATGACCGCCGTGCCGGAGGTGGTGCCGCGCACCGCCTGGGTGACGGCCTGGCCGAGCGTGGTGTCGTTCAGCCCGTGGGCCGCCGCCTCCGGTCCGGCCGTGACCGAGATCCGCGGCACGCTCTCGGACAGGTCGCTGCTGACGTCGGTGACGTCCTCCAGCTTCGCGACCTCGCCGCGCACCTGCTCGGCGGCCTTCTTCAGGGTCTCGGCGTCACCGGCCTTCACCACGACGCTCAGGTCCTGGCTCGCGAAGCCGTCGCCGGCGGAGACCGTGGTGTCCCCGACGCCCTCGCCGAGGTCCGCGAGGCCGTCGCGGACCTTCTCGACGACGGCCGCCGAGTCGCCCGCGTCGGCGAGCTTCACCTGGTACGAGGCCTGGTTGGCGCCCGTACCGCCGCCGAAGGCCGCCATGATGCCGGACGAGCCGACGGTGACCTGGTAGTCCTCGACCTCGTCCAGCCCGTCCAGCAGCTCCTCGATCCGCCGCGCGGACCGGTCCGCGGCGGCCAGCCCGGTGCCGGGCTCCAGCTCCTGCTTGACGGAGACGGTGTCCGTCTCGCCGGCGTCGAGGAAGTTGGTCTTCAGCATCGGCGCCATGCCGATGGTGGCGACCAGCACCAGCACGGCGATGACCACGCTGGTGAACCGGCGGCGGGTGGCGAACCGGAGCACCGGTACGTACATCCGCTGCAGGACGCTCTTCGCCTCCTTCTCCTCGGCGGCGCGGCGCATGTCCTCCGGCCCGGTGCCGGCGGCGGGGGCCGGGGTGCGCAGGAACCAGTACGACAGCACCGGCACGACGGTCAGCGAGACCAGCAGCGAGGCCAGCAGCGCCACCGAGACGGTCAGCGAGAAGTCGCCGAACAGGGCGCCGACCATGCCGCCCACGACACCGATGGGCAGGAACACCGCGACGGTGGTCAGCGTCGAGGAGGTGATCGCGCCGGACACCTCGCGGACCGCGGCGAGAATGGCCCGCTGCCGCTCCTCGCCGTAGGACAGGTGCCGCTTGATGTTCTCCAGCACGACGATCGAGTCGTCCACGACCCGGCCGATGGCGATCGTCAGCGCGCCCAGGGTCAGCATGTTGAGCGACAGGTCGCGGGTCCACAGCACGATCAGGGTGATCACCACGGACAGCGGGATCGACACCGCGGTCACCAGCGTGGAGCGCAGCGACACCAGGAAGACCAGGATCACGACGACGGCCATGACCAGTCCGAGAAGGCCCTCGGTGGTCAGCGACTCGATCGACTTGGAGACCGCGGGCCCCTGGTCGCTGACGACGGTCAGCTCGGCGCCGTCGCCGAGGGTCGCGCGGAGCTGCGGCAGCTCGTCCCGGACGGCCTCGGAGATGTCGACGGCGCTGCCGTCCTGCCCCATGGTCATGACGATGCCGAGGCTCGGCTCGCCGTTGGTGCGGGTGAGCGAGGTCGCTTCGGCGTCCTGCTCCCGCACGGTCGCCACGTCGCCCAGGCGGACCGGCTTCGCGGCCTTCGGGGCCTCGGCGCCGGGCGCGGCGGCCGGTGCGACCCGCAGCTCCTCGATCTCCTTCAGCGAGGTGTAGCCGCCGCCGACCTGGACGGTCCTGCTCTTGCCGTCCTCGGTGAGCGCGCCGGCGGGCACCGAGGCACCGCCCGCGCGCAGCGCCTCGGCGACGGCGGCGGCGTTCAGTCCGGCCCGCGCCAGCTTCGCGTCGTCCGGGGTGACGGCGACGACCCGCTCGCGCACGCCGTCCAGGGTGACCTGGCCGACGCCCTCGATGTCCTCCAGGGCGGGCAGCACGGAGCGCTCCAGCCGGCCGGCCAGGGCCTGCTGGTCGTCGTCGGACGTGGCGGCGAGGACGACCGTCGGGATGTCGTCCGTGGAGCCGGCGACCACCTGCGGGTCCACGTCGTCGGGGAGCGCGGCGCGGGCGCGGTTCACGGCCTGCTGGACGTCGGTGACGATCCGGTCGGTGTTGTCGCCGTAGTCGAACTGGGCCATGACGACGGCGGAGCCCTCGCTCGCCGTCGCGGTGACGCCGGTGATCCCGTCGACCGCCTGGATGCCGTCCTCGAGCGGCTCGACCACCTGCTTCTCGACCACATCGGGCGAGGCACCCTGGTACGGCGCGATGACCGACACCATCGGCAGTTCGAGGGAGGGCAGCAGCTGCTGCTTGAGCTGGGGTATCGCGATGGCGCCGAACACCACCGCGACGATCGCCGACAGGGCGATCAGCGCCCGTTGCGCGAGGCTGATTCTGGACAGCCAGGACATGGGTGAAGGTCTCTCTTTCCGGGGCGGTCCGGTCGGTTTCCCGGACGGGCGGAGTCGGCCGCCGGGAGGGCACAGTCGTCCCGTCCCTACGATCAACCATCCCCGGGCGGCGATTCCTCGCCCTCAGGTCGGTTCCGTGTCCGCCGCGTACCGCAGCCGCAGTACGCCCCGCCGGGCCCTCACTCCACCCTTGGGCGTACCAGCCCCGACTCGTAGGCGATGACGACCAGCTGGGCGCGGTCCCGGGCGCCGAGCTTCGCCATGGCGCGGTTCACATGGGTCTTCACCGTCAGCGGGCTGACGGTGAGCCGCTCGCCGATCTCGTCGTTCGACAGGCCCGCCGCGACCTGCGCCAGGACCTCCCGTTCGCGGCCGGTGAGCGCGTCCAGCCGGCCGGCGCCCGGTACGCCGGCCCCGGCCGGGCCGTCGTCGGCGGGCGCGGGGCTCTGGGCGAGGAAGGCGGAGATGAGCCCGGTCGTCGCGACCGGGGACAGCAGCGACTCGCCGGACGCCACGGTCCGGATCGCCGCCAGGAGTTCGTCGGGCTCGGCGCCCTTGCCGAGGAAGCCGGAGGCGCCCGCCCGCAGGGCCTCGACGACGTACGTGTCGACCTCGAAGGTCGTCAGGATCAGCACGCGGACGCCCGCGAGGGCGGGATCGGCGCCGATCGTGCGGGTGGCGGCGAGACCGTCCGTGCCGGGCATGCGGATGTCCATCAGCACGACGTCGGCCCGCTGTTCGGCGGCCAGCCGGACGGCGTCCGCGCCGTCGGCGGCCTCTCCGACGACCTCCATGCCGGGTTCGGAGTCGACCAGGATCCGGAAGGCGCTGCGCAGCAGGGCCTGGTCGTCGGCGAGCAGTACCCGGATGGTCACGTGGTTCCCCCTGTTTTCCGGCCGCGGCACCGGGCGGCACCCGCGGGCGCCGTCCCGGCCCTGCCGCCGGCGCTGTCGTCGGCTCTGTCCTCGGCCTGGTCTTCGGCTCGGTCTTCGGCTCGGTCTTCGGCCCGTTCCCGGGCCCGGTCTCCGGCCGTCGTTCCGGGGGCGGTTCCGGTCCTTGTTCCCGTCGTTCCGGCCGCGGTTCCCGTCGTTCCGGCCGTCGTTCCCGCCGTCGCCGCGGTCGAGGCCGCGGCCTTGGTGGCGCCCGTGCCGGCGGCTCGTCCGCCGGGCGCCGTCCCCGCCGTGCCCGCCGTCCCCGCCGTGCCCCCGGCACCCACGTCACCGGCACCACCCGCGTCACCGGCACCCGCGTCCGCCCCGGTACCGGCGCCCGGCCCGGTACCGGCGCCCGGCCCGGCGTTCGTCCCGGCTCCGGCACCCGTTCCGGCTCCGGCTCCGGCCCGGGAGCCCGTCCCGGCTCCGATGCCCGCCACGGTCCCGGTCCCAATGCCCCTCCCGGTCCCGGCCCCCGTCCCGGCGCCGGTACCCGATCCCGCCCCGGCCACCGCCGCCCCGGTCAGCGGCAGCCGTACGTGGACCCGGAACCCGCGCGGGCGGCGCGGCCCCGCCTCGCAGTCCCCGCCCAGCGCCGCCGCGCGCTCCCGCATGCCGATCAGCCCGTGCCCGCCCGGCAGCGGCCCCGTGGAGCTGCCGCAGCCCGCCCCGTCGTCCAGCACGGAGATCTCCAGCAGATCCCGGTCCCGGCCGATGCGCACCACGGCCGACGCCCCGTCACCGGCGTGCTTCCGTACGTTGGTCAGCGCCTCCTGCACCACCCGGTACGCCGTCAGGTCGACCGCCGACGGCAGTTCCCCGGCGACCTCGGCGGCCCGGGCCGCGTCGCGGCTGTGCCAGGGGCCGCGTCCGCCGTCCGAGGAGACCTCCACGTCCACCGGCAGCCCGGCACGGACGAAGCCGTCCACGAGCTGGTCCAGCACACCGAGCCCCGGCGCGGGCTCGGTGGGCGCGGCCGGGTCGCCGTACTGGCGGAGCAGGCCGACGGTGGCCCGCAGCTCGTTCAGCGCCGACCGGCTGGCCTCGCGTACGTGCGCGAGCGCCTCCTTGGCCTGGTCCGGGCGGTTGTCCATGACGTGCGCGGCGACCCCGGCCTGCACGTTGACCAGGGCGATGTTGTGCGCGACCACGTCGTGCAGCTCGCGGGCGATCCGCAGCCGTTCCTCGGCGACCCGGCGCCGGGCCTCCTCCTCGCGGGTGGCCTCCGCCCGGTCGGCGCGCTCCCGGATGGCGTCGATGAACGCGCGCCGGCTGCGCACCGCGTCCCCGGCGGCGGCGGACATGCCGAGCCAGCCGGCGATGCCCAGATTCCGCTGGTCGTACCAGGGTGTGGCGCCGAACAGCATGGCCGCCGCGGTGAGCCCGGCGACGGTGACGGCGCCGACGCGCCAGGTCGTCGAGCGGTCGGTGCGGGAGGCGACGGTGTAGAGCGCGACGGCCACGGTCGCCGCGACCGGGGCACCCTCCTCACCGGGGCCCGTCACCAGTTGCAGCACGGTCAGGGCGCCGGTGCAGGCCAGCACTTGGGCGGGCCTGCGCCTGCGCAGCACCAGGGCCACGCAGGCCAGCACGGCGATCAGCACACTGAGCGGCTCCGGCGGCTCCCCGAACCGCGGCCGCGCGTGCGGTCTGCCCTCGACCGCCAGATTGATCAGTACGACGACGAGCAGCGCACCCGCGAGCGCGGTGTCGAGCGCGAGCGGGTGGGCCCGCAGCCGGCGCCGGAGGCGGGCCGGGCTCACAGCTCCGGGATCAGCCCGCTGTCGCCCAGCATCTCCCGGACCTCCTCGAGCGAGGCGTCCGGGGACGGCAGGATCAGCTCGGACGGCTCCAGGGAGTCGGCGGGCAGCGGCTCGCCGAGTTCGCGCACCGCGCCGAGGAGAGCGCCGAAGGTGCGGCGGAAGCCCGCGCCGTCACCGCTCTCCAGCTCCTGGAGCAGTTCGTCGTCCAGTTTGTTGAGCTCGGCGAAGTGGCTGTCGGCCAGCTTCACCTGCCCCTCCCCCATGATCCGTACGATCACGACGACCTCCAATCGGGGACCCGGCCGCGCCAGGATCCGGGGGTTACTGCTTGCGGAAGTCCGGTCCGCTCTGCTGCTGGTCCTGCGGCTGCTGCGGGGCGGGGGCGCTCTCGCCCTGCCCCGGCTGCCCGCCTTCCAGGGCCTGCTGGGAGCCGGCGCCGCCGCCGGCCAGCTCGGCCTTCATGCGCTGCAGCTCCAGCTCGACGTCCGTACCGCCGGACAGCCGGTCCAGCTCGGCCGCGATGTCGTCCTTGGCCATGCCGGACGGGTCGTCCAGCGCGCCGGACGCCATCAGCTCGTCGATCGCCCCGGCCCGCGCCTGCAACTGCGCGGTGCGGTCCTCGGCCCGCTGGATCGCCAGGCCGACGTCGCCCATCTCCTCGGAGATGCCGGAGAAGGCCTCGCCGATCCGGGTCTGCGCCTGCGCGGCCGTGTAGGTGGCCTTGATGGTCTCCTTCTTCGTACGGAAGGCGTCCACCTTGGCCTGGAGGCGCTGCGCGGCGAGCGTCAGCTTCTCCTCCTCGCCCTGGAGCGTCTGGTGCTGCGTCTCCAGGTCGGTGACCTGCTGCTGGAGCGCGGCCCGGCGGGACAGCGCCTCGCGGGCGAGGTCCTCCCGGCCGAGGGCGAGGGCCTTGCGGCCCTGGTCCTCCAGCTTGCTCGACTGGCCCTGCAACTGGCCGAGCTGCAATTCGAGCCGCTTGCGGGAGGTCGCGACGTCCGCGACCCCGCGCCGGACCTTCTGCAGCAGTTCGAGCTGCTTCTGGTACGAGTAGTCAAGGGTCTCGCGCGGGTCCTCCGCCCGGTCCAGGGCTTTGTTGGCCTTCGCGCGGAAAAGCATCCCCATCCGCTTCATGACACCGCTCATGGGCCTCGCGCGCCCCCTTCTCCGGGCTTGAGCTCCAGCACTTCCTCGGACCCACATTACGGGGCCTGCTTCCATTACCGCACTGATCCGCCGCGGATGCGCTCATCCTCCAGGACGATCACGTGCGGGTCTTCTCCGGCGCAGGGAGTAGGTGGGGGCCGGACGGAGGACGAGCCCGTCCGCTGTGTCCCGATACCGCCCCGGTTTCCGGGGCGAGCCGTTGCGGGATCGTTCCCCGCCGGGCTGGGGTCCACACCCGCGACCGGCGTACCCTTGGGCTTTGTGTTCCGAAGCCGATCCAAGGACGAGCAGTCCGCGCCCTCCAGGGTGACCGCGGACCAGCCGAAGCAGCCCCGCGACCCGCAGGCGCCCAAGGGCCGCCCCACGCCGAAGCGTGCCGTCGCCCAGTCCCAGCGCCGCAGCGTCGCCGTGACGCCCGCGAACCGCAAGGAGGCCGCCAAGCGCCAGCGCGAGGCGCGCCGTGCGGACCTCGCGAAGCAGCGCGAGGCGCTGGCGGGCGGTGACGAGCGCTATCTGCCGCTGCGCGACAAGGGCCCGGTCCGGCGCTTCGCGCGCGACTATGTCGACTCCCGGTTCGCCGTCGCCGAGTACTTCCTGCCGCTGGCCGTGATCATCCTGGTGATGAGCATGCTGCCGGGGCAGATCAAGAACATCTCGCTGGTGCTCTGGATGGGCGTCATCGTGATGATCGTCATCGACTCGATCGGCACGTCGATCCGGCTGAAGAAGCAGCTGCGCAGCCGCTTCCCCGACGAGAACCTCCGCGGCGCGGTCCCGTACGCCCTGATGCGGACCCTGCAGATGCGGCGGCTCCGGCTGCCGAAGCCGCAGGTCAAGCGCGGAGAGCGGCCCTGAGTACGGCCGGTTCCGCAGGAGCCGGCCCCAGCCCTGCCGGATTTCACCCGGGCTCCGCCACGAGCTGGCTGGGCGGCCTGGAGGGGATACGCATCAGCGTGCGCCGGGAGATCGTCGCCCGGCAGCTGGAGGAACAGCTCGCGGCGCGCTTCCCGTTCGGGCAGCGGCTGCGCGTCCTCGACGTCGGTGTCGGCCCGGGCCCGCTGCCTGCTTCCGGGAGGACCGGCGCGGCGCCGGGGCCCGACGGGGAGCACCCCGGGCCGGAGGTCCGTGACGGCACCCAGGCGCTGCGGCTGGCCCGCGCCGGGCACCGGGTGACCCTGCTGGAGTCCGACCCGGCGATACAGAAGGCCGTGCGCACCACGCTGGCCGCCGAGCCGGAGGGCATCCGCGAGCGGTTCCAGCTGGTGGAGGGCGACGCCCGGGAGACGGGCGCGCACTTCACGCCGGGCAGTTTCGACGTGGTCCTCTGCCACGGCGTGCTGATGTACGTGGCGGAGCCGGACCCGATCCTCGCGGGCCTGGCCCGGGTGCTGGCGCCGGGCGGGCTGCTGTCGCTGCTCGTGCGGAACGCCGACGCGCTGGCCATGCGGCCGGGCCTCGCCGGGGACTGGCAGACGGCGCACACCGCGTTCGACTCACCGGTGTACGTCAACCGCGCCGGCGCCCCGGGCCGCGCCCTGAGCCTGTCCGCGCTCAGCGACACGCTCACCGGCATCGGCACCCCGCTGCACGCCTGGTACGGCGTGCGGGTCTTCACCGACCAGGCGGCCGACGACGCGCAGCCCGCGGACGTGCGGGAGCTGGAACGGATGCTGGCCGCGGAGGAGCGGGCCGGGCGCACCGACCCGTACCGTGCGGTGGCCGCCCTGCTGCACCTGTGCGGTGTCCGCGGCGCCCCGCGCGAGGCCTGAGACGCCGCCGCGCTGTCGCG
>NZ_WHPN01000366.1 GCF_009735685.1 Streptomyces lycii | reverse complement strand
GGGCGGAGCCGGAGGCCGGCCGGCCGGAGCGGGAGCGGCCCGAGGCCGAAGCTCCGGAGTGGGACGGGGTGGTGTACATGCAAAGCCTTCCTGCGGCGGGCGAGCTCGTCGACGTACGGGACGGACCGCGCCCGGGGGCGCGGAACTCCCCGCGGCAGGGAGCTCGGGGGCACGCAAGGGGCCCGCACCGTCCGGTGCGGGCCCGTTGCGCGATGTTGGGTGACCGGTGCGAGTGGTGAACTCGCACCGGCGGAGCGCCGGGGCGCTCAGCCCATCAGAGGGCGCGGATGTTCTCCGCCTGCGGGCCCTTGGGGCCCTGCGTGACGTCGAACTCCACCTTCTGGCCCTCGAGGAGCTCACGGAAGCCCTGGGCGTCGATGTTGGAGTAGTGGGCGAAGACGTCGGGGCCGCCGCCGTCCTGCTCCAGGAAGCCGAAGCCCTTTTCCGAGTTGAACCACTTCACGGTGCCGGAAGCCATAATTTTCTCCTTCATGGGGATCCTACGAAGCCGCACGCTACGGCTCCGAATCGTCGAGATGATCGCCCCACTCCGGAATGCCTCCGGAAAAGAAAGAGCGCCTGGGATCACAATTTCCCAGGCGCACAAATTCTTGGGTACCACAACTGCAACTGGGTCAACCGTAGCACAACGGCCGGAGGCTTGCCGGGCAGCGTGCCGCGGCGGGCCTCCGGCCGTGGTGGGACCGGGATGCGTGCGGGTCAGTGCACGTCGCCCATGAGGGCGCGGATCTTCTTCGACGCCAGCAGGAAGGCCACTCCGGCTCCCGCCGCTATGAGCGCCCACATCGTGTAGTACGCCGCGTCGCCCATCGGGGCGTTCAGCTTGACGGCCCAGCCGTTGAGGGCGTTGCCGGTCGCCGTGGCGAGGAACCACAGGCCCATGATCTGGCTCATGAACTGCGGCGGGGCCAGCTTGGTCGACAGCGACAGGCCCACCGGGGAGAGGCACAGCTCACCGATCGTCTGCACCAGGTAGACCGCCAGCAGCCAGAACACGGTGACCTTGCCGGTCTCGCTGCCCGCGGCGGCGGCACCGGCCAGGCCCATGATCCCGAACGAGCCCGCGATCAGCAGCATGGCCAGGGCGAACTTGGTGACCGTGTTGGGCTCGCGGTTCCGCTTGGCGAGCCACACCCAGAAGGTGGCGAACAGCGGCGCGAGGACGATGATGTACGCCGGGTTCACGGACTGGAACCAGCTCGCCGGGAACTCCCAGCCGCCGATCATGCGGTCGGTCTTGCCGTCCGCGAAGATCGTCAGCAGCGAGCCGGACTGGTCGTAGATCATCCAGAACAGCACGGACGTGATGAAGAACCACATGAAGGCGACGACCTTGGGCCGCTCCGTGCGGTCCAGGGACGGGCTGCGGAACATCACCGCGAAGTAGACGATCGGCACGACGACGCCGAGCACGGCCATCAGGTTGACGATGTGCTCGATGTGGAACGTGCCGAGCAGCACGTCCAGCAGCAGCGCCACGGCCGCGACGGCGGTCCAGAGCAGCACCCGGCGCAGCGCCGTGCGCCGCTCCTCGGGCGTGGCCGGGGTCGGCGGCAGCTTGCCGATGTCGCCGAGGTGCCGCCCGCCGAGGACGTACTGCACGACGGCCAGCGTCATGCCGACACCGGCGATTGCGAAGCCCAGGTGCCAGTCGACCTTCTGGCCGACGGTGCCGACCACCAGCGGGGCCGCGAAGCCGCCGATGTTGATCGCCATGTAGAAGAGCGTGAAGCCGGCGTCGCGGCGGGCGCTGTCGCTCGTCTTGTAGAGGTCGCCGACCATGGCGGAGATGTTCGGCTTCAGCAGGCCGGTGCCGACCGCGATCAGCAGCAGGCCGCAGAAGAAGGCCGCGTCGGCCGGGATCGCCAGCACGAAGTGGCCGGCCGCGATCACGATGCCGCCGACGAGGACGGCCTTGCGGGCGCCCCAGAGCCGGTCGGCGATCCAGCCGCCGGGCATGGCCAGCATGTAGACGAGAGCGTTGTAGACGCCGTAGATCGCGGCGGCGAGGACCTCGCGGTCCTGCAGCGGCCCGTCGAGCACTCCGGCGATCAGGTAGAGCGTGAGGAGCGCGCGCATCCCGTACCAGGAGAAGCGCTCCCACATCTCGGTCATGAAGAGAGTGGCCAGGCCGCGGGGGTGGCCGAAGAAGGTCTTGCCGCCCGCAGGGGTGTCCTGCGGCGCGCCGTCCTTCGTCAGGCTGGACGCCATGGATCGGTTCCTTGCTCGCTCGGGACGCGCGACCCGGCCGGGGAGCGCGTCCTTTGTGTGGGGGGTGCTGTCACGGCCAGCTGTACCGGCCCCGCGCAGCAAAGGGGGATCTTTGGTACATGGTGTGACCAATGACCCCGCATCATGGTACGGACGACGGCCGACCTTACGTCATCCCAAAGGCCCCTATGGAAGGACTTGAGAGATGGATCACAGGGGAAGCTGGAACCGATGACGCGGTTTCGAAGGTAGTGGCACCCGTTCCGGCCCGAACCGCAGGGGGTGCCGCGGTCCGCCCGGGCCACCGGCACCGCGGTCTACCATCACCCCATGACCCGTGTACTGCTCGCCGAGGATGACGCGTCGATCTCGGAGCCGCTCGCCCGCGCCCTGCGCCGCGAGGGATACGAGGTCGAGGTGCGCGAGGACGGCCCCGCCGCGCTCGACGCCGGGTTGCAGGGCGCCGTCGACCTGCTCGTCCTCGATCTGGGACTGCCGGACATGGACGGCCTGGAGGTGGCCCGCCGGCTGCGCAACGAGGGCCACTCCTTCCCCATCCTGGTGCTCACCGCCCGGGCCGACGAGGTCGACACCGTGGTGGGCCTCGACGCGGGCGCCGACGACTACGTCACCAAGCCCTTCCGGCTCGCCGAACTGCTCGCCCGGGTCCGGGCCCTGCTGCGCCGCGGCGTCGCCGAGATCCCGCAGCCCGCACCCGCGCCGCACGGCGTACGCATCGACGTCGAGTCGCACCGCGCCTGGATGGGCGAGGAGGAGCTGCAGCTCACGGCCAAGGAGTTCGACCTGCTGCGGGTGCTCGTGCGGGACGCGGGCCGGGTCGTCACCCGCGACCAGCTGATGCGCGAGGTGTGGGACACCACCTGGTGGTCGTCCACCAAGACGCTCGACATGCACATCTCCTGGCTGCGCAAGAAACTCGGGGACGACGCCGCCAATCCCCGCTACATCTCCACGGTCCGCGGTGTCGGCTTCCGCTTCGAGAAGAGCTGACGGGCTCCCGTCCCCGCTCCCGGAGAGGAGCCGCCGGGCCGGCGCCCCAGGCCGTGTGACATCCCCGCCCGGAGGGCAAACGTGCGCCGTCGTCTGATCAACTCCACGCTCGCCGTGGTGCTCGTCGTGATCGCCGTCTTCGGGATCTCGCTGGTCCTGGTCGAGACCCGGACGATCGAGAACGGCGCCCAGGAGAGCGTCGAGTCCGAGGCCGTCCGGCTGATGAGCATCGTCAACGGCCGGCTGGTCGGCGGTGAGCGGATCGCGGGCGAGGTGCTGCGCGAGCAGATCACCACCGACCGCTACGCCCGCGTCGAGCTGCCCGGACAGCCGGACGTCGAGGTCGGCGAACGTCCCGAGGGGGACGTCATCGAGGCCGAGGCGACCGGCGAGGAGGGCGAGCGGATCGTCGTCCAGGAATCGGCGGACACCGTGCGCCAGGAGATCGGCCGCACCGTGGTCATCATCCTCGCCGTCTCGCTGCTCGCCGTCCTCGCGGCCGTCCTGCTCGCCGTACGGCAGGCCCGCCGGCTGACCGCGCCGCTCACGGACCTCGCCGACACCGCCGAACGGCTCGGCTCCGGCGACCCCCGGCCGCGCCACCGCCGGTACGGGGTGCCCGAGCTGGACCGGGTCGCCGACGTCCTCGACTCCAGTGCCGAGCGCATCGGCCGGATGCTCACCGCGGAACGGCGGCTGGCGGCGGACGCCTCACACCAGCTCCGCACGCCGCTGACCGCGCTGTCCATGCGGCTGGAGGAGATCTCGGCCACCGACGACCCGGAGACGGTGAAGGAGGAGGCGGCCATCGCGCTGGGCCAGGTGGAGCGGCTGACCGATGTGGTGCAGCGGCTGCTCACCAAGTCGCGCGACCCGCGTTCCGGTTCGGCCGTCACGTTCGACCTGGACGAGGTCGTCAAGCAGCAGGTGGAGGAGTGGCGCCCGGCGTACCGCAGCGCCGGGCGGGCCCTCGTCTGCTCGGGCAAGAAGGGGCTGCGGGCGGTCGGCACGCCCGGCGCGGTGGCGCAGGTGCTGGCCGCGCTGATCGAGAACTCCCTGATGCACGGCGCGGGACCGGTCGCCCTGCGCACCCGGGTGACCGGCAACCAGGTCGTCGTCGAGGTCACGGACGCTGGGCCGGGCGTCTCGCCGGACCTCGGGGCCCGGGTCTTCGAGCGGACGGTCAGCGGCCGCAACTCCACGGGGATCGGGCTGGCGGTGGCCCGGGACCTGGCGGAGGCGGACGGGGGCCGGCTGGAACTGCTCCAGCAGCGGCCGCCGGTGTTCGCGCTGTTCCTGAGCCGCGACGGGGGCGCGCACCAGCGGTAGCGGCGCCGGGGCGGGTTCGGGCGGCGCCCCTCAGCGGCGCAGCACCGGCCGGGCGCGCCGCGGGCTCCCGCTCGCGGAACCGGAACGGGCAGCAGTACCGGCGGCAGAACCGGCAGCAGTACCGGCAACAGAACCCGAACCGGGCCCCGCGCCGTTTCCGCCGCCCGCGCCGGTGCCCTGCGCCGGAACGGGCACGGCCTCCGGCTCCGGCACCGGCTCCGGCAGCGCCCGGAACACCCAGGTCCGGTACGACCAGAAACGGAACACCGAGGCGATGCCCACCCCGATCACGTTCTTCGCCAGGTTGTCCGCGAGGGTCGAGGTGTACCCGAGGGCGTAGTGCGAGATGGCGAGGGTGCCGTTCTCGATGACCAGGCCGACGCCGCTGAAGACGGCGAAAAGTGTCAGCTCCCGGCTCTGCCGGCTCTTGTCGGAGTCGCGGTACGTCCAGTGCCGGTTGCCCAGGTAGTTGGTGCCGATCGCGACGACCGTGGCGATCACGCCGGAGCGTACGACCGCGAGGCCGAAGCCGTGCACGCAGAGGTTGAAGACGAGGAAGTTGACCAGCGTGCCGACCGCGCCGACCGCGCCGAACTTGCCCACTTCGTGCGCCAGCCCCCGGAGCCGCGTACGCAGCGAGGGCCGTTCAGTCATGGCGATCGTTTCACTCCGTCGTTCGGCGGCCCCGGGCGGTGTTTCCGGGTTTCATGCTAACCACGCATTCCGTCGCCCCGGGCGCGTATCGCCGCGATCGAGCCCGCCACCAGGGGCGATCCGCGGTGGAGGATCCTACGAAACTCCCCGGCCGGAGGCGGCGCTCCGGCGGGCGGCTACCCTGGGGCACGTGACGTTTCCGGTAGTCGGCATGGTCGGCGGCGGTCAGCTCGCCCGTATGACCCACGAGGCGGGCATCCCCCTCGGCATCAGGTTCAAGCTCCTCAGCGACACCCCGCAGGACTCCGCGGCCCAGGTGGTGAGCGAGGTCGTCGTCGGCGACCACCGCGACCTGGAGACCCTTCGTGCTTTCGCACAAGGCTGTGACGTGATCACGTTCGATCACGAGCATGTGCCGACCGGGCATCTGCGCGCGCTGGAAGCCGACGGCATCCCGGTCCGGCCCGGCCCGGACGCGCTCGTGCACGCCCAGGACAAGGGCGTGATGCGGGCCCGGCTGGGCGAGATCGGCGTGCCCTGCCCCCGGCACCGGATCGTGGCGGACCCGGCCGACGTCACCCGCTTCGCCGAGGAGGGCGACGGCTTCCCGGTGGTCCTCAAGACCGTCCGGGGCGGCTACGACGGCAAGGGCGTGTGGGTGGTCTCCGGCGAGGCCGAGGCGGCGGAGCCGTTCAAGGCGGGCGTCCCCGTGCTCGCCGAGGAGAAGGTCGACTTCGCCCGCGAGCTGGCGGCGAACGTCGTGCGCTCCCCGCACGGCCAGGCCGTCGCCTACCCCGTCGTCGAGTCGATCCAGGTCGGCGGCGTCTGCGACACGGTCATCGCGCCCGCGCCGGGCCTGTCCGGCGCACTGTCCGCGCAGGCCCAGGAGCTGGCGCTGACCGTCGCCAAGGAGTTGGGCGTCGTCGGGCACCTCGCGGTCGAGCTGTTCGAGACCCGCGACGGCCGGCTGCTGGTCAACGAGCTGGCCATGCGCCCCCACAACTCCGGGCACTGGACCCAGGACGGCGCCGTCACCTCGCAGTTCGCCAACCACGTCCGGGCCGTGCTCGACCTGCCGCTCGGCGACCCGCGGCCCCGCGCCACCTGGACGGTCATGGCCAACGTCCTCGGCGGCGACTACCCCGACATGTACGCCGCGTATCTGCACTGCATGGCCCGGGACCCGCAGCTCAAGATCCACATGTACGGCAAGGACGTGAAGCCCGGCCGCAAGGTCGGCCACGTCAACACCTACGGCGACGACCTGGCCGACGTGCGCGAGCGCGCCGCCCACGCCGCCGGCTACCTCCGAGGGACGATCACCGAGTGACGACCAACCCCGCCGTCGGCATCGTGATGGGCTCCGACTCCGACTGGCCGGTGATGGAGGCCGCGGCCCAGGCCCTCGACGAGTTCGAGATCCCGCACGAGGTCGACGTCGTCTCCGCGCACCGGATGCCGCACGAGATGATCGCGTACGGAGAGCAGGCCGCCGAGCGCGGTCTCAAGGCGGTCATCGCCGGCGCCGGCGGTGCCGCCCACCTCCCGGGCATGCTGGCCTCCGTCACTCCCCTCCCGGTGATCGGCGTGCCGGTGCCGCTGAAGCACCTCGACGGCATGGACAGCCTGCTCTCCATCGTGCAGATGCCCGCCGGGGTGCCCGTCGCCACCGTGTCCGTCGCGGGCGCCCGCAACGCGGGCCTGCTCGCCGTACGGATGCTCGCCGCCCACGACCCGGAGCTGCGGGAGCGGATGCGGGACTTCCAGACGAAGCTCAACGAGGAGGCGTCGGAGAAGGGCAAGCGGCTGCGGGCCAAGGTCGACGGAGCGGCTGGATTCGGCTTCGGGGGCTGAGACCGGCGCCTTTCCGGTCCCGGCACCGCCGGTTCCGGACCCCGGCACCACCGGTTCCGGACCCCGGCACCGCCGGGACGGCCCCGGGCCGGGTGGTCCGCCGACGGCGGCGGTCCGGCCCCGCCCGGGCGCCCCGCCCCCGCCCCGCCCCCGGGCCGGTCCCGGTCCCGGCGGGGCAGAATGCCGGGCATGAATGATCACGACCTTCTCGCCGAGGCCCGCGCGCTGCTCGCCGGCCACCCCGTCGTCGACGGACACAACGACCTCCCGTGGGCGCTGCGCGAGCAGGTCCGCTACGACCTGTCCCGCCGGGACGTCGCGCGGGACCAGTCGGCCCATCTGCACACCGACATCCCCCGGCTGCGGGCCGGCGGCGTCGGCGCGCAGTTCTGGTCCGTCTACGTCCGCTCCGACTACGACGGGGACCGGGCCGTCAGCGCCACCCTCGAACAGATCGACGTCGTGGCCCAACTGATCGACCGCTACCCGGCCGAGCTGCGCCGCGCCCTGACCGCCGACGACATGGAAGCGGCCCGCACCGAGGGCCGTATCGCCTCCCTGATGGGCGCCGAGGGCGGCCACAGCATCAACTGCTCGCTCGCCACGCTCCGGGCGCTGTACGCGCTGGGCGTGCGCTACATGACGCTCACCCACAACGACAACATCGCGTGGGCCGACTCGGCGACCGACGAACCCCGGGCGGGCGGCCTGACCCGCTTCGGCGAGGAGGTCGTACGGGAGATGAACCGGTGCGGCATGCTGGTCGACCTCTCCCATGTGTCCGCCGGCACCATGCGGGACGCGCTGCGCGTCACGGAGGCGCCCGTCGTCTTCTCGCACTCCTCCGCGCGCGCCGTCTGCGACCATCCCCGCAACATCCCCGACGACGTGCTCGGCCTGCTCCCCGGCAACGGCGGCACCGCGATGGTGACCTTTGTGCCGAAGTTCGTGCTGCCCGCGGCGGTCGAGTGGACGGCGGGCGCCGACGCGAACATGCGCGCGCACGGGCTGCACCCACTCGACACCACCGAGCAGGGCATGGCGGTGCAGCGCGCCTACGAGGAGCGGAACCCGCGGCCGCGGGCCGGTGTCGCCACGGTCGCCGACCACCTCGACCACATGCGGGAGGTCGCGGGCGTCGACCACATCGGCATCGGCGGCGACTACGACGGCACGGCGTTCACCCCCACCGGTCTGGAGGACGTCGCGGGTTATCCGAACCTGGTCGCGGAGCTGCTGCGCCGCGGCTGGTCACGCCCCGACCTGGCCAAGCTGACCTGGCAGAACGCGGTGCGTACGCTGCGGGACGCGGAGGCCGTCGCACGCGATCTGCGCACCCGGCGCGCGCCGTCGAACGCGACACTGGAGGAGCTGGACGGCTGAGCGGCCCGGCGTCAGCGGCGGCGGGCGGCGTTGCGCGGGTGCTGCCGGGCGGCGCGCTCGTTGCCGTGCCGGTAGTCGCCCGTCCAGCGGGCCATCACCAGCTGCGGGTCACCGGCCGCCGCTTCGGCGGTGAAGCGCGCGGCCCGGCCGCCGCGCAGGGTCGTTGCCTTCCGCCCGTGGTGCCGGATGACGACGCTGCGGTCGGCCAGTTCCTCGTACGCGAAGCCCCGCGGTGCTGCCATCGGTGCCCTCCCCGGCACGGAACGCGCGGCGACCGCCGCCGGGCCGAGTGTCCCGGGGGACGCACCGGGCGGCAACCGCATTACGGTGCCACGCCCGGTGCACCGTGTTCAGCCCTGGCCGTGGACGAACGCGCTCAGCCCTGGCCGTAGACGAAGCAGAAGGGGTGGCCGGCCGGATCGGCGTAGACGCGGAAGTCGCGCTTGCCGCCCTCGTCGTCCGTGTCCAGGGCCCGGGCGCCGAGCGCGAGGACCTGCCGCTCCGCCTCCTCCCGGTCGGTGGCCCGCAGGTCGAGGTGGAGCTGCTGCGAGTGCTCCGGCGAGGGCCACTCCGGGGGGACGAAGTCGGGCACCCGCTGGAACCCCAGCTGCGTCCCGTCGGCGGTGACCACCTGCACCCAGTTGTCGTTGCTGTTCGCCGAGTCGACATCGCCGCCCAGCACGCCGAGATAGAACCGGGCCAGCTCGTGCGGATCCCGGCAGTCGAACACGACCCAGCCCGTGCTGGCGATGGCCATCGTTGCTCCTCGGCGTAGGGACGGACAGCGGGGGAAGCCCCCTCCGAGTTGACCGGAGCGCGGTTCCCAAACCCCCGGTTTCCGCCGCACCCCCCGGATCCCGCCGCCTCACCGAGCGCGATCCGGGCCGGGCCGGGCCGGAACCTACGCCCGGGGCCGGCCCAGCGCGCGGTACACCCAGCCCGCCTCGCGCCACACGTCCGCGTCGAGCGCGTTCCGCCCGTCCAGGATCCGGCGCTCCGCCACGGCCTCGCCCAGCTCCGCCGGGTCCAGCTCGCGGAACTCCTTCCACTCCGTCAGGTGCAGCACCGCGTCCGCGCCGCGCACCGCCTCCAGCGCGCTGGGCGCGTAGCCGAGGGTCGGGAAGAGGGCGCGCGCGTTGTCCATGCCCTTCGGGTCGTAGACCGTGACCTGGCCGCCCTGGAGATGGATCTGCCCGGCGACGTTGAGCGCGGGGGAGTCCCGTACGTCGTCGGAGTCCGGCTTGAAGGTGGCGCCGAGCACCGCGACACGGGTGCCGAGGAAGCTGCCGCCCACCGCCTCGCGGGTCAGCTCGACCATGTGGCCGCGGCGGCGCATGTTGATCGAGTCGACCTCGCGCAGGAACATCAGCGCCTGCGAGGCGCCCAGCTCGCCCGCGCGCGCCATGAAGGCGCGGATGTCCTTCGGCAGGCAGCCGCCGCCGAAGCCGATCCCGGCGCGCAGGAACTTCTTGCCGATCCGCTCGTCGTGCCCGATGGCCTCGGCGAGCTTCACCACGTCGCCGTCGGCGGCCTCGCAGACCTCCGCCATGGCGTTGATGAAGGAGATCTTGGTGGCCAGGAAGGAGTTGGCCGAGGTCTTCACCAGCTCGGCGGTGGGAAAGTCGGTGACGACGAACGGCGAACCCTCGGCGAGCGGCTTCGCGTACACCTCGCGCAGCTGCTTCTCCGCGCGCTCGCTCGCCACACCGACGACGATCCGGTCCGGGTGCAGGGTGTCCTTGACCGCGAACCCCTCGCGCAGGAACTCCGGGTTCCAGGCCAGCTCGGCGTCGGCACCCGCGGGGGCGGCCTCGGCGAGCCGGGCCGCGAGCCGCGCGGCGCTGCCGACCGGGACGGTGGACTTGCCGACCACCAGGGCGGGGCGGCGCAGATGCGGGGCCAGCGACTCGAAGGCGCTGTCGACGTAACTCATGTCACAGGCGTACTCGCCGTGCTTCTGCGGGGTGTTCACGCAGACGAAGTGGACGTCACCGAACTCCGCGACCTCCTCGTACGAGGTCGTGAAGCGCAGCCGCCCGCTGGACCCCTCGATCCCCGCCACGTGCTTGCCGAGCAGCTCCTCCAGGCCCGGCTCGTACATCGGCACCCGGCCCGCGGAGAGCAGTTCGATCTTCTCCCGGGAGATGTCCAGGCCCAGCACCTCGAAGCCCAGCTCGGCCATGGCGGCGGCGTGTGTCGCGCCGAGATAGCCGGTGCCGATCACGGTGATCTTGGGTGCCATGGGTACTCCGCGGTGGGGTGGGAACGGACGGGCCCGAGCATATCCGCCGGGCGCGCGGGGCAGCGTTCCCGCTGTCGCCCAACTCACGTATGCCCGTCCCCGGGCCCGGCCGTAGAATGCGGTTACTTAACGGTAGTTAGCATCTGGGAGTGAGGACATCTTGCCCGCTGGGAAGAGCACAGCCGACGCATTCGACCTCTACCGGCCGGCCGAGGAGCACGACATGCTCCGCGACTCGGTGCGTGCGCTCTGCGAGGCCAAGATCGCGCCCTTCGCCGCCGAGGTCGACGAGGAGGGCCGCTTCCCGCAGGAGGCGCTGGACGCCCTGACGGCGAACGACCTGCACGCGGTCCACGTACCGGAGTCCTACGGAGGAGCGGGCGCCGACGCCCTCGCCACCGTGATCGTCATCGAGGAGGTCGCCCGCGTGTGCGCCTCCTCCTCGCTGATCCCGGCGGTCAACAAGCTCGGCTCGCTCCCGGTCGCGCTCTCCGGCTCCGAGGAGCTGAAGAAGAAGTACCTGGGCCCGCTCGCCAAGGGCGACGCGATGTTCTCGTACTGCCTCTCCGAGCCGGACGCGGGCTCCGACGCCGCCGGCATGAAGACCAGGGCCGTCCGCGACGGCGACTTCTGGGTGCTCAACGGCGTCAAGCGCTGGATCACCAACGCGGGCGTGAGCGAGTTCTACACGGTGATGGCCGTCACCGACCCCGAGAAGCGCTCCAAGGGCATCTCCGCCTTCGTCGTCGAGAAGTCCGACGAGGGCGTCTCCTTCGGCGCCCCGGAGAAGAAGCTCGGCATCAAGGGCTCCCCGACCCGCGAGGTCTACCTCGACAACGTCCGCATCCCCGCCGACCGCATGATCGGCGAGGAGGGGACCGGCTTCGCGACCGCCATGAAGACCCTGGACCACACCCGGATCACCATCGCGGCCCAGGCCCTCGGCATCGCCCAGGGCGCCCTCGACTACGCCAAGGGCTACGTCCAGGAGCGCCAGCAGTTCGGCAAGCCGATCGGCGACTTCCAGGGCGTCCAGTTCATGCTGGCCGACATGGCCATGAAGCTGGAGGCCGCCCGGCAGCTCACCTACGCGGCCGCCGCGAAGTCCGAGCGCGTCTCCGCCGGGGGCGGGCCGGAGGACCTGACGTTCTTCGGTGCCGCGGCCAAGTGCTACGCCTCCGACGCCGCGATGGAGATCACCACCGACGCCGTCCAGCTGCTCGGCGGCTACGGCTACACCCGGGACTACCCGGTGGAGCGCATGATGCGCGACGCCAAGATCACGCAGATCTACGAGGGCACCAACCAGGTGCAGCGCATCGTGATGGCGCGCAACCTGCCCAAGTAGCCGCCGTGCCCCGCGCCGGACACGTCCGCGCCCCCGCCGCTCCGGGACGGGAGCGGCGGGGGCGCGGACGTGCTCGTGCCGGTGCGGACGGGCCGGGTCCGGGACGGACGTGCCGGGTGACGGGGCGGGGCGGGTCCGGTGAGGGGCGGAAGCGGTCACTGCTCGTCGGTGACGGTGACCTTCTCGTCGTTCCTCAGCTCCGAGACCAGCTGCTCGACCTTCGTCATGTCCCACTTCAGGGAGCCCTGCGGGGCGGAGCCGGAGATCGGCATGTTCATCGACTTGCCCTCGCCGCTGGTGATGCCCTTCATCGCCCAGAACATCTCGGCCAGGTCGAACAGGCCCATCTCCTTGTCCACGACCAGGGTGTCCAGGCCCGCGCCCATGGTCGGGTAGAGCTTGAACGGGTTGAGGACCGTGGACGGGGTCGCGGTCTGCGAGGCGAGCGCGGACAGGAACTTCTGCTGGTTCTTGGTCCGCTCCAGGTCGCTGCCCGCCTCGTAGCGGTTGCGGACGAACGCGAGCGCCTGCGCGCCGTCGAGGGTCTGCTTGCCCTTCTTCAGGTCCGCGCCGGAGTTCTTGTCCTTGATGTCCCGGGGGATGTCCATCTCGACGCCGCCGACCGCGTCGACGATGTTGGCGAAGCCGCCGAAGCCGATCTCGGCGTAGTGGTCGATCTTCAGCCCGGTGTTGTGCTCGACGGTCCGGACCAGCAGCGGCGCACCGTCCATGGAATACGACGCGTTGAGCTTGTTGGCGCCGGGCGACGGGAGGTTCTTGCCGCTCTCGGAGCCGGTGAACTCCGGAATGGTGACCCAGGAGTCGCGCGGCAGCGAGACCATGGTGTTCCCGTTGTCGCCGACATGCAGGATCATCATCGAGTCGGTCCGCTTGCCCTCGACCGTGCCGGTGTGCAGCCGCTTCTTGTCCTCGTCGTCCAGCCCGTCGCGGCTGTCGGAGCCGACGATCAGGTAGTTGGTGCCCTCGCCGGCCTCCGGCCGGTCCTGGACGATGCCGAGGTCGACCTCGCGGCGCAGCTTGGAGTCGGCCCAGAAGTAGGTGCCGACCGAGGCGGCGAGAAAGACGACGACCAGCGTGAGGATGCCCGCCTTGACCCGGCGTCCCCAGTCGGGTCGCGGGCTGCCGTACGGGTCGCCGCCGCGGCCGCCGTACACCTGGCCGGTGTTGTATCCGTCACCGTAGCCGTCGTGATAGTCGTCATACCCCTGGGACTGCTGCGCGGGCACCCGGCCCCGCGGCGGCGCTCCCGGCGGCATCGGCGGTTCGGCCGGCCCGCCGTGGGGGGCACCGCCCCGCTGCACATGGCGCATGGGGCGTGCGCCCTCGGGTCTGGCGGCGGCGCTTCCGCGTCCGTAGCCGTCCCTGTTGTCGGCGGTCCATCCCTGGGGCCAGTCATTCATAGGGGGAAGTGTGCACGCCACGACCCTCCGGTTCACAGGGCGGGTGGCGAATACAACAGAGGCTGTAGCGAAGCTGATGCAAAAACCGCCGTGTCCGGGGCGGGCTTCTCGGGCGCATACAGTTGAAGCCATGACCGATCAGGCCCTCAGCCCGGAAGAGACGATTCCGGGTAAGCCCACCAGCGCGTCCCGTACCACCCTGTCGCACATCATGACCGGCAACGACACCAATCTGCTGGGCACGGTGCACGGCGGTGTGATCATGAAGCTGGTGGACGACGCGGCGGGCGCCGTCGCGGGGCGGCACTCGGGCGGGCCCGCGGTCACGGCCTCGATGGACGAGATGGTCTTCCTGGAGCCGGTGCGCGTCGGCGATCTGGTGCATGTGAAGGCCCAGGTCAACTGGACGGGCCGGTCCTCGATGGAGGTCGGTGTGCGGGTCATGGCCGAGCGCTGGAACGAGTCGACGCCCGCCACCCAGGTCGGCAGCGCCTATCTCGTGTTCGCCGCGGTCGACGCGGACGGCAAGCCGCGGCAGGTGCCCCAGGTCGTACCGGAGACGGAGCGGGACCGGCGCCGCTACCAGGAGGCGCAGATCCGCCGTACGCACCGGCTGGCGCGCCGCCGCGCCATCAAGGAGCTGCGGGACCGGCGGGCCGCCGAGGGCATCGAGGACTGAGCGGGGGCGGGGATCGAGGCCCGGGGCCGGGGGCCCCGGGCCGGGGCGACTGCGTATCCGCGCCGGGCCGTTTTCCGCGCCCGCCCGCCCGTTGCCGTGTCCGTTGCCGTGTCCGTTCGCGGCCCGCCGCGCGCCGCGGTCGCGCCGGTCAGTCGCAGACCGCCTCGTCGCCCCGCACCACCTCGGGTCCGTGAGCCCCGTCACCCGGCGCCGATGACCTCGGTCCGTGGTTCCGGGGGAGCGGACGGTCCGCGCGGATGGCGTCGAAGAGGTCGCCCGCCCTCTCCCGGTCCCACTTCACGGTCGAGCCGAGCCCCGGCACCTGATAGCTCGGGTCGGCGACCGGCACCGAGGTGAACTCGGCCGCGGACGGTGTGAACCCGCGCATCGCCTTGCCCAGCCCGAGCATCTGCTCGGAGCCGAAGCCCCGGTCGGCCCGCACGGAGCCGAGGAGGGTGGAGGCGACCTTCTCGAACTTCACCGGGTTCAGCAGCACCCCGCTCTCGCCCGCCCGGTCCACGAGGGCGGCGAGGAACCGCTGCTGCCGTTCCATCCGGCCCATGTCGCCCTCGCCGTCGACCTGCCGGGAGCGGACGTACTGCAGCGCCTCACCGCCGTCGAGGCGGCTGGTGCCCGCGGGCAGCCTCAGACCGGAGTGCGAGTCGCGCAGCGGGGAGGGCGTGCAGATGTCGACGCCGCCGAGCACGTCGACGGTGTTCATGAAGCTGGTGAAGTCGACCTCCAGATAGTGGTCGACGTGCACCCCGGTCATGTGTTCCACGGCCCGCACGGTCAGTCCGGGGCCGCCCTGCGCGTACGCCGCGTTGATCTTCAGCGGCCGGGGCGCGCTCGGGCGGCCGTGGTTGCCGGCGCCGCCCGCGGGCAGCTCCGCGTACGAGTCGCGCGGGATGCTCACGACGCTCGCCCGCTGCCGGTCGGCGGACAGGTGCACCAGCATGATGGTGTCCGTGCAGTGACAGGGCGCCCCCCCGAGGTGGTAGCGCTCGCGCTGCTCGGGCGTGATGCCCTCGCGGCCGTCCGTGCCCACGACGAGGAAGTTCTGGCCGTCGCCGGCCGACTGCCGCGGCCGCTGGTCCAGTCCCGAGAACGGGTCGATCCGGTCGATGGCCGCCTCCAGGCCGCCCACCACGGCGTGGCCGGCCCCCGCCGCCGTGAGCAGGATGGCGGAGGTGCAGGCGGCGAGGCGCAGGCCCCAGCGCGCCCGGCTCTTCGCGGGCCGTCTCCCGTCCTCTCCGGCGGACGGGCGGCGCCGGGGGCCGTAGGGGGCGTCCGGACTGGTCATCGGGGGGAACCTCCGCGGGGCTGACGGTCGTGGCGGACCGGGCACACCGTAAGTCCGTACGATCTGCGGACCGCGCCCCCACGCCGCCCGGGGGACCGTGCCACCCGGGCGGGTACGGGCGTGTCCCCCGTTCGCGGTAACGTGAGAAACGATGAACGCCTCTCCCGAACAGCCCTCCGGGCAGCCGCTGCCGGCCGTCTCCGTGATCATGCCGGTGCTCAACGAGGAACGGCACCTGCGCACCTCCGTCCGGCACATCCTGGAGCAGGAGTACGCCGGTGAGCTGGAGGTCGTGATCGCCCTCGGCCCGTCCTCGGACCGCACGGACGAGATCGCCGCCCGGCTCGTCGCGGAAGACTCCCGGGTGCACACGGTCCCCAACCCGACCGGCCGCACCCCCGCCGCGCTGAACGCCGCCATCAAGGCCTCGAAGCATCCGGTCGTGGTGCGCGTCGACGGGCACGGCATGCTCTCGCCGGACTACATCGCCACGGCCGTGCGGCTGCTGGAGGAGACCGGTGCGCAGAACGTCGGCGGCATCATGCACGCCGAGGGGGAGAACGACTGGGAGCGGGCCGTCGCGGCCGCCATGACCTCGAAGATCGGCGTGGGCAACGCGGCCTTCCACACCGGTGGCGAGGCGGCCCCGGCCGACACCGTCTATCTGGGCGTGTTCCGCCGTGAGGCGCTGGAGCAGCAGGGCGGGTACAACGAGGAATTCATCCGCGCCCAGGACTGGGAGCTGAACTTCCGGATCCGCGAGGCGGGCGGGCTGATCTGGTTCTCGCCCGAGCTCAAGGTCTCGTACCGGCCGAGGCCGAGCGTCCGCGCGCTCGCCAAGCAGTACAAGGACTACGGCCGCTGGCGGCATGTCGTCGCCCGCTACCACTCCGGTTCGATCAACCTCCGCTATCTCGCGCCGCCGACCGCCCTTGTCGCCATCGCGGCCGGGGTGGTCGCGGGCGCCGCGCTGACGCCCTGGGCGTTCGTCGTGCCCGGCGGCTATCTCGCGGCGATCACCGCGGGCTCGGTCCCGGCGGGCAGGGGGCTGCCGCTGCGGGCCCGGGCGCAGATCCCGGTCGCGCTCGCCACCATGCACATGTCGTGGGGCTGGGGCTTCCTGACCAGCCCGCGCTCGCTGGCCCGCAAGGTCATCGCGAGCCGCCGCCCGGCGGTGACGGCGGAGGCCTGACCGCCGAGGTCCGAGCGCCGAGGGCCGACCGCGGAGATCCGACCGCGGAGATCCGACCGCGGAGATCCGACCGCGGAGATCCGACCGCGGAGATCCGACCGCGGAGATCCGACCGCGGAGATCCGACCGCGGAGATCCGACCGCGGAGATCCGATCGCGGAGATCCGGCCGAGGAAGGTCCGACCGCCGAGGGCCGACCGCGCAGGCCCGATCGGGGAGGTCCGGCCGTGGAGCCCCGACCGCGGAACCTGACGGGAGAGGGCTGACGCGGAGGTCCGCCGCCGAGGTCTGCCGGGGCCCGGGCAGCGGAAACCCGGGCGCGGTGCCCGGACCGGGAGGTCCGAGCGCCGGGGCCCGGGCGCGGAGCCCGGACCGGGGAGGCCCGGGCGTCGGGACCCCGGTACGGAGCCCGGACCGCGGAGGTCCGGGCGCGGGCGGTCCCCCGGTGCCGCCGGGGCTGCCGGGGCCGCCGGGGGACCGTGCCGGGTTTCACCAGGCGATGGCGTCCTCGAGCGACTGCTGCCAGTACGTGACCTTGAGGGAGTCGTCGATGGCGACGCCCCCGGCGGGCAGGGACGGGCGGGCGGCCGAGGGGACGTCCTCGTCGGCGGTGCGGCCCTGGAAGAAGACGGTGAGGGACTCCTCGGTGCGGCCGTTGGTGCCGCTGCCGTCGGTGGCCGACAGGCTGACGGAGGCGTAGCCGGACTCGCCCGGAGCGAGCGTCACGACCGCCTGCGGGTGCGAGGCCTCGATGGCCGGCGGCACCGACTGCGCCTCGCCGAAGCGGAGGGCCGGGTAGCCGTAGAGGTGGCAGGTGGAGCTGCCGGTGTTCGTGACCGTGAGCAGCAGGTGGTTCACGGGGCGCTCGAGCGGGGCCGCGACCGTCTTGGTGTTGGAGCCCTGGCAGGTGACGCCCTTGGCGTCCCGCGCCCCGTCGCTGCCGGGGCCGACCGTGGGGTTCTTCGCCGACACGGGGGTCTTCGCCGCGGATCCGTCCGAGTCCCGTGAACCGTCGGTGGTGGGATGCACGTCGTTGGGGGTGGACGAACCGGAGTCGGCCGACGCGGTCGAGGAGGAGCCCGCCGGGCCCTCGGCACGAGCACCCGATCCGTCGCTGCACGCGGTCAGGGAGAGGGTGGCGACGGCGGCGGCAGCGGTGGCGGTCAGCAGGCGGGCACGGAAGTTCCGGACGCTGGACATGTGAGTGAGCCCCTTCGGTGTGGCGGTGGGTGTGGTGCTTGGATGACCGAAGCTTGTGGGCTGATCCGTCCCAGCCGCCACGAAAGCCGGGCAGTTGGGGATGCCGGAACGCAGAAACGGGTCTTGACCAGGGGAAACGTAAGGGTCCTGGAACGCGGGAATGGGACGCGCCGGGACTCGAGGGAGTAGGGGGAACGGTGTCAGGGGCGACAGGGGCCACGGGAGCGACGGGTGCCGCCGGAGACGCGGAGGCGTTCGCGGAGCTGCTGCGGGGGCTCAAGGAACGCTCGGGGCTGAGCTACGGGGTGCTCGCCAAGCGGCTGCACATGAGTACGTCGACGCTGCACCGCTACTGCAACGGCAGCGCCGTGCCGGCCGACTACGCGCCGGTCGAGCGGCTCGCCCGGGTGTGCAGGGCGGGCCCCGGGGAACTGGTCGAGCTGCACCGGCGGTGGATCCTGGCGGACGCGGCGCGGGGGCGCAAGGGGCCGGGACCGGAGCGGGCGGCGGGCGGCGGCGGGACGACGGGGCCCGGGCGCGCGCCGGAGAGCGAACGCGCACCGGCGGCCGATCCCGCACCGG
>NZ_WHPN01000365.1 GCF_009735685.1 Streptomyces lycii | reverse complement strand
GCCCGGACGCCCTACCGCGCGCCGTTGCGGTCGACGTACTCGAACACGGAGCCGTCCGGGTGCAGGGCCAGCAGTGTCCGGCCCGCGGCGTTCGGCAGCGGGCCCGCCAGCACCCGGCCGCCCACCTCCACCAGCACCCGCTGCGCCTCCTCGACGTCCTTGACGGCGATCGTCGCGGACACCTTGCGGAGCACCTCCAACTCCGCCTCCGAGCCGCTCATCAGCAGGAACGGGCCGACCGCGGCGACCGACACACCGCCCTGCTCGAAGCGTTGCGCCCGGGCGCCGGACAGTCGCTCGTAGACACCGACGGCCGCGTCCAGATCGGCCACGCACACGCGCAGCGAAGTCCCCAAGATCTCCATGGGGTTGAGCCTAACGCGGGGCCGTTCCCGGGCGGCAGAGGATCTCCCCGTGCGGAACGGAGAACCAGGCGTCGGGGGACGCGCCCCACTCCCGCCAGCCCCCGGCGATCCGCTCCAGCTCCTCCGCGGTGGCGTGCCCGCCGCCCACCGCGAGGCCCGCGTAGGAGGAGGCGACCGTGCGGTCCGCCCACAGTCCGCTCCACCACGCGCGCTCCTCACCGGTGGCGTGGCACCACACCGAGGCGGAGGCCGTGATGTCGGTGAAGCCGGCCCGCCGGGCCCAGGCGAGCATCCGCCGGCCGGCGTCGGGCTCGCCGCCGTTCGCGCGGGCCACCCGCCGGTACAGCGCCAGCCAGTCGTCGAGGGCGGGCACCTCGGGATACCAGGCCATCGCCGCGTAGTCGGAGTCCCGGGCCGCGACGACCCCGCCCGGGCGGCAGACCCGGCGCATCTCGCGCAGCGCGGCGACCGGGTCGGCGACGTGCTGGAGCACCTGATGCGCGTGCACGACGTCGAAGGAGTCGTCGGGGAAGTCCAGGGCGTGGACGTCGGCGACGGCGAACCCGACGGTGGCCAGGCCCCGTTCGTCCGCCACCGACCGGGCGTGCTCCAGGATCTCCGGCGCCGCGTCCACCGCGGTCACCGGGCCCGGGGCGACCGCCTCGGCCAGGTCGGCGGTGATCGTGCCCGGCCCGCAGCCGACGTCGAGGACGGACAGGCCGGGGCGCAGCTCGCCGAGCAGATACGCGGCCGAGTTGGCGGCGGTGCGCCAGGTGTGCGAGCGGAGCACGGACTCGTGGTGGCCGTGGGTGTAGACGGCTTCCGGCGCGGTGTTCCCGGGCATGGCGGTGCTCCCTCTCGTCGGCCTGCGGGGGGCGGTCGGCAGGTGGCGCCAGCCTACGCCGCCGTCTCGTATCGCGAGAGTGGCGTATCAATACATGGACAACCCCGGAGCGGCCCGCCCGGCCGGCCGCGGACGGGACGGGCGGGCCGCGGCGGCGGATCCGCGGTCGCGCGGTGGCCCGCTCACCCGGGGACGGGGCGGTAGACGACCAGCGCCTCCTCGACCTTGTCGAGCTCGAACGCCGGGGGTGCGGGCGTCACTTCGCCGTCGTACGCCATGTGCGTACCGGTGGGGAGTCCCGAGACCCGCAGCCGCCGGGGACGGGTGGCCGTGTACACCGGGGAGTGCCGCAGCGCGCCGGTGAGCGCCGCCGCGACGAGCCGGGTGCGGGCGAAGCGCCCGCCGCGCGCCACCCGCACGTCCAGCAGCCCGTCGGCCAGGTCGTAGCGGCGCACCGGCGCGACCCCCACGCTGCGATAGGCGCCGTTGCCCGCGAAGAGCAGCCAGAACGAGCGGCGGCGGCCGTTGACCACGGCCGTCACCGGGCGGGAGGTGCGCAGCACGTGCACGGCTCCCAGCAGGGTGGCCACCGGGCCGCCGATCCGGGACGACCAGCGCTCCCGCAGCCGCACCAGGTCCGGATACGAGCCGAGGCTGAAGGTGTTGAGGAAGTACACCGGCTCCCGCAGCGCGCCCGGCGTGTCGGCCGGGGTGAGCCGTCCGACGTCCACCCGGACGGCGCTGCCGGACGCCACCGCGGCACACGCGTCCTGCACGGTCTCCACGCCCAGGTCCTGCGCGAAGTGGTTGAACGTGCCGCCGGGCAGCACCGCCAGCGGCACGCCGTACCGCAGGGCCACGGCCGCCGCCGCGCCGACCGTCCCGTCGCCGCCGAACACGCCGAGCGCGCCGCCGCGCCCGGAGGCGTCCCGTGCCGCCTCCTCCAGCACCAGCGCCAGCGGGCCCGCCTCCCGCTCGTACAGCACGACCTCCGCCTTCGGCAGCGCCGTGCGCAGCTGCCGCAGCGGATCGGCGACCTGCGGCTGCGCCCCGGACGCCGGGTTCACCACCACGTACAGCCCCTCACCGTCCGGCAGCGCGGGCGCGTCGGCCCGCGGCCGGGCGGGCGGCGGCAGCTGCGAACGCGACGGCAGCATGCCGCGTACGGCGAAGGCGGCGCCCGCCCCCAGGGACGCGCCCGCCAGGACGTCGCTGGGGTAGTGCGCCCCCGTGTAGATCCGGGAGAACGCGACGGAGGCGGCGACCGGCGCGAGCGCCGCTCCCCAGCGGCGCGATTCCAGCGCGGCGCCGACGGCGAACGCCGCGGCGGACGCGGAGTGCCCGGACGGGAACGACGTCGTGACGGGCTGCCGCTTCAACTGCCGTATCACCGGGACGCCGTCCAGCAGCGGCCGCTTCCTGCGCACGGCGCGTTTGCCGACGGTGTTCACGGTCGCGGAGGCGAGCGCGAGCGACATCACGCCGCGGACGGCGGCCCGCCGGGTCCGCGGGTCGCCCACCGCCCACATGCCGGCCGCCGCGGCGAACCACAGCAGTCCGTGGTTGGCGCTGTGGCTCAGCCGGGGCAGCGCCCGCTCGGCGCCCGGCCAGTGCCGGTTCGCGACGCGGGCGAACGCCGCCCGGTCCGCCGCGCCGAGCCATCGGCGTACGGGGTGTCCTTGCTCCTGGTCCATGAGCACACACGTACCCGCTGCCGGGCGGGGCACCGCCCCGGAATCCGGCCGGGCCGCCCGGCGCGGCGCCGTCCCGCCTGCGGCAGCGGGTGAGGGGCAGCAGCCGGCGGCGGCCCGGCCGTGGGTCAGACGGCCCGCACCGGCCAGGTGTCGGGCGAGGCGCGGCTGATGTCGGCCAGCGCCGACCCGGGGTCCCGGGCCTGCGCCAGGTCCCCGATGCTCACCATGCCCAGCGGCCGGCCGTCGCGCACGACGGGCAGCCGCCGTACCGCGTGGGTCCGCATCAGCATCACCGCCGCGTCCACCGACTCGTCGGGGCCGACCGTCACCGGCTCCGGCGTGCACACGGCGAGGGCGCTGACCGTCAGCGGGTCGACCCCCTCCGCGACCGCCCGCAGGGTGATGTCCCGGTCGGTGAGCACGCCGTACAGCCGGCCGTTCTGCGCGACGAGGACATCACCGATGTCGTGCATCCGCATCAGCTCGGCGGCCTCCACCAGCGAGGCGTCCGGGCGCACGGCCGTCACCGCGGGCGTCATGACTTCTGCGACGGTCTGTGCCATGGCGTTCGCCTTCCTCACGGCGGCCGGTCAGGCCCTGGGCTTGCGCCCGAGGGCCGCCATGACCTCTTGGACGTTCTCGTACGTCTCGTTGTCGGGCAGTTGCTCCACCATGCCGACCAGCCGGTCCGGGGCGTACCGCTCGCGCAGGGTGCGCAGCAGCGCCCCGCGCTTGCCGGGGAAGGGGGTGCGCCCCAGGTGGCGCGCCAGCTCCGAGCGCAGTTCCTCGTCCGCGCGCTCGGCGTCCCCCGGCTGCCCGGTGGGGCCGTGGCCGATGTCCGGGTCGTCGTCGGCCTCGGGCTCCGGGTCGTGCCAGCCCTCGGCCCGCGTGGGGTGCCCGGACCGCAGCATCCCCTGGAGCTGGTGCTTCATCTCGTCGTCGTGGTGGACGTTGAGCCGGTCGCTGCCTCGCTGCATGTCTGCCTCCGCTGCTGTGGTTCCCTCGTCCCGGTGGTCCCGGTGGTCCCGGTGGTCCCGGTGGTCCCGGTGGTCCCGGTGGTCCCGGTGGTCCCGGTGGTCCCGGTGGTCCCGGCGGGCCTCGGTCACCGGGTCTCCTCCAGGCGTTCTCCCTCGCCGGCCGGCCAGCGCAGCAGCGCGCCCAGCCCGCCCGCGGGGAGATCGCCGTCCACGTCCTCCGGGCGGTGCACGGTGAGCGCCTCGGCGCCGGTCGCCACGGCGGCCCGCAGCAGCGCGTCGTCGGCGCGCGCCGGGATCGGCTCGGTGTCGCCCAGGTACTGGATGTCGCTGCGGCGCACCGCGATCTGGTCCGGCTCCCGGCCGACCCACACCTCGCGGTGCAGGTCCGGGCCGTCGTCGCGCAGGATCAGGGACGCGATGCGGTGCTCGCGTGCCGCCTCCACCAGGGCGGGCACGCCCTCAGCCGCGTCGTGCACCACGTTGCTGCCCGCGGCCTGGGCCCGGCCGGCCCGGAAGTGGTCCAGCGCCTCGGCCAGATGCTCCCTCACCCGGTCGGCCCGGGCCCGGGCCACCTCGTCGTCGAGCAGTCCGGTGCGCGCGCCCCGCGCCCGGCCGCTGTGCTCGGCCTCCGCGGCCCGGGACCGCAGCGGCTCCGGCAGCCGGTCGTGCACGGCGCGCCGCTCCCGCGCGTCACCGACGAGCAGGATCATCTCGGCGCCGGACTCCTCCCAGCACTCGCGCAGCGCGTCGGCGATCTCCCCGGCGTTGTGCTCCCAGGTGTTCTCCACGGACAACTGCCAGTGCCGCTCGCCCCAGTCCGCCGACGAGGTGCGGTGCATCGGCCACTGCGTGCCCTGCCGGGTGCCGGCGGAGGCGCGCCCGAGGTCGTCCCGCAGTTCGAAGTCGGCCCCCGTCCGGTCGATGTAGGCGACCAGGCAGGACGGGTTCTCGCCGTGGTGCTCCAGCAGCGGGGAGAGATGCGGCAGCGGGGACCAGGTCACCTCCGGCCCGCTCTCCAGGGCCTCGCCCAGGGGTACGGAGAGGACCACCTCGCCCTCGGTGGCGAAGAGGGCCTGCCCGGGCGCGCCGGGGCCCGCCTGCCCGCGTGCGCCGGTGCGGGGCAGCTCCCGCAGCACGTCGTAGACGGCTCCGCAGGTGTGCGCGTCGGCGCCCTGCCGGGACAGCTCGTCGCAGGCCTCACGGGCGGCGAGGTCCTGCTCGGCGGCGGCGGACTGCGAGGCCCGGGTGGTGTCGAAGTAGACCGACGCCCACGGCCCGGGCCGTTCGACGAGCGGGCTGAGGAATGCGAGTTCCATTGCTTCCTCCGAACGGATCTGTGTCGGTGGTCAGGGGCGGGTACCCGAAGGATCCGCGGCAACACGGCCGCGCTTCGGACGGACAGCACGTGTCGCGCGAGCGGGAGCCGTGCCGCGGGAGACGTATCGGCGCGAGGGACGTATAGGACCGCACGGAGCGGAAACGGAGTGCGTCATGGAGAACGCAAGCCCGCGGGGTGGCGGGGTCGACCCGGCCAACCTCGACGAACCGCAGTTGCTCAAGGAACTGGAGACCATCCACCGCACCCGGCACGAGACCCTGCTGCACGGCTCTCCGGACGCGCTGGACGCCCACAACTCCCGGATGGCGCAGCTGGAGGGCGAATACCTGCGCCGCCACCCGCGCCGGCAGGTGGCGGCGTCCCGGACCCGGGAGGGCGCCCGG
>NZ_WHPN01000364.1 GCF_009735685.1 Streptomyces lycii | reverse complement strand
ATAAGAGGTGTCTCGTTGGTTGGGGGTGCCCCCGGACGGAGTCTGGGGGAGGGTCAATGTGGCCTGGATAAGAGGTGTCTCGTTGGTTGGGGGTGCCCCCGGACGGAGTCTGGGGGAGGGTCAATGTGGCTTGGACAAGAGGTGCCTCGTTGGTTGGGGGCCCCGGACGGAGTCCGGTGGGGAGTCAATGCGGCCCGGGGAACAGGTGCGCGTCGGGCCGGGGCCATGGACGGCGGCGTCCGGTGGCCCCCGCCCGGAACGTGAAGAACCGGGGAGACGGCGGGCGGCACCGTCTCCCCGGTCGTTCGGTTCCGGCGCCGGTCAGCTGAGCCCGGCGTCGATGGCGCTGATCAGTTCCCCGTTGGCGGTGTCGCCGCTGAGTTCCCAGAAGAACGCGCCGCCGAGCCCCTGCTCCCGCGCGTAGTCCATCTTGCCGCCGATGGTGTCCGGGGTGTCGTAGCTCCACCAGTTGTTGCCGCAGTGGGCGTAGGCCGTGCCGGCGACGGTGCCGGTGACCGGGCAGGACTCCTTGAGGACCTTGTAGTCCTCGATCCCGGCCTCGTACGTGCCGGGTGCGGCCCCGGTCGCGGTGCCGCCCGGCTCGCTCTGGGTGACGCCGGTCCAGCCGCGGCCGTAGAAGCCGATGCCGAGCAGCATTTTCTGCGCCGGCACGCCCTGGGCCCTGAGCTTCTTGACCGCGGCGTCGGAGTTGAAGCCGTCCTGCGGGATGCCGTCGTACGACGTCAGGGGGGAGTGCGGCGCGGTCGGGCCCTGGGCCGCGAAGGCGCCGAAGAAGTCGTACGTCATCACGTTGTACCAGTCGGTGTACTGCGAGGCGCCCGCGTAGTCGGTGGCGTCGATCTTGCCGCCCGCGGAGCCGTCGGCGGTGATCGCCGCGGTGACCAGGTCGTCGCCGAACTCGGCGCGCATCGCCCGCATCATCGACTCGAAGGCTTCCGGCCCGCTGGTGTCGCAGGTGAGGCCGCAGGCGTTCGGGTACTCCCAGTCCAGGTCGATGCCGTCGAAGACACCGGCCCAGCGCGGGTCCTCGACCAGGTCGTGGCAGGACTTGGCGAAGGCCGCCGGGTTCTTGACGGCCTCACCGAAGCCGCCGGACCAGGTCCAGCCGCCGAACGACCAGAGGACCTTGATGTGCGGGTACTTCTCCTTGAGTTCCAGCAGTTGGTTGAAGCTGCCGCGGAGCGGCTGGTCCCAGGTGTCGGCCTGGCCGTCGACGCTCTGGTCCGCCGTGTACGCCTTCTCGTAGTCGGCGTAGGAGTCGCCGACCGTGCACTTGCCGCCGGTGACGTTGCCGAAGGCGTAGTTGATGTGGGTGATCTTCTCGGCGGTGCCCGAGGTGACCAGGTCCTTCACGTGGTAGTTGCGGCCGTAGACGCCCCAGTTGGTGAAGTAGCCGAGCTTCACGTGGTCGCCCGGGGCATCCGGCTCGTCCGGGTTGTCCGGCTCCTCGGGCTCCTCCGGCTCCTCGGGTTCTTCCGGGGTGCCGCTGCCGTCGCAGGCCGCGCCGTTCAGGGTGCAGCCGGTGGGTTCGCCGCTGCCCGAGCCGTTGAAACCGAAGCTGGCGGTGGCACCGGGGGCGAGGGTGCCGTTCCAGCCGACGTTCTTCGCCGTGTAGTGGCCGCCGGAGCCGGTGACGGTCGCGTCCCAGAAGGAGCCGACCGTCGTACCGGAGGGGAAGTCCCACTCCACGGTCCAGCTCGTGAGGGGGGCGCTGCCGGTGTTCTTGACCGTCCACTTGCCCTCGAAGCCGGAGCCCCAGTCGGAGGTCTTGGTGTACGTGGCGGTGGCTTCCGCGGCGGCTGCCCCGGTGGCCGGGGGTGCCAGGCCGACGAGGACGCCGAGGGGGAGGAGCAGGGCGGCGAGCGCCGTGAGCGCTCTGTGCCGGGTGGGTGGGGTGCGTCTTGAGGAATCGGGTCTCAAGGGGTGCTCCTGGGGTCGGTCCGGAAGGAGGGGTGGAACCTGCGGCCGCCCGGTGGACACACCCGCCGCCGTCGTGTGGGGGGAGCGACGTGACATGTCCAGCGCAGTGTGGAGGAGCGTAAGAAGGTCTGGACCATTGGTCAAGAGGTCTGGACCAGTCTGGGACCGAAGTGGCCCGAAGTGGTCAGGGCGCGGGTGCCTCGATGCCCAGCTCCCGCGCCAGCACGGCGGCCTGTACCCGGCTGCGCAGCCCCAGCTTCGCCAGCAGCCTGCTCACATGCGTCTTGACGGTGGCCTCGGCCATGTCCAGCCGGCGCGCGATGTCCGCGTTGGACAGTCCCTCGCCCACGCACCCCAGCACCTCGCGTTCCCGCCGGGTGAGTTCCTCCAGCCCGGGCGGTGCCCCGGTGTCCGGCTCCGGGGACGGCTTCGCGAACTCGGCGATCAGCCGGCGGGTCACCGCGGGCGCGATCAGTCCCTCGCCCCGGGCGACCGTACGCACCGCGTCGACCAGCCCCGCCGCCTCGGTGTCCTTGAGCAGAAAGCCCGCGGCCCCCGCGCGCAGCGCCCCGAAGACGTACTCGTCCAGGTCGAAGGTGGTCAGCACCAGGACGTCGGCGATCCCTTCGGCGGTGATCAGCCGGGTCGCGGACACCCCGTCCAGGCGCGGCATCTGAACGTCCATGAGCACCAAGTCCGGTCGCAGCTCGCGCGCCAGCCGTACCGCCTCCTCGCCGTCCGCGGCCTCCCCGGCGACCTCGATGCCGGGGGAGGAGCGCAGGATCAGCACCAGCCCGGCCCGTACGGCCGACTGGTCCTCGGCGACCAGCACCCGCACCGGCCGCCGCTCCCCGGCGTCCGCGGTGCCGTCCCCATCCCCGCCTCCGCCTCCGGCCGGGGCCGGGCCGCCGCCGCCGTCCGCCGTCCGTTCCCGGGCGGTCCCCGGCGGCCGTCCGTCGTCCGCCGCCCGCTTCCCGCCCGGAGCGGTGCCGTCCCCGCCGCCGTCCGCCGTGCGCTCCCCGGTCACCGCTGTCCCTCCTCGCCCGTCGGCAGCACCGCCCGCACCTGCCACACAGTCTCCTGCCGTGCCTGCTGTTCCTGCTGTCCCTGCCGTGCCTGCTGTCCCTGCCGTGCCTGCTGTCCCTGCCGTGCTGGCTGTTCTGGCTGTTCTGGCTGTTCCTCCCGTTCCTCCCGCGCCGTCTTCCCGCCCGGCCCGTCCGCCGTCACCGGGCCCGCCTCGAACGTGCCGCCGAGCAGCGCGACCCGCTCGCGCATGCCGACCAGCCCGGCACCCGAGCCGGGCGCCCGCGGCCCGGCGGACGCGCCGTACGGACTGGTGACCCGCACCTGAAGCGCGGCTCCGCCGTCGGTGCCGGCCAGCCGCACCGCGACCGTGCCGGGGGTGGCGTGCTTGAGGGCGTTCGTCAGCGACTCCTGCACGATCCGGTACGCGGCCAGCTCGACCGGCGCCGGCAGCCGCGTCCCCGGCTCCCGTTCGTCCTCCGCGGTGAACTCCAGCCCGCTGCGGGTGCCGTTCGCCCGGAACTGCTCCAGCAGCGCGTCGAGGCCGTCCAGGGTCGGCGCGGCGGCAGGCTCGGCGTCCCGGTGGTCCTCGCCGCCGGTGTCGCGCAGCAGCCCGATCAGGCGGCGCATCTCGGCGAGGCCCTGCACGCTGTTCTCGCGGATCACCCCGAGCGCCTCCTCGGTGGCCGCCGGGTCCTTGAGGGACTGCGCGGCGGTGGAGTGGATGGCGATGGCGGACAGATGGTTGGCGACCATGTCGTGCAGCTCCCGGGCCATCCGGCCGCGCTCGGCCGTCACCGCCTCCCGCCGGTCCATCTCGGCGAGCAGCGCCGTCTGCTCGGCGCGCAGCCGCTCCGCGTCGGCCGCCCGGCGGTGCTGCCGGAGCACCAGGCCCGTCCAGGCCGGGCCGACGGAGACGAGCGCGCCCACGACGCCGATGAGCAGCGACTCCGCGGTGCGGAAGGTGGCCACGGCCCAGACCGCGACCGAGGCGGTGACGATCACCGACACCGGCAGCACCCGCCGGTACGTCCGCTCGGGCCCGTACAGCACCGCCGCGTAGATGACGTCCGTGAACATCAGCACGGTCGCGAGGTTCGACCCGATGACGAAGTCCGCGACCAGCGCACCCGACGCGACGAGCAGGGCACCGGGCTGCGCGACGCGCCGCAGCAGCTCGGTGACCGCCATCACGGCCAGCGGCAGCAGCGGCAGCATCCCGGGGTCGTGATCGGGACGGCCCAGGGTGTACAGGCCCAGCGACCACAGCAGCAGACCGCCCGCCAGCCCGGCGGCGGCCAGCAGCACGTCGTCCCGGTGCGGCCGGCGCCGCCCGGCGGCGGGTTCCGGGGGCGCGGGGGATTCTGCGGCGTCCACAGCACCATCCAACACGCTCCGGCCCTGCCCGGCCCTCCCCGGTGGGGACCGTTCCGGATCCGCCGTACTACATCGAAAGATGCAGCGAGCTTTCGTCACCTGCGACGACGCGGCGGGGCTGCCCGGCGGCGACGCTGGAAGGAGTCCGAGCGACACCGTCCGCAGAGCTACGGAAAGAAGGATTCCCGTGGTCGTCACCCTGGTCATCGTGTGCGAGGTCGCCTTCTGGGTGCTCCTGGCGGCCGGGCTCGCCCTGCGCTACCTGGCGGGCAAGCGGCGCGCGGGAGCGGCGGTGCTGCTCTGCGAGCCGCTGCTGGAGCTGGTGCTCCTCGTGGCCACGGCGGTCGACCTGCGGGGCGGCGCCGAACCCGACTGGACGCACGGCCTCGCCGCCGTCTACATCGGCTTCACCGTCGGCTACGGCCACTATCTGATCACCTGGGCCGACGGCCACTTCGCACACCGGTTCGCGGGCGGCGAGAAGCCGGAGAAGCCGCCGAAGTACGGCATGGCGCGCGCCGTGCACGAGTGGCGGATGTGCGCCCGGTCCCTGGTCGCGGCGGGCGTCGCGGCGGCGTTGCTCCAGGGCGCCGTCTGGTACATCGGCGAGGGCGGGAAGACCGGCTCGCTGGTGCAGTGGCAGGCCAAGATGGGCCTGGTCGCGGTGGTCAGCCTGATCATCGCGGTGAGCTACACGATCTGGCCGAAGCAGGCCCCGGCCCGGCCGGAGCCCTCGGCGGCCGAGCGCCTCGCGGAGTTCCGCAGGCACGCCGGCCGCTGAACGGCCC
>NZ_WHPN01000363.1 GCF_009735685.1 Streptomyces lycii | reverse complement strand
GGGCTGCTGGGCACCGGCGACTTCGCCACCAACATGATCGTGCAGGACCTCCGGCTGCCCCGGGGCGGTCAGCGGGGACAGAGGGACGGGCTCGTCGGGGCGCCGGGGTTCGGCACGCCGGGTCCAGCAGGGCGCCGGGTCCCGGGCACGCCGGACTCACTCGGCGGACAGCACGCGCCCGGCCCGGCGGACCGGCTCGGCACGCCTGATCCGGCACACCCGGCCCGGCGGACCGGCTCGGCACGCCTGATCCGGCACACCCGGCCCGGCGGACCGGCTCGGCACGCCTGATCCGGCACGTCGAACCCGGTGCGCAGACTCAGCACGCCGGACCCCGCGTACCGCTGAGCCGGTCCGCGGGCCCGGCGGGCCGGCTCAACGCTCCAGGAACGCGAACAGTTCCTCCCACCGCGCCACGATCCGCTCGGGCGCGTACCGCCGCACGTTCTCCCGCGCCGCCTCTCCCATCCTGTCCCGCAGCGCCCGGTCGGACATCAGCCGGCCGAGCCGCTCCGCCAGCGCCGTGGTGTTCCCGGGCGGCGCGAGCAGCCCGTCCTCGCCGTCCCGGACGATCTCCCGCACCCCGGGAGCACAGTCGAACGCCGCGCACGGCACGCCCGCCGCCATCGCCTCCAGCAGCGCCAGCGGGAAGCCCTCACCACGCGAGGACTGGACGAACACCGAACCGCCGCGCAGCGCCCCCGGCACGTCGCCGGTGGCGCCCCGCCACTCCACGGAGCCGTCCAGGCCGAGCGCCGTGCACTGCTCGCGCAGCTGCTGCTCGTCCTCCCCGGTCCCGTAGATCCGCAGCGTCCAGCCGGGGTGCTCCGGCGCGGTCTCGGCCCAGGTGTCGAGCAGCATGTCGACGCCCTTCTGGCCGTCCAGCCGGCCGATGCTGACGACGGCGGGCGCGGTGCGCGGCGAGGGCTCGCCCGGGTCGGCGGGCAGCGGGTTCGGCAGGTGCCCGACGTGGTTGAGGTTGCGGCGGTGGATCCAGCGGTCGGCGTCCTCCCGGGTGAGCACCAGCAGCCGGTCCACGTCCGCGTAGTACCGCAGCACGCGGGCGAGCCGGGAGGAGTCACGGGTCATCTCGTACGACTCGTGGCTCATGCCGACGACCGTCAGTCCCGCCGTGTCGGCGAGCGCCACCCATTCCATCGCCCACACCTGGGTGACGATCACGACCCCGCCGGGGCGTGCGGCGCGGAACATCGCGGTGAGCTTCGCCGCCTGCTCCCGCATGCCGGCCCGCCGGACCCGGCGGCGGTACCGCTCGACCGGGTCGAGCCGGCCGCGCATTCCGCGGGCCGGACGCGGCCGGGGCGGGTGGGCGTCGTAGAGGGTGGTCGTGGAGTACGGGAGCGGGGCGCCGCCGCCGGGGGCGGTTGCGCGGGGCACGGCGGGCGGGGTGATGCCGACGACGCGGACGCGGTGGCCCCGGGCGGCGAACAGCCCGGCCATCTGGTGGGTCCAGTTGGTGACGCCGCCGAGTTCGTCGACGCTGTTGCCGACGAGGAAGATGTCCCGGGTCATCGGCCGCCCCGGAGCACGGGACGGCCGGCGGGCCGGGGAGCGGAGCGCCGCACCCAGTGGAGAGCGGAGCGCCGCACCCGGCGGAGAGCGGAGCGCCGCGGCGAGCGCCCGGCCGGGCGCGGCGCCGGGCGCGGCGCGAAGAACTCGTCCACGATCCGCCGCGCCGCGTCCCCGCGGTCGTAGCCGCCGAACTCGGCGGCGAAGGCGGCCCGTTTCTCCCAGTCGCGCCCGGCGTCGGTCTCCAGGGTGCGCAGCGCCGCGTACAGCTCGTCCTCGGTGCGGACGAGCGGGCCGGGCGCGTGGTCGGCGAGTTCGAAGTAGGTGCCGCGGCCCTCGCGGCTGTAGGAGTCGTAGTCGTAGGTGAAGAAGATCATCGGCCGGTCCAGCAGGGCGTAGTCGAACATCACGGACGAGTAGTCGGTGATCAGCGCGTCGGCGAGTTCCAGCACCGGTGTCGTGTCGGGCAGCGCGGAGACGTCCAGGACGCTGTCCCGTACGGACGGCGGGAGCACCACATGGTTCAGGTAGTGCGCGCGGACCAGCAGGACGAAGCGGTCGTCGAACTCCTTCGCGAAGCGCTCCACGTCGAACGGCAGGTCGAAGCGCCGGCCGCCGGTCCGGCGGAACGTCGGCGCGTACAGCAGCACCGTCCTGTCCTCCGGGATCCCCAGCCCGGCGGCCAGCGGCCCGCGCGTGCGGCGGCCGGTGGCACGCTCCCGCTCCCGGGCCCGGACCAGCGCGTCATTGCGCGGATAGCCGACGCGCAGCAGCGCCCGCTCGGGCAGCCGGTACGCCCGGGCGAGGGTTCGGACGTCGTGCTCGGAGCGGATCAGAAAACGGTCGAAGCGGTCCAGCGCCTCCTGGTACTCCTGCTGCTTCTCGCGCGGCCACAGCTTGTGCTCCGGCTCGTCGAAGCCCATCTTCTTGAGCGCCGAGCCGTGCCAGGTCTGGATGTACGTGGTCCCGGGCCGCTTGCGGAGCTTCAGCGGGAAGCCCTGGTTGTCCACCCAGAACTCGGCCTGCGCCAGGGCCCGCAGATACGCCGGCGACCAGCGGCGGACCAGCACGGCGTCCTCCGGGAAGCCCTCCGGCCGCGGACCGGCGTACGACCAGTGCACGCGGACGGGCAGCCCCCGCCGGCGCAGCTCCTCGTGGACGGCGCGCGGGCTGTCGCCGTAGCTCCGGCCCAGATGGCTCTCGAACACCGCGGTGCCCGGCCGGATCGGCAGCCGGCAGAACACCTCGTGGTAGAGGCGCAGCTTGGCGTCACCGCCGGTCAGCCGCTCTCGGACGCGCCGGGCCCGGCGGACCCCGGACTTCGCGAACCGGCCGGGCGGGCCGTGCACGCCGCGCGCCACCAGCTCGCGGAGCCGTTCCCCCGCCGCGCCGCCCGGGGCAGCGCCGGGCTCCTCGCCCGCACCGCCCGCGGTCAGCAGGAACGCCAGGTGCCCGCGCGCCGTCACCGTCGGCTCCAGCCGGTCCGCGAGCAGCCGGCCGAGCCGGGGACGCACCGGAACGGAGCCGTCCGGCAGCGCGGCGCCGCCGGCGGTCAGCCGGGTGGTGGTGCGCACGCCGTCGGCGGTCAGCCGCAGCCGTACGTCCCACACGGTGTCGACCACACCCACCGGCCGCAGCGCGCGGGACAGTCCGGCCTCCGCCTCCCAGGCGATCGCGTCGCCCTCGTGGCGGAGCGTGCGCACCGGGAAGCGGAAGGACCGGAGGCCGCGGCGGCGGGCGGCGAACTCCAGCTCGGCGGAGAGCCGGGCGCCGGGGCGGATGGTGCCGAGCGGGTTGACGATCCGCCCGGCGAGCCGCACCCGCCCGGCCCGGCTGCCGTACGCCGTCAGCTCGTTGCGCAGGAACATGCTGTCCAGGGGCTTCGTGTGCAGGCCGAGGTCGGTGACGTCCAGCAGGCGGCGGCCCAGCGGATCGCCGAGATGCTCCTCGCACCAGTACACCCGGCCGTCGCGCTCGGTGAGCGGCGCGGAGATCTTGCGGCGGTTGAGCAGGCTGTCGACGGCCGGGCCGAGCCGCTCCCAGTCGCCGCGCAGCAGCAGATAGGCGCAGACGGCCTGGAGGGGCGGCACCTCGTCGTACGCCCCGGGGTCCATCCCGGCCAGATAGCCGCGCGCCAGGGAGGCGAACTCGCGGCGGTACGCGTCGTCGCGGAACGGCAGGTCGCGCAGGTGCAGCACGAGGTCGTGCTTGAGGAACTTGACGTCCTTGGCGCGCTGGAGGTCCGGCATCCGGCGGCGTCCGAGGAGCGCGTCCACCCGGCCGTGGATCTCCATCCGGTGCGCGAAGTTGGCCATCTCGTGCCGCCGGTTGGAGACGGACTTCTCGGCGGCGCGCTCGTGGACGTGCCAGCGGTAGACCTCGTTCGGGATGAGGGTGATGCGCCGGGCGGCGAGATAGGCCTCGGCGGAGAACATCAGGTCCTCGTAGTACATGCCGCGCAGGAACAGCAGGTTGTTCTCCAGCAGGAAGTCGCGGCGGTAGCACTTGTTCGTGGAGAGGGTGTCCCACGCGAACAGGTCCGGCAGCTCCCGGACGGACTGAAGCGTCCTGGTGCGCGAGTAGAGCCACGGATACCAGGGGTCGCGGGCGACGGTGCGGCGGTCGAGCAGCAGCCGGACGCAGAGCCCCGCGACCAGGTCCGCACCGGTCTCCTCGGCCGCGCCGAGCATGTTGCGGCAGGCGTTGCGCTCCAGGACGTCGTCGCTGTCGAGGAACATCACGTATGGCGCCCGGGCGGCCTCGACGCCGGCGTTGCGCGGGGCGCCGCAGCCGCCGCTGTTCTCCGGCAGCCGCAGGGCCCGGACCCGGCCCGGGTGGGCGGCCGCCAGGGCCCGCGCCACGTCGTGGGAGCCGTCCGTGCTGTGGTCGTCGACGATCACCGCCTCCACGGCGCGGAGGGTCTGGCCGAGAACGGAGCGGACGGCGTCGGGCAGACGGGCCGCGTCGTTGTAGACGATCACCACCACGGAGACGTCGGGCGCCGGATCCCGCCGCGCTGCGGTCGTCGCCATCCGCGCCTCCCAACGGCCGTACCGGCCGGCGGCCGCCCGCCCCGGCCGGGCGGGGACGGTGCGGGCGGCCGCCACACCGGGACAAAACGGTGCCTGTCCGCCCTCCATCGTAGGGACGCCCGCCCGGCGGCGCGCGGCGCGGAAACGCCGCGGGGCGGCCCGGCCTGTGCCGGAGCCGCCCCGCGCCGATGGGCCGAACGGGTCAGACGTGCTGCCGCAGCAGGGTCCGCATGGTCCGCATCGCGACCGACAGGTTCGCCAGGTCGAAGGCGTCCGAGCCGTGGATCTCGTCCAGCGTGGCCCGCGCGCGGGCCAGGATCGGGGCGTTCTTCCGCTCCCAGGCCTCGAAGCGCTGCTCGGGGGTCGAAGCGCCGTTGCCGACGGACAGCACGTCGGCGGTGAGCGCCGCGTGCGCCGCGTAGAGGTCCTCACGGATGGAGGCGCGGGCCATCGACTGCCACCGGTCGGCGCGCGGCAGTTCGATGATCCGGTCCATGAGCCGGCTGATGGACAGCCGGTCCGCCAGGTCGTAGTACACCTCGGCGACGTCCAGCGGTGCCTTCCCGGTACGGTCCGCCACCGCCACGATGTCCAGCGTCGGGAAGGCCGAGGAGAAGCCCGCGACGCGCTGCGCCAGCTCGCCGGGCACGCCCGCCTCGGCCAGTTCGTCCAGGATCGCCTGATACCAGTCCAGGTCCGCGCCGCGCAGCAGCTTCGGCAGCTCCGCCCACACCGCCTGGACCCGCTCCGCGAAGAACTCGATCGTCTCGGCGAGCTCCAGCGGCTGCGGGCGGTTGTTGAGCAGCCAGCGGGCCCCGCGCTCCACCAGCCGCCGCGAGTGCAGCCGGATCCGGGTCTGGACGGCCGCCGGGACCCGGTTGTCCAGCGCCTCGACCTCGTCCCAGACGGTGCCCAGTTCGAAGATCGCGCGAGCCGCGGTCTGCGCCCGGACGATCTCCTCCGTCGAGGCCCCGGTCTCCTCCCGCATGCGGTGCAGGAAGGTCGTGCCGGCGCTGTTGATCGTGTCGTTGACCAGCACCGTCGTCACGATCTCGCGACGCAGCGCGTGGGCGTCGATCTGCTCGGGGAAGCGCTCCCGCAGCGCCAGCGGGAAGTAGGCGTACAGCAGCCGCTGGAGATACGGGTCGTCCGGCAGGCCGGAGCCGATCAGCTCGTCCGCAGCCGTGATCTTCTCGTAGGCGAGCAGAACGGCGAGTTCCGGCTGGGTGAGCCCGCGACCGGCCGCCAGCCGCTCCTTGATCTGCCGGTCGGTGGGCAGGAATTCGAGCTCGCGGTCGAGGTCGCCCTTGCGCTCCATCCGCCGCATGGCCCGCTGGTGGGCGTGCAGCAGGCTGGGGGCCTGGGCGACCGCGTTGGCCATGGCGACGTTCTGGGCGTAGTTGTTCCGCAGCACCAGGGCGCCGACCTCGTCGGTCATCTCGGCGAGCAGCTGGTTGCGCTGCTTGACGGTCAGATCGCCGTTGGCGACGACCGCGTTGAGCAGGATCTTGATGTTCACCTCGTGGTCGGAGGTGTCCACGCCCGCGCTGTTGTCGATCGCGTCGGTGTTGACCCTCCCGCCCGCCCCGTCGGGCCCGCCGGAGACGGCGAACTCGATCCGGCCGAGCTGGGTGGCGCCCAGGTTGCCGCCCTCGCCCAGCACCTGGGCCCGGACCTCCCGGCCGTCGACCCGGATCGCGTCGTTGGCCTTGTCGCCGACGTCCGCGTGGCTCTCCGCGGACGACTTGACGTAGGTGCCGATGCCGCCGTTCCACAGCAGGTCCACCGGGGCCCGGAGGATGGCCTTCATCAGCTCGGCCGGAGTCATCTTCGTGACCCCGGCGCCGATGCCCAGCGCCGCCCGCATCTGCGCGTTGACGGGGACGGACTTCGCCGAGCGCGGATGCACGCCGCCGCCGGCCGACAGCAGCGAGGTGTCGTAGTCCGCCCAGGAGCTGCGCGGCAGCTCGAACAGCCGGCGCCGCTCGGCGTACGACACGGCGGCGTCCGGGTCCGGGTCGATGAAGATGTGCCGGTGGTCGAAGGCCGCGACGAGCCGGATGTGCTCGCTCAGCAGCATGCCGTTGCCGAACACGTCGCCGGACATGTCGCCGACGCCGACGACGGTGAAGTCCTCGGTCTGGGTGTCGTGCCCCAGCTCGCGGAAGTGCCGCTTGACGGACTCCCAGGCGCCGCGGGCGGTGATGCCCATGCCCTTGTGGTCGTATCCCGCCGAGCCGCCCGACGCGAAGGCGTCTCCGAGCCAGAAGCCGTACGCGACGGCGACCTCGTTGGCGATGTCGGAGAACGACGCCGTGCCCTTGTCCGCGGCGACCACCAGATAGGTGTCGTCCCCGTCGTGCCGGACGACGTCCTGAGGGTGCACCACCTCGCCGCCGACGAGGTTGTCGGTGATGTCGAGCAGACCGGAGATGAAGGTCTTGTAGCAGGCGATGCCCTCGGCCAGCCAGGCGTCACGGTCGGCGGACGGGTCGGGCAGCCGCTTGCCGACGAAGCCGCCCTTGGCGCCGACCGGCACGATCACGGTGTTCTTCACCATCTGCGCCTTGACCAGGCCGAGAATCTCCGTGCGGAAGTCCTCGCGCCGGTCGGACCAGCGCAGCCCGCCGCGGGCGACCTTGCCGAAGCGCAGATGGACGCCCTCGACCCGCGGGGAGTACACCCAGATCTCGTACGCCGGGCGCGGCGCGGGCAGATCCGGGATGGCCTGCGGGTCCAGCTTGAAGGAGACATAGCCGTGCGGCAGGCCGTCCTGGCGGGTCTGGAAGAAGTTGGTGCGCAGCGTCGCCTTGACGACGGTCAGGAAGGACCGCAGGATGCGGTCCTCGTCCAGGCTCGCGACCTGGTCGAGCGCGCCGTCCAGCTCCTCCAGCAGCCCGTCCGTCAGCTCCCGGCCGGCCCGCTGGCGCTCCGGGGACATCCGCGCCTCGAACAGGCTGACCAGCAGCCGGGTGGTGTGGACGTTGTTCCGGAGGGTGTCCTCCATGTAGTCCTGGCTGAACTTGGCACCCGCCTGCCGCAGATACTTCGCGTACGCCCGCAGCACCATCGCCTGACGCCAGGTCAGCCCGGCGCTCAGCACCAGGGCGCTGAAGCCGTCGTTCTCCGCTTCACCGGTCCAGGCCGCGGCGAACGCCTCCTGGAAACGCTCGCGGGCGTCGTCCGCGAGCCGGTCGCCGCCGGCCGCAGGAGTCGGCATCCGCAGACCGAAGTCGTAGATCCACGCGGTGCTGCGGTCCGAACAGCGCAGCTCGTAGGGGCGCTCGTCGACGACCTCGACACCGAGGCGCTGGAGCAGCGGCAGCACCGCGGACAGCGACACCTGCTCACCGGTGCGGTAGATCTTGAAGCGCCGCTCGCCGGGGGCCGCGCCCACCGGCTCGTACAGGCTGAGCGCGAAGTTCCGGCCCTCCTCGGCGGTCAGCTGCTCCACGTGCTGGAGGTCGGAGACGGCGCTGCGCGGGGCGTGGTCCGCCTTGTAGCCCTCGGGGAACGCGCCCGCGTACCGGCGGGCCAGCTCGGCGGCGCGCTCCTCGCCGACCTCGGCGTTGAGCGCCTCCAGGAAGCCGTCCTCCCAGGACCGGGCGGCCTCGGCCAGCCGGGCCTCGATTCGGTCGCAGTCGGCGCTCGTGAGCTGGGTCAGCTCGGTGCCCGGCGTCACCCGGATGACGAAGTGCAGCCGGGAGAGGACCGATTCGGTGTTCCAGGCGGTGAAGTCGACGCTGGTGCCGCCCAGTTCCTCCTTGAGGATGTCGATCAGCCGCAGCCGGACCGTGGTGTTGAAGCGGTCCCGCGGCAGGTAGACCAGCGCCGAGTAGTAGCGGCCGTACTCCTCCTGACGCAGATAGAGCCGGAGCCTGCGGCGCTCCTGGAGGTGGAGCACGCTGGTGGCGATCGAACGGAGCTGGTCGACCGGGGTCTGGAACAGCTCGTCGCGCGGGTACGTCTCCAGGATCTGGAGCAGGTCACGGCCGTTGTGGCTGTTCGCCGTGACCCCGGCGCCGGCCAGCACCTCCTCGACCTTGCGGCGGATCACCGGCACCCGGCGCACCGACTCGGTGTACGCGGCGGAGGAGAACAGCCCGAGGAAGCGGCGCTCACCGACGACATTGCCGTGCGCGTCGAACTTCTTGACGCCGATGTAATCGAGATACGAGGGCCGGTGCACGGTGGCGCGGCTGTTGGCCTTGGTCAGCACCAGCATCCGGTGCTCGCGCGCCTTGGCCCGGGCGTCGGCCGGCAGCCGGTTGAAGGACGGCGAGACCCGGTGGCCCCGGGCGTCCGGGTGACGCGGGTCGGAGCGCAGGATGCCCAGGCCGGTGCCGGGGACGGCGGTCAGCACGTCCTCCTCGCCGCCGGCCTCGCCGGGCTCGCTCGTCAGCTCGTACTCGCGGTAGCCGAGGAAGGTGAAGTGGTCGGCGGCGAGCCAGCGGAGCAGTTCGCGCGCCTCCTCGGCCTCCTGGCCGGGCACGTCGTCGGCGATCGGCTCACCGGGCAGCTCGTCGGCGATGCGCAGGGCCGCGCCGCGCATCTTCTCCCAGTCCTCGACGGCCTCCCGGACGTCGGACAGGACCCGCAGCAGGTCGCCCGTGATCTGCTTCAGATCGGCCCGGTCGGTCTCGCGGTCGGTCTCGACATGGATCCAGGACTCGACCACCGCGTCGTGCGGCAGCGCGCCCCGGTCGCGGCCCGCCGCCGGGCCGCCGGAGCGGCCGGGGTCGATGACCTCGATCAGCTTGCCGGTGAGGTCACGGCGGACGGTCACCTGCGGATGGACGACGAGGTGGATGCCGCGGCCCTGGCGGGAGAGTTCGTTGGTGACCGAGTCGACCAGGAAGGGCATGTCGTCGGTCACCACCTCGACGACGGAGTGGCTGCACGTCCAGCCGTTCTCCTCGACCGTCGGGGTGTGCACCCGGACGTTCGCCGTGCCCTGCGGGCGGGCCTCGGCGAGCCGGTAGTGCGAAAGCGCCGCGCCGAGAACGTCGACCGGGTCGCGGTCGGTCAGATCCTCGGCGGTGGTGTGCAGGTAGTAGCGCTGGAGGTACGCGGTGAGAGCCTCCGGGTCCGGCGCTCCCTCGCGGTGGAGCCCGGTGGGCTGCTGCGCGCCCGCCGGGCTGATCTCAGCTGCCCGGGCTGCCCGTGCGAGCAGCTCCGCCTTGGCTTCGTCCAGCTTGGTCTGCATGTCCTCTGGCTCCTGTCGCGCGCCGTTGCGTGACGTAGGTGAAGGTGGCGGCATGTCGTGACGCGGGATTTCCGGTCGTTGTCGACGTTATGCCGGGATCGGGGATCTGCGCGCCGTAATCGGCCATCTTCCGGGCACGGTGGTGCGCCGGGCGCCGCGGTACCGCCGCACCGCGCCACGGGGCGGCCCGGTGGCGACGGCCGGGACGTCCGGAGAGGCCGGAGCGCCCGGTGAGAGAGGCAACGCCGCCCCTCACGGATATCGCGCTGATCACCGCACCAGGCTATCGCTCCCCGTCCGGACCGCGTCATGGGCTGTGTACAAAACCGGGGCCGGAAGTTGGACGTTCCGGCCAGCCGCGCGCGGACCCGTCGCCGGTGTAGGGGCGGCCCCGCGCACGGGGCCCGCCGCGCCCGTGCAGGCCGCTCCGCGCGGTGCCCCGTGCGGCCCGCCGCCCGTGCCGGTGGCCACAGCGGCCGGGGCCGGGGACTACAGCGGCCGGGGCCGGGCGACGAGGGACTCGGCCGTCTCCACCGCCTCCTCGAGGCTGTCGACGACCGGCACCCCGGCGGGCTCCAGGCTGGCGCGACTGTTGGATCCCCCGGTGTAGAGCACGGCCCGCGCCCCGCTGTGCCGGGCGGCCACGGCGTCGTCGAGGGCGTCCCCGATCACCACGACCCGCTCCGGCCGTATGCCCCGCAGGGAGGCGAGATGGCGCACCATCTGCTCGGCCTTGCCGGTGTGCGTCTCGCCGAGCCGGCCGTCGACCCGGACGAAGCGCCTCTCGATGCCGTGCGTCCGCAGGATCGGCAGCAGGTCCCGGTGAGGGGCGAGCGAACACAGCGACTGGGTCGAGCCGGCGGCCTGCCGCCGCGCCAGCAGCTCCTTGGCGCCCCGCGCCAGCGCGGCGTTCGCCACCTGCCGGCCGTAGTGCGCCCGGAAGGCCGCCTCCATGCTCCGCCACTCGGTCCCGGTGGGCTGCCGGCCCAGCAGCCGCTGGTAGAAGAGCGGCACCGGGACGCAGTACAGCTCGCGATACCGCCCGGCGGTGACCGGGCCCGCGCCGATCTCGGCCAGCGCGGCGTTCGTCGCGCCGATCACGGCGTCGAAGTCGTGGAAAAGAGTGCCGTTCCAGTCCCAGACGACGTGCGCCGCGAGCTTCCCCTTGTCGCTTCCGATTCCGTGCCCCATGCCGTTCCCCATGCCCCGAGACGGTACCCGGGGGCACCGACAGCGCCCTCCGCCGGACGTTCAGCCCAGCAGGTTCGGGATCTCCTGGGTGGCGTACCAGAGAAGCTCGTGGTCCTCGGCCCCGTCCACGGTGAAGCGCGCGTCGTCGTCACCCTGGTCCGCCGCGCCCAGCGCCGCGGCGGCGGCGGAGACGTCCGCCTCGGCGTCGTCCGCGTCGACATGCACCGCCGCGGCCTTGGCCAGCGGTACCGCGGAGGTGATCCGCACCTCGCCCACCGCGGACGCGTCCAGGCTGCGGTCGGGGTCGGCGACGGCGGTGCCGTCCGGCACGTCGACGGCGACGACCACCCGGCGGCGGGCCGCCCGCGGGTCCGTGGCCAGCAGCCGCAGCGATGCCTGGGCGGCCCGGCCGAGCGCCGCGTACTCCAGCTCCTCGATGTCGTCCGAGACGTACCACTCGCGCAGGCCCGGGGTGACGGCATAGGCGTCCAGCGGCGCGGGGCCCAGCTCACCCGCCCGGTGGGCGGCCGCGAGTCCGGAGAGGGTGGTGGGGATGTAGACGCGCATGGCTGCCGCTTCTCCTGAAGGCGCTG
>NZ_WHPN01000362.1 GCF_009735685.1 Streptomyces lycii | reverse complement strand
TGGACTTCTCTTGAGCCGGTTTCCGCGACGGTGGATGCGGGGGCGGCGGTGACGGTGCGGCTTCGGTTGCGCAATACCGGTGATGTGGTGGATGAGTACCGCGTTGTGCCGGTGGGGGATCCGGCGTTGTGGGTGCGGGTGGAGCCGGCGAGTGTGAAGTTGTATCCGGGGTCGACGGGGACGGTGGAGTTGCAGTTCGCGCCGCCGCGGTCGCCGGATGCGACGGCGGGGCCGAATCCGTTTGGTGTGCAGACTGTTCCGACGGAGCGTCCCGAGGCCGCGGTGGTGGTGGAGGGCAATCTGACGGTGACGCCGTTCACGGAGATGCGGGCGGAGTTGGTGCCGCCGGTGGTGAAGGGGCGGTTCCGGGGTCGTCCGGTGCTGGCGGTGGACAATCTGGGGAATGTGAAGCTGACGGCTTCGGTGACGGGTGTGGAGTCCAGTGATCAGCTGGGGTTCGACATTCATCCGTCGAATGTGCAGATCGAGCCGGGTCGGGCCGCGTTTGTGAGGTCGACGGTGCGGCCGCAGGCGGTGACGTGGTTCGGGCGGAAGGAGACGCGTCCGTTCCAGTTGGCGGTGCAGCGTTCGGGTACGGAGCCGTTGCCGGTGGACGGCACGTATGTGCAGCGCAGTGTGCTGCCGCACTGGATTCTGGCGACGTTCAGCATTCTGCTGGCGCTGGCCATCGTGTTCGTCATCCTGTGGTTCACCCGGGCCCCCACCGTGCAGAGCCTCGCCACCGAGAAGGCCGCCAACCCCAGCGCCTCCGCGCTGCCGAGCCCGACCGAGACGGAGTCGAAATCGCCCTCCGCCTCCTCGTCCCCCTCCAGCAGCCCCGCGAAGGAGGAGAAGGAGGAGGAGAAGCCCCCGGGCGGCGGTGGCGGCGGTGACAAGAAGCCCGAGGCCGACGAGCAGGAGGCCCCCGCGCGGAAGGGGCCCACGAACGTCGGCACACTCGTCAACCGCAAGTCGAACAAGTGCCTGAGCAGCCAGACGGGTGAGGACGGGACCCAGCTGGTCATCGAGGCCTGCAAGAGCAAGGACGCGGGTCAGAAGTGGACCGTCAACCGGGACGGAAGCGTGGTCTCCCAGAAACGGTGCATGGACGTGGCCTGGGGCTCGCACGACAACCTGACCAAGATCCAGGTCGCCAACTGCAGTGACCACGTCGCCCAGGACTTCGACTTCAACGGCCAGGGTGAGATCGTGGCCGTCGACTCCGGCAAGTGCCTGGACGTCCTGAACGGCGGCACCGCCGACGGGACACCCGTGGTGCTCTTCGTCTGCGGCAACGGCCAGGGCAACCAGACCTTCGACTTCAGCGGCGTCCTGCCCGACGGGGCCTGACGGCCTCCCGTGGTCCCCGCCGGGCCGCACGACGACGGCCACGGCGCCTCACCGCGCCGCCGGACCGCCCGGGTGCGCCCGCGTACGAGGGCGGCCCGCCGCCGCGCGGCGGATCGCGTCCCGCGCCGCGGACCGGTCCGCGCACCGGTCCGGCGGTGACCGCGGGACAGCCCTCGGCTCCCTCCTCACCCTCCGGCCGGCCGGCCGTCCGTGAAGTTCCGGGCGGCCTGCCGGACGGCGGTGACGACCGGATCGTCACGGTTCTTGGCGAGCCAGGCGACCGCCGACGTGGACGGCGGCAGGCCGGTGACGGACACGTACCGGATGCCGGGCCGGGGAAAGTAGTCGCGGGCGGCCGCGGGCAGGAAGCACATGGCCTCTCCCTGCGCCACGGTGTGCAGCAGGGACTCCATGTCGGTGACGACCGGCCCGTACCGCACCGGGCTGCCGTCGGGCCGCGGGTCCACCGCCCAGAAGTCCCACCAGACGCGCGGTACCTGCGCGGGCATGGCCACCACGGGATAGCCGGCGAGCCAGGCCAGATCGATCCGTGGCATCGCGGCCAGCGGATCGTTTGCCGGCAGGCACGCCACGCGCGGTTCGGTGGCGAGCTGGTGCAGTTCTATGCCTTCGGGGACGGGCGGGCGGAGGAAGAGCACGTCCACCTCCTCCCGGAAGAGGGCGGCGATGTGATCGACGAAGTTGAGGCTGAGCATGTGCACCGTCAGCTCCGCATGGCGGTCGCGCAGCGTCCGGAGCACCGCGCGGGTGTGGGGCATGGCCGCCTCGGCGCCGATGGTGCCCACCCTGATGCTGCCCGAGAGCCGGCGCCGTCGCGCCTCGGCGGCGCGGAGCAGCTGGTCCACGGCCCCGACCACCGTCCGGGCCTCGTGCAGCAGTGCCTGCCCCGCGGCGGTGAGGCCGACGGCCCGGCTGTTCCGCTCGAACAGCCGCAGCCGTAATCGCTTCTCCAGCTCGCGGATCTGCTGGCTCAGCGCGGACTGGGTGATGAACAGCCGGGCGGCGGCACGCCCGAAGTGGAGTTCCTCGCTCAATGCCACGAACAGGCGGAGCTGGTGAATGCTCGGTTCCGCGGATGTCACGGCCTCTGCCCCGGCCCGGGCCTGTGCGGCGCGGGTCCGCGCGGTGCCGGACGGTGCGGTGACGGTCTTCGCAGTGCGGGTCTTCGCGGCGTTGACGCACGCTTTCTGCCTGCGGTCATGAGGGACACATTATCGGTCGGCAGGGATTGTGCATGCTCATTTTCGGTGACAACCATGAGCCGGCGTGTGAGGGTCTGATCAGTGCCGCCGCGATCGGAACGGCCCGTCCCCGGCCGGGCGGCCACGACCGCTGGTGCGAGGCGTCCCCACCGTCACGGACCAGCGGTTGGATCCGGCAACCACTCGGGGCAGTCGTGGTGCCGGCGGGGGAATGTCAGGGGAAGGGCCGGCGGGGACAACCGGTCGCGGAGGGCTTTCGGCCACAGCTTTCCGTTCCGTTGTCCGCCGGTCTCGGGACTGCCGGATCTTTGAGGAGACACGCATGAAGAAGCATGCCAAGGCATTAGTGGGAACCGCTGTGCTGGCTTTCGCCGTACTGGGCGGTCCCACCCCGGCCCAGGCCGGTGGTCAGGGCAGCTCCAATTTCTACGAGAACGCCAATTTCGGGGGCTACACGATACCCGTATCGGGCTCCGGCGGTACGTGCATCAACCTCGCGTCGAATTGGCACAACCGCATTTCGTCGATCAAGTACAACACGTCGAAGGTGCACCTCTACTCGCTGCCCAACTGCTGGCAGGAGAGCGGCTATCCCGACCAGTCGTACACCGCGTACGAGGTTCCGTATGTGGGCGACCAGATGAACGACCGGGCGAAGTCCTTCCGCATCTGGTGACACGCCGCGGCTCCGGTGCGGCGCCGTTTCCGTCGCTGCACCGGAGCCGCCGCCACGGGCCGCTGCCACGGGCCGCTGCCCCGGAGCCGCCGCCGACGCGGCCGCCGCTCCTTCCCGGCCGGGGACCTGCTCCCCGGCCGGGACGGGGCGGTTCACCACGCGTGGCCCGCCTCCAGCACCAGCCGGCCCGCCTTGCGGTACTCCCGGCGGGCCCCCGCCAGCAGGTCCGCCGCCGTCACCTCGTCGCCGCGCCCCGCCGCCGCGTAGGCCGCGCTGACCACGGCGCTGCGGATCGACCCGCCGGACAGTTCGAACTCCCGGGCGCACGGGCCCGGGTCGAGGCCTTCCGCACAGGGCACTCCCGCGAGGCTGGTGCGCCACAGGGCCAGCCGCTGCTCGGCGTCCGGGAACGGGAAGTCGACCACCAGGTCCAGCCGGCGGGTGAACGCCTCGTCGATGTTCGCGCGCAGATTGGTGGTGAGCAGCGCGATGCCGTCGAAGGACTCCAGCCGCTGGAGCAGATACGCGCTCTCCATGTTGGCGTAGCGGTCGTGCGAGTCCTTGACCTCGGAGCGCTTGCCGAACACGGCGTCCGCCTCGTCGAAGAGCAGCACCGCGTCCACCCGGTCGGCCTCCGTGAAGATCCGCTCCAGGTTCTTCTCCGTCTCGCCGACGTACTTGTCCACGACGGCGGAGAGCTGCACCACGTACAGATCGAGGCCCAGCTCGGCCGCGACCACCTCGGCCGACAGCGTCTTGCCGGTGCCGGAATCGCCGGCGAAGAGCCCGACCACGCCCCGGCCGCGGCCGCCGCCCGCGCTCAGCCGCCACTCGCCGAGCACCCGCTCCCGGTGCCGGGAGCGCAGCACCAGCTCGTGCAGCTGGCCCAGCGGCTCCGGGGGCAGCACCAGGTCGTCCCAGCCGACCGCGGGCCGGATGCGGCGCGCGTGCCGTTCCAGCCCGGACGTGGTCTGCTGGCGGGCGCCGAGCCGCAGATGCCGGGCGGTGACGGGGCCGCCTTCGAACTCGGCCAGCCCCGCCGCCGCGCGGGCCGCGCGGCGGATCTGCTCCTCGCCCAGCCGGTACGGGGCCACCACCTGGGCCAGGTCGAATCCGTCGGCCTCCTCCCCGTCGAGCCCCAGCGCCCCGGCCCAGGCCGCGACCGCGCCGGCCTGCCGGCGGGGCGCCTCGAACACCAGGACCTCGCCGCTGTCGCCGCTCCAGCCGGGGTCGAACGGCGGCTCCCCGACGAACAGCACCGGCACGTCCCCGGCGGTCAGGGCCCGGATCAGCGGGCCGGGGTGCCCGGGCAGCGCGGAGACGACGACCGCGCAGTCGCGCAGCCGTGCCTCGCGCAGCAGTTCGGCCGCGAGCGGCGGTGTCCCCGCCGGCTCGTGGTGCCCGTGCCCGTCGTGGTGCCCGTCGCCGGACGCCGCGGGGGGCGGGGTGAAGAGCAGCGCCTGGCGGTCCGCGGCGCGGAGGGCGGCCAGGGCGCAGGAGAGGCCGTCGCCCGTGCGGTGTTCGCGCAGATAGGCGAGCAGCGGGCGGCCGTCCGCGAGCTGCTTGGCGAGCTGGTCCGCGAGCGACTCGGGCGGGCCGGCCGGGCCGCCCCGTCCCTGAGCGCCGGGCCGCTCCCGGTCGGCGGCGTCCGGTGCCACCAGCCGGACGTGCCCGGTGAGCGCCGCGTCGAGCCCGTCGTCGCCCAGCAGATGGGCGGCGACCCGGTCGGTCACCCGCAGCGAGCGGCTCAGGAACGGCCGGTCCTCCTCCTCGACGAGCAGCAGGCCCAGCGAACGGAGCGGCGCGCCGGGGTGCAGCCGGGCGCGGGCCACGGGGGAGTGCGCGGGCACCCCGCAGAGGTCGAGCGCCAGCCCGGTCGTCGCCCGGCGCCGGCTCACGTCGTCGTTGAGATAGCCGTACAGCGGCTCGAAGGTGCGGTCGACGTCGGGAGCCAGCGCGGCCAGCAGGATGTCGACGTCCAGTTCGGCCAGCCCGAACCGCACGGCGAGCGCCAGCAGCCGGTCGTCCGGCGCCGCCCGGCCGCCGTCGGCCGGGCGCACCTCCGCCGCCTCCGGAACGTCGTCCGGGGCGGCCGCCTCCGCGGCGCGCAGCCGGTGCCGGATGGCCTCGGGCGACAGATACATCCCGCGCAGCGGGTCGTCGGCGGTCGGGTCGTCGGCGCTGCGCCGCTCCACGATCCACGCGGCGCGGTCACGGAGCTGGAGGAGGCCGTCGAGCACGGCGGCGACCCCGGCGGGGGAGGAGGGGGCGGCGGGCAGGGACGGGGAGTCGGGGGTGGAGGTCATCGCTTCCGCGCTCCGCCCCTGCCGCCCTTGCCGTCGTCGTTGCCGCCCCTGCCGCCCCTGTCGTCGTCGCTGCCGCCGTTGCCCGTCCGGCCGCCCCCGGTGCCCTTCCGGTCCTCACCGTCCGCCGGGCCCGCGCCCGCCCGGCCGTCCCTGCCGGCTCCTCCGGCGGGGCCGGCCGCTCCCGCGGCGGCACGCGCACCGGCCCGGACGTTCCGGTTGCGGAGGCCGTACGGGACCAGCGAGTCGGTGGTCCGCCGCAGGTGCCGCTCCTGGTGGCGCAGCTCGCCGTCGTCCTGCGGCGCGTCGCCGTGCCCGTTGACCCGGATGAGGCCCTCCTGGACCAGCGGACCGACGTCGTACTCCCGCACCGCCGGGAACGGTGCCACGACGACCACGTCCAAAGACGGCTTGAGTTCGCCGCCCAGCGCCGACCAGATGTCCGCCAGCGACCGGGACTCCAGCGGTGGCGCGGCGGTCGTCATCGGCACGGTCAGGTTCAGGTCGGCCAGCGAACCGGTCAGCTCGGACGGGGAGATGTGTTCGCGCGGCAGCATCGTCGACAGCACGGCGGACAGCAGCCGGTGCTCGTCCTCGGGGCGTTTCGTCCACGCCGTGACGAGGTAGGACAGCCGGAACCAGCGCGGCGGCTGGCGGCGCTTGTAGACGGCACCCTGCTCGTCGTGCACGGACACGGCGCCGCGGTGCCGACGGGCGGTGTCCTCGCGGATGTCGTACAGATAGGCGTCGATCGTCGGGACGTTGCGGCGCGCCGCCCAGTCGCGGGTCGGGGCTTCGAAGGAGACCTCGATGTCAGTGCCGGAGAGGACTCCGCCGCGGAGCATGCCTCTGAGGGTCTCGTCGACCTCGTGGATCACCGTGCCCGGCCTTTCTGGTTTCTGTGCTCGTCCTGCTCGCGCTCGTACGGTGCGCGAGCGCCATCGTGCCTCCGCCCCGTCCCGGCGGGCGAGGCCTGCCGGGACGGGGCGGAGGAAGGGGCGGGAGGCCCGCCGGTCCTGGGTCCGTGTCCGTACGGGCGGGGAGAAGCGCCCGTACGGACACGGCGTCAGATGTAGCCCTCGCGCAGGGCGTACGCCACGGCGTGGGCCCGGTTGCGCAGCTGGAGCCGTGTGGTCAGGCCGTGCAACACGTTCTTCACGGTGCGCTCGGAGTACGACAGCTTGGTCGCGATCTCCCGGGTGTCCATGCCCTCCGCGACCAGCCGCAGGATGTCCGTCTCCCGCGGGGTCAGCCCGGCCGGGCTGCCGCCGGGCTGCTGTACGGCGCTCCGCTGGAGCCGGCCGACCTGGTTGATGAGCCGGCCCAGCAGATCGGACGGCAGGTCGCCGTCACCGCGCGACGCGGCCAGCACGGCCTGCAGCAGCCGGTGCGCGGTGGCCTCGTGGCGCCAGAGGATCGCGGCCACTCCGCACTCGATCACCTGGAGCAGTTCCGCCTCCCGGATCACGCCGGTGACCAGCACGGCATGCAGCCCGTCGGTCCGTACCAACCGGCGCAGTCTCAGCATCGTGGCCTCGTCGAGCTTCTCGGCGAGCACGAGGGCGACCGTGCCGGGGCCGCTGCCGGGCGACTCGGCCATGAGTTCGACCTCCGGCCGCTGCCGGAGCTGGCTGATGGCTCCCGCCCGTGAGATCGGGTCCGGCGCGTGGATGACGACGCGTATGCGTTCGCCGGCCGGTTTGGCTTCGAAGGTTGTCTGCACGCTGTTCCCCCACTCCCGGAGCCGCTTGCCCGGCTCCGCATCCTTGCTCCGCGATCGAGTGGTCGCGGTGACCCCGTCGGCACCGTCCGTCGACCGCGCATCGCACTCCCGTACGGCCGTGTCCAGCGCTTTCCTGGCCGACGTGCCGATGGAATGCGGCAAATGCGCGGATCGGGCTGTGATGTGCGCCCGATCCCGTCCTACACATTTCCGTGAACCGGTGGCCGCCTGCAATCGTGGTTCACCACGACATCGGTCCCCTGACCGGACGGCCGCCACGAACGCTCCGCAAGGAGTCGTACGCGCACTGTCGGCTGCACGATCCGCACCCCCTGGGAGGTCCCCATGAACGGGAGCAGGACGACGGGCTCCCCGCCCGACGACCGTGCCGATGCTTCTTCGACGGCCGAGGAACAGCCCGACGAGCGGGCCCGGTTGGAGCGGATCTCGGCCGAGGCGGCGCGGGCGCGGGCCGGCTCCGGCCGGCTGGTGCTGATCCGCGGCGGCACCGGCACCGGGCGCAGCACCCTGCTGGAGACCGTGGTCCGCCGCGAGTCCTGGCACGGCATGCGGGTGCTGCGGGCCCGCTGTTCGCGGGAGGAGTCGGGCACGGCGTACGCCGCCGTCGCGCAGCTCCTCGACGCCGAACTGCCCGCGGCCGCCCGCTCGGTGGCCCGTGCCCGGCCCGCGCCGGGCCGCCGGCGGGCGCACCGGATCCGGGCCACCCGCCAGGGGCGCGACTCGCTGCACGGCACCGGTCTGCCCGCCCGGCTCTGGCGGCTGCTGCGTTCGTACGCCGCCCGCGGCCCGGTGCTGCTCGCGGTCGACGACGCCCACCTGGCCGACGCGTCCTCCCGCCGCTGGCTCACCCAGGCCGCCCGGATGCTGGACCAGTTACCCGTGCTGCTCGTCATGACCGAGCGCGTGAGCTACGACATCGACCCCTCGCCGTCCGGCATGGCCCGCGCCCTGCCGCCCGCCCTCGTCACGGTCTGCGCCACCGGCCCGCTCCGCCCGGCGGAGGTGGCGGACACCGTCCGCGCCCGGTTCGGCGACGCCACCCCGCGCGGCTGGGCGGACGAGTGCTTCCGCGCCACCGGCGGCAACCCGCTCCTGCTGCACGCCCTGCTGGCCGACCTGGCCGAAGTCACCGGTCCGGCGGGACCCGCCGGACCCTCCCGCCCCGCAGCCGACGCGCCCGGCGGGCACGGCGCCCCCGGCGGGCACGACGCGCCCGGCGGGCACGGCGCCCCCGGCGGGCACGACGCCCCGGCCGGTGACACCTCCCGCGGCCCGCTGCCCGGGGCGCCCTGCGACGCCCCCGTCTTCCCCGAGCGCTGCGCCGACCTCTACCCCGGCAACTTCACCGCCGCCGTGGCCTGGTGGCTGGAGTGCGCCGGTCCCGCGACCGGCACCGCCGCCCGGACGCTCGCCGAACTGGAGAACGCCGGTACGCCCGAACTGCTCACCCCGGTCACCGGGGCGGACCCGGACCGCACGGCCGGCTGGGCCGGCTGGGCCGTACGGCAGGGCCTGCTCGTGCGGGACGAGCCCGGCGCCCCGCCCCGGTATCCGCACCCCCTGCTGCGGGACGCGGTGCTGGCGGGCTGGCCCCGGGAACGCCGGCAGGCCGTACGCCGCGATGTCGCCGAGATCCTGTACCGGCGCGGCGACTCCGCCGAGGCCGTCGTCCGGCATCTGCTGTCCGCCCCCGCCGTCGGTGCCGACTGGGCGGCGAACGCGCTGCTGGAGGCCGCGTCGAACGCCGTGCGCGAGCACCGGCCGCACGAGGCGGGCAACTTCCTCCGCCGGGCTCTCGACGAGCCGCTGACCCGTGAGCGGCGCGGCGAGGTGCTCACCGAACTCGGCTGCCTGGAGTTCAACGCCGGGCGCCCCGTCGGTGTACGGCATCTGACGGAGGCCCTGCCGCTGCGGCACCACGGGTCGGGGCGGCTGCGCACCACGGTCGCGCTCGGCACGGCGCTCGCCGGGGCCGGTGACGTGCCGGCCGCGCTGGAGACGCTGCGGGCGCTCGGCGAGGAGCACGCGGACCAGCCCGGCACGGCCAGGGTCACCCAGGCGGCGGGGGCGCTGCTCGCCGCGTACGACGGCGCGAGCTGGCTCCAGGTGGTCGCCGGGCTGCGCCATGTCGCGGCGCACTCCCCGGCCCGGCTGGACCAGGCCGAGCGCGCCATGCTGGTGCGCTACGAGGCCACCGCCGGGCTGGTGTCGGCCGACGAGGCGGTGGCCCGGCTGTGCTCGGTGGCGAACGTCCCCGTCGACCCGGCGCTGTCCCCGTACGTCCTGGCCACCGTCGCGGCGGTGCTCCAGTGGGCCGACCGGAACGAGGAGGCCGACCAGATCCTCGGCCGCGGCCTCGCCGGCCACTCGCCCTCGCTGCTGCACCCCAGTCTGCAGTCCATGGCCAACACCCGTGCCGACGCGGCTGTCGCGCGCGGCCGTTACGAGGAGCTGCTCGCGGACCGCGACGCCTGGGACATCTCGGAGCACGGCCCGCACGGCTCGACCAATGTGCGCGCCCAGGCGATGCTGGCGCTGATCGCCACCAACCGGATCGCGCGGGCCGAGCGGCTCTCGCTGAGCATCACGGCCTCCGGCTCCCGCGACTCCTGGGAGTGGAACCGCTTCCTCTACGCCCGTGGCGTGCTGCGCGCCACCCTCGACGACCACTCCGGTGCCCTCGCCGACTTCATGGAGTGCGGACGGCGCCAGTCCGCCCGGGACGTGCTGAGCCCCGTGGTCACCCCGTGGCGGTCGGCCGCCGCCGAGTGCCTGCGGCGGATGGGCAGCACCGCCGCGGCGGTGGCGCTCGCCGAGGAGGAGCACCGGCTGGCCGTCGTCTGGGGCACTCCGCGGACCATCGGCCGCGCGCTCCGGGTGCTGGGCACCGTGACCGGGGGCCGCCGCGGTCTCAAGCTGAGCCGGCAGGCCGTCGAACTGCTGCGGACCGCGCCGGCCGGCGCCTGCGTGGGACCGGAACTGCTCGCCGCGCTCATCTCGCTCGGCGGGCGGCTCCAGGCGGCGGGCGACCGCGGCAAGGCCCGTACGGTGCTGCGCGAGGCGGTCGCCCGCGCACAGGAACTGCACGAGCCGCGGATGCTGGAGCTGGCGGAGCGGGCGCTCAGCGAGAGCGGGGCCCGCGCCGTGGGCGCCCGGCGCAGCGGCGCCGACGCGCTGACCGAGAGTGAGCTGCGCATAGCCGCGCTGGCGGCCGAGGGGAGGACCAACGCGGAGATCGCGGAGCTGCTGCACCTGGCGCGGCGCACCGTGGAGACCCATCTGACGAGCGCTTACCGCAAGTTGGGCATCCAGCGGAGGTCGGGCCTGCCGGGTGCGCTGGGCGTTCCGAAAAGTTTCGGTGCGCCCATCGGAAAGCCCGCGACCGAAGCGCCGGGATAGGTGCGGGAATGGGGAGAATTACCCCGCCGTGTCCGGGCTGTTGCTCCTACCAAAGAGTCGTGTCACGACCATTGTTGTTCCGGAACATCTCCGATAACTTTCGCGGCATCAGTCGCCATCTCGCCATCGGTTGCGGAGATCGAGTACATGAGAAGGTCTTTCGGCAGCGCCCCGGCATCTGCCCCCCTGAGTCGCCGTTCCCTGCTGGCCGCGGCCGTCGCGACAGCGGCGGCGGCGACCTCGGCCACCCTCACCGCCCCGGCGGCTGCGGCGGCCGCCCCGTCCTCCCCCTTGGGGCCGGCCGCCGCGGCCGGGCGTGATCCCCACCGGTTCATCTCCTTCAGCGGCGGGCGGGGCAGTTTCCCGCTCGTCGCGGACGGCAGGGCTGCGCCGCTCGTCGTCAGCGAGGACGACCACCCCGGTGTGGTCAGGGTCGTCGGCGACCTCCGGACGGACATCGAGCGGGTCACCGGCGAGAAGCCGGACGTCACCGTCCTGAAGCCCGGCTCCGACCGCGCCCCGCGCGGCGCCCGGGACATCGTGCTGGTCGGGACCCTCGGCCGCAGCCCCCTCGTCGACGCCCTCGTGGCCGCCGGGAAGCTCGACGTGTCCGGCATCGAGGGCAAGTGGGAGACCTCCCTCCAGCAGGTGGTGACCGACCCGCTGCCGGGGGTCCGCCGGGCCTTCGTCATCGCGGGCAGCGACCAGCGCGGCACCATCTACGGCGCGTACGAGACCTCGCGGCAGATCGGTGTGTCCCCCTGGCACTGGTGGGACGACGTGCCCCCGCGCCGGCGGAAGAGCCTCCACGTGCTGCCCGGCCGGCACAGCCAGGGCACCCCGGCGGTGAAGTACCGCGGCTTCTTCATCAACGACGAGAACCCGGCGCTGGGCACCTGGGCCCCCGAGTACTTCGGCCCCGGCCTCGCCGCCGGCTTCCCGAACGGCTTCAACAAGAAGTTCTTCGCGAAGGTCTTCGAAGTCATGCTGCGGCTCAAGGCCAACTACCTCTGGCCCGCCGTCTGGGGCCGCGCCTTCGCCGAGGACGACCCGGAGAACCACGCCACCGCCAAGGCGTACGGCGTGGTCATGGGCACCTCCCACGAGGCCCCGATGATGCGCGGCATCGAGGAGTGGAACCGGCACGCCAAGGCGGCCGTCCGCGACGAGGACGGCAACATCACCGAGCCGGGCGAGGACCCGTACGGCGGCACCGGTGAGTGGAGCTTCCGCCGCAACGCCGACGCCATCAAGAAGTACTGGGCCGCCGGCATCCGCCGCATGGTCGACGAGGACTTCGAGGGCGTCGTCACCCTCGGCATGCGCGGCAACGGCGACGTCAGCCTCCCCGACGGCGACGGCATCGACCTGATGGAGTCGATCATCGCCAGCCAGCGCGAGATCCTCGCCGAGGTCACCGGCAAGGACGACATCACCGGCATCCCGCAGGTGCAGACCCTCTACAAGGAGGTCCAGCGCTACTGGGACAAGGGCCTGCGCCCGCCCGAGGACGTCACCGTCGTCTTCTGTGACGACAACTGGGGCAACATGCGCAAGCTGCCCGACCAGAGCCTGGAGCCGCGGAGCGGCGGCTACGGCATCTACTACCACTTCGACTACGTCGGCGTCGGCCGCAACTACAAGTGGGTCGACACCGCCAACCTCGCCTCCACCTGGGAGCAGCTGCACCTGTCCTACGCGTACGGCGTGGACCGGCTGTGGGTCGTCAACGTCGGCGACATGAAGGCCGAGGAGATGCCGCTGCAGTTCTTCCTCGACTACGCCTGGGACCCCAAGCGCTGGACGCTGGACCGGCTGCCGGAGTGGGAGGAGCGCTACGCCGAGGAGAACTTCGGCCCCGAGCACGCCCACGCCATCGCCGAGGTCCTGCACCGCTACGGGGTCCTCCAGGCGCGCCGCAAGCCGGAGCTGCTGAACCGCCGCATCACCCTCGACCCGTCGAAGGACCTGGCGACCGACCCGGAGGCCGTCGTCTACGACGACGAGGCCAGCCCCTTCTACCTCAACCACTACCGGGAGCTGGAGCGCGTCACCACCGAGTGGCGGGACCTGGCCGAGGAGGCCGAGCGGATCGGCAAGAAGCTCCCCGCCGACTGGCAGGACGCGTACTACCAGCTGGTCCTGTACCAGGTGAAGGCCACCGCCAACCTCTACGCCCTGCGCAAGGCGGAGTTCACCAACATCCACTACGCCGCTCAGGGCCGGGCCGCCACCAACGACCTGGCCGACGCCACCGACGCCCGGTTCGCCGACGACCAAGCGATGTCGGACTACTACAACAACGAGCTGGCCGGCGGTAAGTGGAAGGGATTCCAGACCCAGCCGAAGATCGGCTACGGCGACGTCGAGCGCTACGGCCCCGACGCCCCCTGGCAGCAGCCGCAGACCCCGAATCACGTCGCCCTGCCCGACGAGGTCTTCCCCGCCGTGCAGCGCATCGAACTGCCGGCGAAGGCCGAGATGGGCGTCGGCGTCGACGGTTCGGACGACTGGTGGCCGGCTGCCGCGGGCAAGGCGGTGCTGCCGCCGTTCAGCCCGTACCAGACCGCGCCCGAGCAGTACATCGACGTCTTCAACCGGGGCACGGAGGCCTTCGACTACCGGATCGAGCCGTCCGTGGACTGGATCTCGGTGAAGCGGGCCCGCGGCCGGGTGGACAAGGAGGTCCGCGCCACGGTGCGGGTCGACTGGCGGCGCGCCCCCAGGGGCACCACCGAGGTGCCGATCACCGTCACCGGCCCGGACGGCGCCACGGTCGAGGTCACGGCCGTCGTCGAGAACCAGCGGCTGTCCCGCCGCGGGAGCCGCGGATTCATCGAGGCCGGCGGCTATGTCTCGATCGAGGCGGAGCACGCCACGAAGACCGTCGGGGCCTCGGACGTCGAGTGGCAGCTCATCCCGGACATCGGCCGCACCGGCTCCGGCATGACGCCGTTCCCCGTCACGGCCGCCAGCCGTGAACCGGGCGGCAAGGGGCCGCGTCTGGAGTACGAGATGACGCTGACGACGTCCGGACCGGTGACCGTCCACGCGTATCTGTCGCCGCGGAACAACGTCCTGCCGACGGACGGCCTGAAGTACGCCGTGTCCTTCGACGACGAGGCACCGCAGACCGTGAACGTCACGGCGGTGACCGGCTCCGACGACATGTACATGAACAAGCAGTGGGCGCGGAACACCTCCGACAACGCCACCGTCACGGTCACCGAGCACACCATCGCCGAGGCGGGCGTGCACACGCTCAAGTTCTGGATGGTCGATCCGACCGTCGTCGTCCAGAAACTGGTGGTGGACACCGGCGGACTCAAGCCCAGCTACCTGGGCCCGCCGGAGAGCGAGCGCGCCGGTCACTGACCACGTCCGGCGCCTCCGCTCGGCCGCCCCGCCGCCGGTACCCTGTCCGGCGGCGGGGCGGTGCGCCGTGCG
>NZ_WHPN01000361.1 GCF_009735685.1 Streptomyces lycii | reverse complement strand
ATCGCAACCGCTTGAACGACCGTTAACACCCGTCCCGACGGAGGCGAAGATGAGCGCAGCGGAAGAGGTCCGGTACGGCGACGACGGCTGGGTGGCCGTCCGGCGGCACGGCGGCCACGTCGCGGAGCTGGTCCTCGACCGCCCCCGGGCCATGAACGCCGTCTCCACCGCGATGGCCGGCAGCCTCGCCGAGGCCTGCGCCGCCCTCGCCGCCGATCCCACCGCCCGGGCCGTGGTCGTCACCTCCACCCATGAACGGGCCTTCTGCGTCGGCGCCGACCTCAAGGAGCGCAACTCCTTCACCGACGACGACCTGCGCAGGCAGCGCCCGCACACCCGGGCCGCCTACACCGGCGTGCTGGAGCTGCCCATGCCCACCGTCGCCGCCGTGCACGGCTTCGCCCTCGGCGGCGGCTTCGAGATCGCGCTGTCCTGCGACCTGATCGTCGCCGACCGCACCGCCGTCGTCGGGCTCCCCGAGGTGTCCGTCGGCGTCATCCCGGGCGGCGGCGGCACGCAGCTGCTGCCGCGCCGGGTGGGTGCCGCCCGGGCCGCCGAGCTGGTGTTCACCGCCCGCCGGGTGCCCGCCGGGGAGGCGGCCGGGCTCGGCCTCGTCGACACCCTCGTCGACGAGGGCCGGGACCGCGAGGAGGCGCTGGCGCTGGCGGGCCGTATCGCCGCGAACTCCCCCGTCGGGCTGCGCGCCGCCAAGCGCGCGATGCGGCTCGGGCACGGCACGGATCTGCGCGCCGGACTGGAGATCGAGGAGGCCGCCTGGCGTACGGTCGCGTTCTCCGGGGACCGCGCGGAGGGCGTCGCGGCCTTCGCGGAGAAGCGCACCCCGGACTGGCCCGGCGTCTGACCCCGCTGCCGCCGCGGAGGGAGCGGATACCGGCAAAGCTTCCTAGGCTGGAGTGCACAGTGCGCCCACAGTGACGGAACGCGAGGTGCCGTATGGCTGACGGCAGCGGCGAACTCGACCCACGGCTGTGCGCGGTGGTGGGCCTGGCGCAGGCCACGGCCGGCGCCCAGACGCCCCGGGAAGCCGCCCGGGCCGCCGCCGAGGGCGCCCGGCACGCGCTGGACGGTTCCTTCGCGGCGATCTCCTCCTGGGAACGGAGCGAGGGGCGGCTGCGCGTCCTGGTCAACGTGGGGGCGCTCGCTCCGGACGAGGAGGAGTTCCCCGACGACGAGTCGTATCCCGTGCGGGACTTCCCGGAGATCGCCGAGTTCCTGCACGAGCGGTGGGCGGGCGGCGGCGAGCCGCACGCCTGGGTGGAGACCGCGGAGGAACCCCGGCCGCCGGACCGCCCGGCCGGCGCCTACTGCCACCAGCGGGTGGCGGCCCTGCGGCGGCGCGGGCGGGGCTGCTGCGTCGTCGCGCCGATCGTGCTGCACGGGCGGGCCTGGGGAGAGCTGTACGTGGCCCGGGCACCCGGCGAGCCGGTGTTCGGGCGCGCGGACGCGACCCTGGCGACGGTGCTCGCGGCCGTCGCGGCCGCCGGGATAGCCCAGACCCAGCGCCTGGAGGAGGCCCGCAGGCTGGCCTTCACCGACCCGCTGACCGGGCTGGCCAACCGCCGGGCGGTGGACATACGCCTCGACGAGGCACTGGAACGGCACCGGGTCGACGGCTCCGTGGTCAGCCTGGTCGTCTGCGACCTCAACGGACTCAAGCGGGTGAACGACACCCTCGGGCACGCGGTCGGCGACCGGCTCCTCGAACGCTTCGGCTCGGTGCTGTCCGTCTGCGGGGCGATGCTCCCGGGCGCCCTGGCCGCGCGGCTCGGCGGCGACGAATTCTGCCTCGTCACCCTCGGCCCCGGCACGGACGAGGTGGCGCGGGCCGCCGCGGAACTCTGCCGGCGGGCGGCGAAGCTGGAACACGGCGAGGGCGTGGCCTGCGGAATCGCCTCCACCGGCGCCCCGATCGGCCCCGTACGGTCCGCCCGGCGGCTGTTCCGGCTCGCCGACGCGGCGCAGTACCGGGCGAAGGCCGCCCGGTCCGACGTACCCGTCGTCGCGGGGCGCGAGGCACGCGAGGGGGAGGCGGATCCGGTGGTGCGGCTGGCCGACCACGCGGAGGCGGCCTCCGGCCCGGAGCGGCGGCGGTTCCGCGGTCGGTAGGTCTCCGGCGGGGGCGTCTCCCGGCCGGAGGCGGCACGGGGGGGGCCGGGGCGGCTCGGGATCTTGGCGGCTCGGGGTGCCATGGGGTGGCCCGGGGTCTTAGCGGCTCGTGGGGTGGCGGGGGGCGGCTCGGGATTTTCGCGGCTCGGGGCCGGGGCGGCACGGGGCAGGGGTGGTGCCTCGGAGGGCGGGGATGCGCCGCGCCTCGGAGCCGGGGGTGGTGGTGCCTCGGAGGGGTGGTGCCTCGCGGGCGGGGGTGGTGCCTCGGGGCCGGGGCCCGGACGGGGCACTGCGGCGGGGGCGGGGCTTGTGCCGGGGTGGGAGGCCCGGGTCGGGGCGGCGCGCATGGGGCGGGCTGATGCCTGGCCGGGGTGGGGTGGGGTGGGGTGGGGCACGGGTGCCCGGGGCCGGACGCCTGGCCGGTGCGGGGCACCGGTGCCGGAGGCCGGACGGCTGGCCGGTGCGGGGCCCAGGCGTCGGAGGCCGGACGCCTGGCCGGGGGCGGGCCCCCGGGAGGGGGTCTTCCACCGCATATTTACGGCCGCCTGAACGGTGCGCGGAGACGGTCACCCTATTTCCGCGGCCACACATACACGTAAGCGTGGAAGACCCCCTCCCTCCGGGCCCACCCCCTCCGTCGGCATGGCGGCCGCGGGCCGTCGTCGGCCGGTGTCCTCCCCACAGGCGCCTTCGCAGTCCCGGTGGGTCGGCGGTGCGGGCTGTCGTGCGCTGATGTTCGATGGCGGCCGTGTGCTTCCGTCCGGCGGCGGGGTGTCGTCCGGTCGTGTTCGCCTGTGACAGGCGGTGGCGGCCACGTGATCCCGGCGGATGGCAGACGCGGGCGTCAACCGCTGATGTTCCGGTGGCCGCCACGTGATCTGTCGGGCGGCGGGCGCCGGCCGTCGATGATCCGATGGCGGCCACGTGATCCTGCCGGGCGGCGGGGGGCGTCCGGTCGTGTTCGCCTGTGGCCGGCGGTGGCGTGGCAGGCCGGAGGTAGGGGGTGTGGCCGGGGGTCAGCCCGGTCTGCGGGTGAGCAGCCAGGGCTCCACCACGCCCAGTCCCCTCACCGGGCGCTGGTACATCGGCTGGAGCGCGAAACGGTACGGGGCCGGCGGCTCCGTGCCCTCCTTCTCGGCTGCCGCCGCCTCGGCCTCCGACTCCGGCGCGTCCCCGGACCGCATCAGCTCCTCGGCGAAGGCCCCGTCGACCAGCACCGTGTCCTTCGGCGCTATCGACGTCAGCCGGCTCGCCAGGTTCACCGTCGTACCGAACACGTCGCCCATGCGGGTGGTCACCGTGCCGAAGGCGATCCCGACCCGCAGCTCCGGCATCGTCTCGTCGTTCGCCAGGGTCTCGATCAGCCGCAGCCCGATCTCGGCGGCCGTGCCCGCGTCCTCCGCGGCGTACAGCACCTCGTCGCCCAGGGTCTTGATCAGCCGGCCGCCGCGCGCCGCGACCAGGTCGGCGGCGGTGGTCTCGAAGGCCTCGACCAGTTCGCCGAGTTCCTCCTCCTCCAGCCGCCGGGTGAGCCGGGTGAAGCCGACGAGGTCCGCGAAGCCCACCGCGAACCGCCGGTCGACCATCTCCTCGTCGTCCTGGGACTGGATGACCCGGCCGGCCGCCGCCGCCAGCTGCCGCCGCCAGACGTAGACCAGGAACTCCTGGAGCTCCGGCAGCAACAGCTCGACCAGCGGATACGCGACCTCGGTGCGGGTCATGCCCGGCTCCGGCGGCTCCGTCAGTCCTTCCAGGAACCCCTCGATCTGCCAGTCGGCGAGCCGGGAGGTGGTCTGCCCGGTGGAGCGGGCGACCTGCACGGCCATCGGCTCGCTGAGCAGCCCCGCCTCGACCAGACCGGCCAGCCGCCGCAGCGCCAGCACGTCCGCCTCGGTGAGCGCCTTGGCCTGCCCGATGTCGGCGAAGCCCATCGCGCGCCAGAAGCGGGAGGCCAGCTCCATGGAGACACCGGCGCTGCGGGCCGCCTGGAACGGCGTGTAGTGCCGCTCGGCACCGAGGATCAGCTGCTCCAGACGGAGCGCGAGGGGGTTCTCGCCCCGGTCGTCGGCGGTGTCCGCCGGGCCTTCGGAGGCGTCGTCGGAGAACGCCTGTGAGCCCCCGCCGGGGCCGCCCGGGGCGTCGCCGGGGCCCGCGTCGTCGGCGCTCACTGCCCGCCCCCTGTCCGTTCCCTGCGCACAGCCCTTCCGATCACTTCTCGACCCTGCACCACCTGGGCCGGGATGCAGGCCCAGGTCGCCTCAACGATACGGCAGGTGTGCGCTGGCTCACTCTCACCCGCCGGGCCGCAGATGGACGATGTCCCCGGCCCCGACCGGTTCCCGCACGCCGTCCGCGCAGGCCAGCACCAGCCGCCCGTCGCCGTCCACCGCGACGGCCTCCCCGGTGACGGCACGGTCGCCGGGGAGTTCCGCGCGGACCGTGCGGCCGAGCGTGGCGCAGCCCGCGGCGTAGGCGTCCATCAGACCGCTCGCGGCGGCGTCGCCGGCGGCCGCGCGCCAGTCGGCGTACCAGTTCCCGATCGAGCGGAGCACGGCCCGCAGCAGCGGGTCCCGGTCGGTGGACACGGCTCCCGCGAGCGCCAGCGACCCGGCCCCGGGCACCGGCAGCTCGGCGGCGCGCAGCGAGACGTTGAGCCCGATGCCGACGACGACGGCGTCGCCCGCCCGCTCGGCGAGGATCCCCCCGGTCTTGCGCTCCTCGCCCCCGACGGTCACCAGCAGGTCGTTGGGCCACTTGAGCGCGGTGTCGACACCGGCGGCGCGGGCCAGCGCGGTGGCGGTGGCGACCCCGGCGAGCAGCGGCAGCCAGCCCCACCGGTCCTCCGGGACGTCCGGCCCGGGCCGCAGCAGTACGGAGAAGAAGAGCCCGGAGCGCGGGGGCGCCGACCACTGCCGGTCGAGCCTGCCGCGCCCGGCGGACTGCTCCTCGGCGACGAGGACGGTGCCCTCCGGGACCTCCGCGCCGCCCGGCCCGCCGCCGCGGACACGTTCGGCCAGGTCTGTGTTGGTGGAGCCGGTCACCTGCACCACGTCCAGACCGGTCCACAGCGCTCCCGGGCGGAGCAGCGCGCGGCGCAGGGCGGTGGCGTTGAGCGGTGGCCGGTCGAGGTCCGACCAGCGGCCGGGGCCCCCGCCGGACGGCTCCCGCGGCGGCCCGCCGGGGGGTGTTGGCGTCATACGCCCAGCGTAGAGGGGTGTGGCCGGGACCGGGGCGGGGACGGCCGAGCCGGTGCCCGGCGGCCTCGTCCGCTCGTGATCTCCTTGCCCGGGTCCCGCTTTCCCGGGCAGGCTGCCGATTCCCGGGCAGGCTGCCGACCGGAACCGGCACGAGGAGATCCATGGGTTCATGGAGATCAGGAGAGACGACATGAGCGATCCCGCGACCTTCACCCTGGGCGGGGACCTGACGGTGCACCGCCTGGGGTTCGGCGCGATGCGGCTCACCGGCGAGCTGACCTGGGGGCCGCCCGCCGACCCGGAGGAGGCCCGGAAGGTGGCGCGCCGGGCGGTGGAGCTGGGGGCGGACTTCATCGACACCGCGGACTCCTACGGCCCGGGCACCAGTGAGGAGCTGCTGGCCGAGGCGCTGTACCCGTATCCGCGGGGCCTGGTGATCGCACCAAGGCGGGGCAGAGCAGGCCGTCGGCGCGCGAGTGGGTGCCGCTGGGCCGCCCCGAGTACCTGCGCCAGCAGTGCGAGCTGAGCCTGCGCCGGCTGCGGCTGGAGACGATCGACCTCTACCAGCTGCACCGGATCGACCCGCTGGTGCCGGCGGCGGAGCAGTTCGGCGCGCTGGCCCGGCTCCAGCAGGAGGGCAAGATCCGGCACATCGGGCTGTCGGAGGTCACGGTCGCGCAGCTGGAGGAGGCGCGTTCGGTGATCGACGTGGTGAGCGTGCAGAACCTCTACAACCTCACCGACCGGCGGCACGAGGACGTCCTCGAGCACTGCGCCCGGGAGAACATCGCGTTCATCCCGTGGGCTCCCGTCGCCCGCGGCGAGCACGCCCGGCAGGGCGGGCCGGTGGCGGACGTCGCCGAGCAGCTCGGGGCGACGCCCGCGCAGGTGTCGCTGGCCTGGCTGCTCCGGCGGTCGCCGGTGGTGATCCCGATTCCGGGCACCGCCTCGGTGGCGCACCTGGAGGAGAACGCGGGCGCGGCGCGGCTGGAGCTGAGCGACGAGCAGTTCGAACGGCTGGCGAAA
>NZ_WHPN01000360.1 GCF_009735685.1 Streptomyces lycii | reverse complement strand
TCGGCGGGCCGGTAGTGGGCTGTGTAGAGCGTTCTCGACCCCTGCTCGTCGACGGGTCGGTACAGCGGCGGCTTCAGCATCGCCGCCACGTCCGCACCCGCGGCGCGAATGGCGCGCAGCCGCTCCTGAGTCCGCAGGGCCCGCTCCTGCTCGTCGGTCACCGGCAGGTGCTGGTGGTTGGCGGCGCAGGCATCCGGGGCCACCGTCGGCGGCATGTCCGGTCCCACGAACACCGTCACCGCCTTCACGGCGTCGACGAGGGTGAGGTTCTGCGGGACGGCGACCGGCAGGGACCGCAGCCTGGCGACCGCCTCGTCGACGGTGTCGCACGTCTCCAGCAGGTAGCGCACCACGACGAGAATGGCGAAGCCGCGTCCGTGGGCGGAACGTCCGCCCCAGGTGAGCGAGACCGCGAGACCGGCGTCGTTCATCCCGTCCAGCAAGCCCCACAGCATGTCCTGCATCCCGATCACGGGGCGCAGGAGGCAGGAGGAGACGATGACCCCCTCGCACTGGTCGGGCCGTAGGTCATAGTTGCGCAGCAGGGTGCCGTTCTGGCCGATCTGGGTGCAGGCCGGGGAGAACGGCCGCAGTGCCGCGTGGGTGAGGAAGACCTCGGCCCCGGGCCGGTCGAGTTGGACGGCCAAGTGCTCCAGAACCGGCGCCATTTCCGGCATGTGCGCACGGAACAGCGCCCGGAAACGATCCGCGCCCTCCGGAGTGCGGCCCTCCTCGGTCAGCAGGGCCTCCATCTCCTGCCACAGAGGCCGGGCGTAGGCGGCCCACCGCCCGTCGCCGCCGTCACCGACCTCGATCGCCTGGAAGGTCTTGTGCTGTTGCCGCACGGCTGCCACTCACCTTGTGGGGATCGGACGAAGAGAGGGCAACCTAACCAATTGGACGGGTATTCGCCAGGTGGCCGCCGTCGGCGGCGAGGCGCTAAATGTGCTGAAGCGGCTGAAGCGGCTGAACGCGAGCGCGGCCGGTGCCAGGCAGGCGGCCGGGTCACGCGTCGGAGAAGCGCCGGGGGTCGGGAACACGGGCTCCGGACACATGGCTCCGGGACCTCCGGACACGTGTAGTCCCCGGTCCGCCTGAGCGGCGGACCGGGGTTCCGCTGCGTGGAGGCCGTGGCGGGAATCGAACCCGCGTAACTCGCTTTGCAGGCGAGCCCCTCAACCACTCGGGCACACGGCCGTGTGCTCCTGTGCCGACGACGGTATGCGGGCCGGGGCACGACACCAAGGGCTCCGGAACGGCTGCCACACGACTGTCATGCGGCGTTCACAGCGGACGGAGCCGACGGAGTCGACGGAGCCGACGGGAGCCGACCGTCACGGCAGGCACGGGCGACTGCCGTCACGGCTGCCGCAGGAAGTCCTCCACCACCTCGCGCAGCGCGGCCGGCTCGTCCACCCACGGATAGTGGCCCGCACCCTTCAGCGTCCGGACGACCGGTTCCGGTGACGCGGACGGGAAGGAGGCGGCGACCACCTCGCCCGCCCGGATCCCCGTCAGCGCGTCCAGTTCGCCGGTGACCACCAGGAGCGGGCAGCGCACTTCCCGCAGCCGCGCGAGCAGCGCCTGCCGGGCCGCTTCGTCCACGCCCTGCCAGAAGCCCGCGCGCGGCACCGGGTTGAGCTGGTCGCCCTCGGTGGCGGCATGGGCCCGCTGCGGCTCCTCCCAGCGTCCGTACGCCATCGGCGCGGCCCGGAGAAGCAGTTGGCGCACCTCCTCCAGGTCGGAGACGGTGGCGAGCCGGTCCATGGCGGCCACCGCGTCCGGCCACCACGGTTCGTGGCGCCGCTCGGCGAAGATCTCCCGGGCGTCGTCGGGAAGTTCGCCCTGGAGCCGGGAGCCCGGGCAGAGCAGCACCAGCCGGCTGAGCCGGTCGCCGTGCGCGGCGGCGTACGCCTGTGCTGTCGCGGCCGCCGCGTCGTGCGCGAGCAGCGCGAACCGCTCCAGGCCCAGGTGGGCGCGCAGCGCCTCGACGTCCTCGGCGGTGCGCGGAAAGGCGTAGTCGGAAGGGGGCGTCGCGGAGGGGGAGTCGCCGGTGCCCCGGGCATCGGGAATCACGAGGGGCCGGTGCGCGTTCAAACCGCCGAGATCCCCGAGATACGCGGCGTCCCGGGCCGGCCCGCCCGCGAGGCACACCAGCGGCGGGGCGGCGGAGCCGTCGCGTGCGGGCAGAACCCGGTAGGCGAGTTCGGCGTCGTCGTACGAGCGGAAATACGGCATGCCTTGATCGTGCCCGCTGCACGGCGTTCCAGCCTCCGGCATCCGCTCCCCGGCGCTGTACCGCGCTCCCCGACTCGGAGCCCGGTTGTCCGTATGCCGGTCGCTGGAGCTTGTCCACGTGCAACGTGCTCAGGTCCGTCCCGATCTCGCAGCTCCGCAGCACGATCGATCGGCATGAGAGTCAGCAATTCGGGCTTCATTGGCTTGTTGCAGCCGCTGCTGGACGAGACCGCCCGGGTCGTGAGTCGGTGACCAGCACTGTTCGGCTCCGCTCGACCACTTGCCGTCCCTGGCGCCGTCCTACCCGACGCCAGGACGACGCCAGGAGGTCGTTGGCCGCTGATAGCTTGGTTCGCCGGTGTGACCGAACGGTCATGCTCTGTGATGACGTGCTGCTCGGCTGAGTCGGGCGTCGGCAGAAGAGGGTTTCATGAGCGACCTGTATATCGATATGGACATGCTGGACCGAGTGCAATGCAATATCAAGCGTATTTCGGAGCTGATGAAGAAACCCGGCCGAGAAATGAAAAAAGTTGATGGAAGCTCCATGGGGGCAGCGAAACTGGCGGAGCGTATGGACGAGTTCGGCGACGAGTGGTCATACGGAATCGAGCGCCTCGGTAAATTCTCGCAGTCCGACCTTCATGGACTCGACGTGTTATAGAATTCGAAAACTCGGCATCGCCTGCCGTGATTGTGTTCACTGCACTCTCCCTGTCTCTCTCCGTCTACGGCCTTTTTCTGCTTTGTGTATTTCTTGGGCTGACGATGGAGGATTGGCTCACGTATATCGTTTTCGGTGCGGCAGCCGCTCTTGCGTATGCCACACTGCGCCGGGTCACGGAGTTCGGTCGGCGAGTTGTTCTCGTGCTCTTGAACGTCTTTTCGGCAATCGCATTGCTTGTGGGATTTTGGGGTTTCAGTGACAACATCATCATGGCGGATCGCGGTGTTTGGACCGATGTTGTCGTCGTGGACAAAGAGGTCAATGTCCGGTCGAAGGTCGAATCGTGCGAGATCGCCCGATCGGACGGTACGTCACTGCATGGGAAGGTGTCGTGTGCGGAATGGGAAGAAGGTGCCAGGCTGAGAGTGCTCATCGACCCCCTGGGGAGAGTGTCACCGTCACATCTCCCTCCAGATATGGCCAGGATGTATCGGATAACGGGTATTGCCGCCGGGGTGCATGTGTTCAGCACTGTCCTGGCCGCCGTCTCAGGCATTCGGCGGCGCACTCGCCAGGCGGCATCATCACCGCATTTCCCGCCCTCCACTCGCCCCCCGTACCCGCCGCCTCCCCCTCCGCCGGCCGTCGGAAGCTGACTTATGGGTGATGTCGGGACGGTTCACGAACCATCGGGTGCGGCCCGCGAAGACGGGCCGGTGTCAATGGCCGGTACAAGCAGACAGCACAGCATCGGCGCCCGGCTCAACCGGGCATGCACTGCTGAGCCGGGCGCCGATATCCGCTCGCACTGCACCGGGCCGGGCCTGCCACGCGTCCGCCCCGACCGCGTGCGGGCCGGCGAGGCGTACGCCTCCCCTGAGAACCGGGCCTGCCTGCGCCGCCGGGGAATCCGCTGCGCCATCCCGGGTCAGGCCGAACAAGCCCGCAACCGCAAGAAGCTTGGTTCCCGCAGCGGCCGTCCGCCGAATTTCGGCCCGGAGGATCACAAGGCCCGCCACGTGGTCGAGTGTGGCACCAATCGCCTCAAGGCACCGCGCCGTGGCCACAAGGTACGACAAGCTCGCGGTCCGCCACGAGGCGACCATCGACGAGTGGCTGTGACAGCGGTCCTGCGAAACCGGCCAGGACGGCGCGTGGGTGTCAGGAACCCATCGCGGCACGTTCGGACTCGCTGCGAAGAACGCAGAATTCGTTGCCTTCGGGGTCAGCAAGGACTGCCCAGCCGGAGCCATCGGGATTCCGGTGATCGGTGATGAGGGTGGCACCGAGGCCCAGCAGCCGTTCCACCTCCTGCTCTCGCGAGGTCTCAGGGCGCAAACACAGATGGATTCGGTTCTTGGTCTTCTTGGACTCGGGCACCTGGTTGAAGTACAACACCGGGCCCTCCGCCAGGAGTACCTGAGTCTCCCGGTCACCCGGTTTGTCCTCGGGATGCAGTGAACAGCCAGTCACTCTGCTCCAGAACCGGGCCAACTCATAGGCATCTTCACAGTCAATCGCCACGTTCTGCACTACCGAAACCATGAGCGCGAGCCTTCCTCACTTCCGCTCCAGCCGCCACCGAGTCGCGCTCAGCCTTCGCGCACACAGCTCAGGCGCACGGCAGCACTTTCGATACACGGCCTAGGACCGAAGCCCGAGGCGACCCCGGTCCTGCGACAGGGGCGTATGTCCGTGGTGCCCCTTACGCTGACGCCATGACCGAGCCGACCACCCGCGACACCACCGCCGTCGCCGCAGCCCCGGAAGACCCCTCGGCACCACTGCTTCCGGCGGCCCCGGGCGATCCCGGAGCCGCCGCGCCCGCAGCCGCCGCCCCGGCGTCCGGCGGGCCCGGGGCGGGGAAGCCCCCGGCCGCCCGGGGCGGGAGCGGGACCGGGGTCGGCGGGGACGGCCGGCCGGCGGCGGACAGCATCTGGCGGCGGCCGTTCCGGGGGCTCACGCTCGGGATCATCTCCGTCGTCTCGCTGATCGCCTTCGAGGCCAGCGCGGTCAACACCGCCATGCCCATCGCCGCCCAGGCCCTCGACGGCATCCCGCTCTACGCGTACGCCTTCTCCGGCTATTTCACCGCCAGCCTCTTCGCGATGGCCCTGTCCGGCGAGTGGTGCGACCGGAAGGGCCCGCTCATCCCGCTGTTCAGCGGGATCGCCGCGTTCGGCACCGGACTGGTGATCTCCGGTTCCGCGCAGGACATGTGGACCTTCGTCGGTGGCCGGGCCGTGCAGGGCACCGGCGGCGGGCTGGTGATCGTCGCGCTGTACGTCGTCGTGGGCCGGGCCTATCCGGAGCGGCTGCGGCCGGCCGTCATGGCGTCCTTCTCCGCCGCCTGGGTGCTGCCCGTCATCGTCGGCCCGCTGGTGGCCGGGACGGTCACCGAAGGGCTCGGCTGGCGCTGGGTGTTCCTCGCGATACCCGTGCTCGTGCTGCTGCCGCTGGCCGTGATGCTTCCCGCGCTCCGCAAGCTGCCGGACGGCGGCGGCCGCACGGCCGTGATGAACCGCCGCCGGATCCTGCTCGCGCTCGCGGTGGCCGTCGGTGCGGGCCTCCTCCAGTACGCCGGACAGGATCTGACCGCGGTGGCGCTGCTCCCGGCCGCCGCCGGTGCCGCGCTGCTGGTGCCGGCCGTGCTGCGGCTGCTGCCCCGCGGGACGTTCCGCTCGGCGCGCGGGCTGCCGTCGGTGATCCTGCTGCGCGGTGTCGCGGCTGGCTCCTTCCTGGGCGCGGAGACGTTCGTGCCGCTGATGCTGGTCACCGAGCGCGGGCTGTCGGCGACGCTGGCCGGGCTGTCGCTCACGGCGGGCGGGCTGACCTGGGCGGCGGGCTCGTACGTGCAGAGCCGCGAGCGGCTGGAGCCGTACCGGGAGCGGCTGATCCAGCTGGGCATGGTGCTGATGGCCGCGGCCATCGCGGGCCCGGCCCTGGCGCTCCTCGACGGGCTGCCCTCCTGGGCGCCGTGGACGGTCGTCGCGGTGTCCTGGGCGGTCGGCGGCTTCGGCATGGGGCTGACGATCTCCAGCGCCAGCGTGCTGCTGCTGCGGCTCTCCCCGCCCGAGGACGCGGGCTCCAACTCGGCCTCGCTCCAGGTCTCCGACGCGCTGGGCAACATCACCCTGGTCGGGCTGAGCGGCATCCTGTTCGTCGCGGCGGGTGGCGGTTCGGTGGCGGCGGGAGCGCACGCGGCGGTGTCGGCCGGCGCCCCGGCGAGCCGCCCGGCCGCGTTCACGGCCGTCTATCTGACGATGGCGGCCGTCGCCCTGGTGGGCGCCTGGATCGCGGGCCGGCTGCGGCCCTCCGCGCGGGCCGAGGGCTGACGGACCGGCCGGGGAACGCCGCTTCCGCACGCGGGAAGCGCTGCTTCCGTACCCAGACAGCGCTGCCTTCGTACCCGGGGAGCGCTGTTTCCGCACGCAGCCGAGCGCTGTTTCCGTACGCAGCGGAGCCTCGCGCCGGTGGCGCTGTGTCCGCACCCGGGGAGGGCGCGCGGCGGACGGCCCGGACGGGCACGGCCGTCTTCCCGGACCTCCTCGACGGCCCGGACATGGCAGACGTCGGCCAGGGCGGCGCACGAAGCAGCGTACGAGCACCTCATGGGCGCTGCCGCGTACGAGCACCTCATGGGCGTTGCCGCGTACGAGCACGTCATGGGGGCTGCCGGGTACGAGCACGTCATGGGCGCTGCCGCCGGCGGACCGGGCGGCGCCGAGGACTTCGCGCGCCGCCGTCCGCGCCCGCCGCGCACCGCGGTGTGAGCCGCGTCCCATCCGGGGCGGACCCGTGGCGGGGCCGGGGAGCGCCGCAGCGGGTCCCGATAGGCTGACGCGGTTGTCGTTCCCGAGCCAGCCAGCGGAGACCGTGACTACCTCCACCACCTCCCATCACCTGTCGCCCGCCTTCCCCGGCCGGGCCCCCTGGGGTACGGCGAACAAGCTGCGTGCCTGGCAGCAGGCGGCAATGGACCGGTACATCCAGACCCAGCCGCGGGACTTCCTCGCCGTGGCCACGCCGGGCGCCGGCAAGACGACGTTCGCGCTGACGCTCGCCTCCTGGCTGCTGCACCACCATGTCGTGCAGCAGGTGACCGTCGTCGCGCCGACCGAGCACCTGAAGAAGCAGTGGGCGGAGGCGGCCGCCCGGGTCGGGATCAAGCTGGACCCGGAGTATTCAGCCGGTCCGCTCGGCCGGGAGTACCACGGCATCGCGATCACCTACGCGGGCGTCGGCGTCCGCCCGATGCTGCACCGCAACCGGGTCGAGCAGCGCAAGACCCTCGTGATCCTCGACGAGATCCACCACGCCGGTGACTCCAAGTCCTGGGGTGAGGCCTGCCTGGAGGCGTTCGAGCCCGCGACCCGGCGGCTGGCGCTCACCGGCACCCCGTTCCGCTCCGACACCAACCCGATCCCCTTCGTCGCGTACGAGGAGGGCAACGACGGAATCCGCCGTTCCGCCGCCGACTACACGTACGGCTACGGCAACGCGCTCGCCGACGGCGTCGTCCGCCCGGTGATCTTCCTGTCGTACAGCGGCAGCATGCGCTGGCGCACCAAGGCCGGTGACGAGATCGAGGCGCGGCTCGGCGAGCCGATGACGAAGGACGCCGTCTCGCAGGCGTGGCGCACCGCGCTCGACCCGCGCGGCGACTGGATGCCGAACGTCCTCAAGGCCGCCGACCAGCGGCTCACCGAGGTGCGGAAGGCGATCCCGGACGCGGGCGGGCTGGTGATCGCCGCCGACCAGGACTCGGCCCGCTCGTACGCCAAGCTGATCCGGGAGATCACCGGCAGCGCGGCGACGGTCGTGCTCTCCGACGACACGGGCGCCTCGGAGCGGATCGACGAGTTCAGCCACTCCGAGGACCGCTGGATGGTCGCCGTCCGCATGGTCTCGGAGGGCGTCGACGTGCCGCGGCTGGCGGTCGGGGTGTACGCGACGACCATCTCCACACCGCTGTTCTTCGCCCAGGCCGTCGGCCGCTTCGTCCGCTCCCGGCGGCGCGGCGAGACCGCGTCGGTGTTCCTGCCGACCATCCCCGACCTGCTCGGCTTCGCGAACGAGATGGAGGTCGAGCGCGACCACGTGCTCGACAAGCCGAAGAAGGACGGGGAGGAGGACCCGTTCGCCGAGGAGCAGAAGCTGCTCGACGAGGCGGAGAGGGAACAGGACGAGGACACCGGCGAGGACGACCAGCTGCCGTTCGAGGCGCTGGAGTCCGACGCCGTGTTCGACCGGGTGCTGTACGACGGCGCCGAGTTCGGCATGCAGGCGCACCCGGGCAGCGAGGAGGAGCAGGACTACCTCGGCATCCCCGGGCTGCTGGAGCCGGACCAGGTGCAGATGCTGCTCCAGAAGCGGCAGGCCCGGCAGATCGCGCACAGCCGGAAGAAGCCGGCCGAGGAGGCCGATCTGCTCGAACTCCCGGCGGAGCGGCGGCCGGTCGTCACCCACAAGGAGCTGCTGGAGCTGCGGAAGCAGCTGAACAGCCTCGTCGGCGCCTACGTCCACCAGAGCGGCAAGCCGCACGGGGTGATCCACACCGAGCTGCGGCGGGTGTGCGGTGGCCCGCCGAGCGCGGAGGCGACGGCGGGTCAGCTCCGCGAGCGCATCAAGAAGGTGCAGGAGTGGGCGACCCGGATGCGCTGACGGCCGGGACCCGCGGCGGCACGCCCAGCGCGAGCACCGCGGCGTCGTCGTCCAGTCCCTCGCCGAACCCGGTCAGCAGGTCCGACACCGCCGCGACGACGGCGGCCGGGCGGGCGGGTGCGAGAGCGGCGGCGAAGGCGTGCAGGGCCTCCTCGCCGTAGCGGCCGCCAAAGTCGTCGGTGCGGGCCTCGGTGAGTCCGTCGGTGTAGAGCAGCAGGGTGTCGCCGGGGGCCAGCCGGGCGCGGGCGGTGGCGAACTCCGCGTCCTCCGCGACGCCGACGAGCATCCCGCCGGGCGTGAAGCGGTACGTCGCGGTGGAGTCGGCGTGCAGCAGCAGGGCCGGCGGGTGCCCGCCGCCGGCGAGGGTCAGGGCGACGCCGTCGCCGTCCGGTGCGAGTTCGCCGTAGACCACCGTGCAGAAGCGTGGCTGGCCGCCCGGGTGGTCCTGGTGCAGCACGGCGGTGTTGAGGGTGCGGAGCACGCCGGTCAGGTCGGGCGCGGTCTCCGCGGCGGCCCGCAGCGTGTAGCGGATCAGTGAGGTGACGGTCGCGGCCTCCGGGCCCTTGCCGGAGACGTCACCGAGGAAGAACCCCCACCGGTCGCCGCGGAGCGGGAACAGGTCGTAGAAGTCGCCCCCCACCCGGTCGGGGGAGGCGATGCGGTAGTGGGCGGCGGCCTCGACCCCGGGCACCTGCGGCAGCGCCGGCGGGAGCAGGCTGCGCTGCAGGGTGGTGACCAGTTTCTGGAGCCGGTCGCGCTCCTCGTCGGCCTGCCGGCGGGCGCGCAGCAGCTCCCGCTCGTAGGAGCGGCGGTCGTGGGCGTCGAAGACGGTGGTGCGGACGACGGCGGGCCGCCCGTCCTTGCCGTGCCGGAGCACGGAGGTCACCAGGACCGGCAGCCGGCCGCCGTCGGCCCGTCTCAGCTCCAGCGCGATGCCGCCGATCTCGCCCTGCATGCGCAGCAGCGGCGCGAAGTGGGTCTCGTGGTAGAGCTTGCCGCCGACGGTGAGCAGATCGGTGAAGCGACGGCGTCCGACCAGCTCGGCGCGGGTGTGGTCGAGCCAGTGCAGCAGGGTGCCGTTGATCTTGATGATGGTGCCGTCCGGGCGGGTGGAGAGGAAGCCGCACGGAG
>NZ_WHPN01000359.1 GCF_009735685.1 Streptomyces lycii | reverse complement strand
AGGCGCCTGCACCGCCAAGTACGCCACCACCAGCCAGTGGAACGGCGGCTACAACGGTGAGGTGACCATCACCGGGGGCAGCAGCGGCGTCCGGAACTGGAAGGTGCCGTTGACGTTCGCGAGCGGGCAGACGGTCACCGCGGTCTGGAACGGCACCGCGAGCTGGAGCGGCAACGTCATGACCGTGACCCCGGCCGGCCACAACAGCACCCTGAGCGCCGGACAGTCCACCAGCTTCGGCTTCACCGTCAACGGCTCCAACACCACCGCACCGTCGGTCGGCAGCTGCAGCGCCGGATAACCCCGGCGGTCCCACGCACTCCCCCCACGCTCCGGCGCGGTGCCCCGTGGCACCGCGCCGTTGACCGTCCGGGCCCCGGTGAGCCGGTCGGACACGCTGCCGGTCGCGTGCGGCCGTATCGGCGGCGCGGCCGGCGAACGGCGGAGCGGCGCGGTACCGGAGGCGCGAACGGCGGAGCGGCGCGGTGCCGACTGCGGGTGGCATACCAGCCGGTGGCCGCTCATCCCGGCGGGCCCGTTCGGCGTGCACGCACCGGGGCGGACCGCCGGGCCGGGGCATGGTGGCGGAGGGACCGGGTGGCGGAGTTACCGGGTGGGCGGAGGGACCGGGTGGCAGAGGCACCGGGCAGTCTCGCCGCCGGGCGGGAGGTTCAGCACAGCCGGATGTCGGCGCGTCCGCTGCTCTGGTAACCCTCGGTCGCAACGATCATGTAGTCGGTGAAGCTGCCCAGAGTCATCCCGGCCGCCTGCCAGGCGTCGAAGTGGTTGCCCGTGGTGATGGTGCCGCCCCTGGTCCGGCTCCCCTGGTTGACGCTCCAGAACTGCTGCATGATCTGGTTTTCCGGGATGGTCGGCAGGCCGACACGCACCGTCCGGTGGATGTCGTAGGTCTGGCCGTCGCTGGTGACCGTGCCCCTGCGGTCGGTACCGATGGGCCGGTACGTGCCGTATCCGTCGATGATGTAGTACTCGACGAGCGGGTTGGTCGTGAATCCGTAGACCGACAGGTAGCCGTTTCCGGACGGGGCGAAGTCGCCCTCCCAGTTCACGACCCTGCGGCCGCCGGTGCTCCAGCCCTTGCCGGCCACGAAGTTCCCGCAGTCCGTCCAGTCGACGGTGTAACGGCCGTCGTCCTTCAGCTCCATGGAGACCGCTCCGGCGCCGTCGGTCCAGAACGAGTAGAAGTAGCCGCCCTGGAGGCCGTTCTGCGGCGTGGTGATGGTCTGGGCGTGGGCGGTGCCGGGCAGCAGCAGCGGACCGGCCCCGGCGGCGAGCGCCACGCCACCTGCGCGGGCCAGGAAGCTCCTGCGGTTCGGTCGGGCGAACTGAGGGGTGTTCCGGGCGGCGTTGTCGTCCATCTGTACGAGTCCTCCTTCGGTGCGGCCGGCGCGGGGCCGGACAGCGCGATACGCCCCGGCGGGCTGACCGTGGCAGAGGAGAACATGGAGCACCGGAGTCGTACCACGAGATGGCCGGGAGCTGACTGCCGTGCGATCGACGACCGGAGTATCAGGTCGCGGAGAGTGCCCCACGGGAAACGGCGGGACACCTGTTCGACCCGGGAAGTATCGATCGGGGCGCCATGGGTGTCAACGGCGACGAAACCATTTCGGAAGCCCGGCAAATCCACGATTTCCAAAAGGAATTGCCGCTGTCCGACCGGCGCGGAAGGCGGAAGGCTGTCATTCCTCCGCGTCGCGGACCACGAGTGCGATCTGCACCCGGTTCTCGACCGCCAGTTTGGTGAACAGGTTGCCTGTGTGCGCCTTGACGGTCGCGACGGTGATGCCCAGCCGCCGGGCGATCTCCGCGTTGCCCAGTCCGTCCGCGATGGCCCGGGCGGTTTCCCGTTCTCGTTCGGTCAGTGCGGACAGCTGTTTCCGCGCCGCTTCGCGGGACGAGTTGCGGGCGTGAGCGGACCGCGGGCCGGTGGCTGCGGCGATCACCCGTGCCGCAGCCGCCGGGGACAGCGCCGGTTCGCCGTCGGCGACGGTCCGTACCGCGTCGAGAATCCGCGGCGGCTGGGTGTCCTTGAGGACGAACCCGAGGGCCCCGGCGCGCAGTGCGCCGAGCACCAGCTCGTCGGAGTCGAACGTGGTCAGCATGAGCACCCGCGGTGGCGCCGGCCGGGTGAGGAGTTCCCGGGTTGCGCTGAGCCCGTCACGGCCGGGCATGCGCACGTCCATCAGTACGACGTCCGGCCGCTGCTCGTCCACCACGGTGATCGCGGCGTCCCCGTCGGCCGCCTCCGCGACGACGGTCAGGTCCGGTTCGCCGTCGATGACGAGCCGCAGCGCCATCCGCACCAGTTGTTCGTCGTCGACGACGACGACGCGGACCGGCTCCCGCTGGCTGTCCACTCAGGTTCTCTTTTCGTGGGTGGCGTCCGGCCAGGGTAGCCGTGCGGTGAGAAGGTAGCCGTTGTCGGGTGTGGGGCGGTGGTCGAGTTCTCCGCCGGCGAGGTCGATTCGTTCGGAGAGGCCGAGCAGTCCGAATCCCGATCCCGGTGGTCGCGCGCTCATTGTGACCGCCGGTGAGTTGCGGACGCTGACGCCGAGTTCGCCGCCCGCCTTTCCTTCCAGCGTGATGTGGACCTGTGCGCCCGGGGCGTGTTTGGCGGCGTTGGTCAGCCCTTCCTGGACGATCCGGTAGCAGGTGCGTCCGGCTGCGTCGGACGGCCTGTCCGTCACGGTGGTGGTGAGCGTGACGTCCAGTCCGGACGTGCGGGCGTCTGCCACCAGCTCGGGTATGCGGTCGAGGGTGGGCGGAAGAGGTTCCGGGTGACCCGGCTCGGCCCGTAGCAAACCGAGGACGTCCCGTAGCTCTTCCAGGGCTTGGCGTGAGCCGTCGGCGATGCCGCGGACCAGCACGCGGTTCTCCTCCGCCGCGAGGTCGCCGCGGTGGTTCAGCACGCCGGCCTGCATGGCGACCAGCGAGATCCGGTGCGCGAGCACGTCGTGCATCTCGCGGGCGATCCGGTTGCGTTCCAGGACCCGTGCCTGCGCCGCTCGCGCGGTCTGCTCCCGTTCGGCGCTCTCCGCCCGCTCCCGCAGGGACCGCACTTCGGCACGCCGCGAGCCGACGGCCATGCCCACGGCCACCGCGATGCCCGCGGTCAGTACCGGGATCGCGAGCTGGTACCACAACGAGCCGGGCGGGCTCTGGACCGGGTAGATGCCGACAGCCGGCTGCGACGCGGTCACGTAGGCCGACCCGACGAGCCCGATCTCCACCGGACGGCGCCGGGCGGAGAGCGAGGCCAGCGCCAGCAGCGCGGCCCCGGTGGCGAGTGCCGACACGGGCGAGACGATCGCGACCGTCAGGGCGACGGTGAGCGGGAACCGCCGTCGCCACAGGAGCACCGTCAGGCAGCCGAGAGCCACCAGCGGATCGCCGATGAGGAACCAGGAACGCGTCCCGGCGTCCTGACCCCGCAGCAGCACACCGATGGCAAGCCAGGCCGGTAGGCCCGCAGCCGCTGCCGCCGCCAGCTTCCAGCTCTGCCGCCATGCCCCGAGCCGTGGCGCGACGTCTGTGTTCACCTGGCCATTGTCGCGAATCCGCACGGCCGGCGAGTCGGACCGGGGGCTGATGTGTCCTTCGACCGGAGTCGAATCTCCGTCCCGACTCCGGTCGAAGGTGATCCGGGCCGCCGGGCCGATGTGCCGGCGGCGGCGCACGAACAGACTCGTCGGGGCGGTCGCGACGGCGATCGCCAACCTGTCCGCCCGGCGGTGATCCGCGGCGGCGCCGTGCCCGGCACGCCCGTTCCGGCGTCCCGCGCTCCCCCGTACACCCCTCAGGAGGCTCTCGGAATGCACCGGACCTTGTCGTTCGCCCTCGCCGCCGCCGCGGTGGCGGTGGCCGCGATACCGAGAGCGCCGGTGGCGGCGGCGCCGGACTCCGTGCGGTGGGGCCCGTGCCGGGAGAACGCCGTCCCGGAGCAGGCGGCGGTTGCCGCGGAGGAGCCGGCCGACCTGCCGCGGCTGGAGTGCTCGACGCTCGAAGTCCCGCTGGACCACCGGGATCCGGACGGCCGCCGGATCGAGATCGCCATCTCCCGGCTGGCGAGCGGGAAACCCTCGCAGCGCCGCGGCGTACTGCTGACGAGTCCGGGCGGCCCCGGCATCACGGGACTCGGCTACCCGGCCGTCCTCGCCGGCTCGGGGCTGCCGCAGGAGGTGCTGGACTCCTACGACGTGATCGGCTTCGATCCGCGTGGCGTCGGCCGCAGCACGCCGGTGACCTGCGATCTGACACCGGAGCAGCAGGCACGCGGCAATGTACCGCCGTACGCGCACACCGCGGCCGATGTCGCGCGGGAGGCGGGGAAGGCGCGGACCGTCGCCGAGCAGTGCGCCACCTCGCGGACGGCGTGGATGCTGCCGCACACCACCACCGCGAACATCGCACGCGACATGGACCGGATCCGGGCCGCGCTGGGCGAGCCGGAACTGTCGTACCTCGGTGCCTCCTACGGCAGCTACCTCGGCGCGGTGTACACGACGATGTTCCCGGAGCGCAGCGACCGGATCGTGCTCGACAGCAACCTGGGCCCCGGCGGTTACGACGTCACGGCCATGCGGCTGCTCGCCCGTGGGCTGGAGGACCGGTTCCCCGACTTCGCGGCGTTCGCGGCCGCGCGTCCCGAGTACGGTCTGGGCACCGCGCCGGAGCAGGTGAGGGCGAAGTTCTTCGAGCTGGCGGAGCGGCTGGAGGCGGAACCGGTCCGGGGCTTCGACGCGACGTCGTTCCGCGGGTTCACCTTCGACCGGCTCTACAGCGACGCGGACATGCCCCTGGTGGCCAGGACCTGGCAGGCACTCGACACGGACCGGCCACCGCCGCCCGCCCCGCCGTTTCCCGACATGGAGAACTTCATGTCGGCGCGCTTCGCCGTGATATGCGGCGACACGCGCTGGCCGAGCACGGTCCGGGAGTACCAGCGGAACGTCGCGGTCGACCGGCTGAAATACCCGATGCTGGGCGGCTCCACGGCCGGCATCGGACCGTGCGCCTTCTGGCCGGAGGAGCGGGCCGAGCCGCCGGTGCGCATCGGTGACCGGGGCCCGTCGAACGTCCTCATGGCGCAGAACGAGCGCGACCCGGGGACGCCGCTGACCGGCGCCCTGAAGCTGCGGCGGGCGCTGGGCGGGCGGGCCACGATGGTGACCGCCGACCAGGGCGGCCACGGCGTCTATCCGTTCGGCCCCAACACGTGCGCGAAGGACGCGGTGACCGCGTTTCTGACCACCGGGCAGCGCCCGCCGCAGGACCTCGCCTGCGCGGCGGAACCCGGCAAGCAGGCAGAACCCGGAAAGTAGCAGGAGCGAAGGCATGCTCAAGGAGTGGCGGTATCGCCGGGCCGTGCGGCGGGTCGAGCCCGGGGACGGGCGGCCGTTGAAGCGTTTCCGCTGGTGGCAGATGCTGACCCGCGCGCTGTTCCGTCTTCGGCTGACGCACGACGACGGACGGCAGACGGTGTACGCCGTCGACGTCAGGCATCAGAACCAGCCGGACGGATACGTCAGGGCCCATCTGTACCTCGACGGCAGACATCACGCCGAATCCAGAGTCCCTGCTGTGTTCCCTGTCCGGGGCGGCACCGTCGAAGTAGGGACGAGCGCCTTCGGGCTCAAACGCTGCCACTACGTCACCGCCGAGGGGACCGAGCACCAGCTCGTCCCGGACCCGGCCTCCGCCGAGGGGCGCCGCGCGCGCCTCGGCCGCGCGCATCCCGCACTGAGCCGCTGCATCGGTTTCCTCTCCTCGGCGGTGCTCGCCGCCGGCCTCGTCCTCCTGGTCCTCCAGCTCGCCGAACAGGTCACCCGGGCGCCGGAGGGCGTCGCCCGGTACGTCGGGACGTTCACCTCGCCCATTGACCTGCCGGCATGGGGGAACGTCGCGGTCGGGCTCGTCACCGCGGCGGCCAGTACGGAGCGGGCGCTGCGGCTGCGTTACAGCCGACTGCTCGACGGCGGGGCGGGCTGACCCGGCTTCGCCGGACGGTCGTGGTGGGTGCCCGCCAGGGTCGCGGGCGGGGAGAGCGGCCGCAGCGTGCCGGACGCGCAGCGTCACACTGCCGCGCCGGCACAGGGACCGGCGGGCGTGCACCACGGACCGGCGGGCGTGCACCGGGAACCGGCGGGCGTGCACCACGGACCGGCGGGCGTGCGCCGACGGTCGCGGCCGGGAGCCGTGAGGCCGTACGGGCCGCCGGGGCCGCCCGGAGGGAGGCGGGTTCCACCCCGGACACCGCCTTTCCGGCGCGTTCCGACAGCGAGGCGGGGGACGGCGACGGGTTCGGCGCTCAGGGCCGTACGCCGTCGAGAGCGAGGTGGAGCAGGCGGCGTGCGGCCGCCGGATCGTCCTCGGTGACCAGGGAAACAGCCTCGGCCAGGGTGAGCAGGTCCTCCGGGGAGAGCCCGGGCCGGACGGCGGCCACCGACAGCGCGCGCTCCACCAGCACCGCCGCCGCCTCACGCATGACAACGTGACAGGTCTCTCCGTCCGGCGGGCCGTCGCCGGCTTCGGCGGCGAGCCATGCCGCCAGGCCGCGCGTGTTCGCGGCACAGACCGTCAGCTCTTCCAGCCAGGTGACGAGCCCCGTCCGGGGGTCACCGCCGGCCAACTCGCCGGCTCGCTGCCGCAGGCGCTCGACGATGCCCTGGAAGACCTCCTCGAGCAACGCGCGCCGGGAGGGGAAATGCCGGTGCAGGGTCGCGGAGCCCACGCCGGCCTCGCGGGCGATCTTCTCCAGGGAGACCTGGGCCCCGTCGCGGGCGACGAGGACCGAGGCCACCCCGAGAAGCCGTTCGTGGTTGCGCCGCCAGTCCGTCCTCTGCGGCCTGAGCTGCTGCTTCGCCATCAACGTGACCTTTCGCATGGACAAACGGAGGGGCACCCCATATCGTAGCCAACACCAAACGGGGTGGCCCCCCGCTTCACCGATCGGGAGAAGTCCATGGCTGCGTCATCATCGTTCGTGCTGGTCACCGGAGCGACCGGCAAGCAGGGCGGCGCCGTGCTGCGCAGCCTGCTCGCCTCCGGTGTCCCGGTGCGTGCCCTCGTGCGCGACCCCGGTTCCGAGCGCGCCGCCGCCCTCGGTGATCTCGGCGCCGCCCTCGTGCGCGGCGACCTCGAAGACGTCTCGACCCTCACGCCGGCCTTGGACGGCGCCCGTGCGGTGTTCTCGGTGCAGGCGCCCGACATGGCCGACCTGATGGGCGATTCCGAGGTCCGGCAGGGACGCAACCTCGCCGAGGCCGCCCGCACGGCGGGTGTCGAGCACGTCGTGCACACCTCGGTCTCGGGCGCGGGCGCCGTCGACGTCGAGAACTTCGACGAGCGGCGCTGGGGCGTCCACATGCGCCACTACTGGCGGAGCAAGGCCGCGGTCGAGGACATCGTGCGCGCCGCGGGCTTCCCCCGGTGGACGATCCTGAGACCGGCCACGTTCATGGAGAACTTCGTCCGGCCGTCGTTCTACTTCGCCGGCATGACGTCGGACCGGCTCCTCGTCGGTGTGGACCCCGGTGCCCGGCTTCCCTTCGTCGCGGTGGACGACATCGGAACGGCAGCGGCCGCGGCGTTCGCGGAGCCTCAGCGTTTCCACGGGACCGAACTGGAGCTGGCCGGCGACGTCCTGAGTTTCCGCGACATCGCACAGATCCTGTCCCAGACCCTGGCAACGAGGATCGAGCTGCCCGTCACCCCGGAGCACGCCCGCACGGAGGGCCTCATGGCCGAGCTTTTCCAGGCACAGCAGTACATGAGTACGCATCCCGCACCGGCGCGTCCCGAGACCGCGGCGAACCTGGGCATACCGACGACCACCTTCCGCGCGTGGGCGCAAACCGCTCTGTGAGTCCGCCGTCCGGCCCGGACGACAGGTGAACCGGGTGTGCTCCCCCGGCGGCGGCCAGGTCTCCGCCCCGGCCGCCGCACCGGCATCGGCCCCTCTCCCGCGAGCTTCCCCGCGGGCTTCCCCGCAAGAACGCCCAACGGGCCGTGCCGACCGGACCGGGTGACGGAGGAACCGGGCGCGGCCGGCCCGTCCGGCAGCTCCACGCCCGGCGCCGGGCCGGCCCCCGGCAGGGTTCCCTCGCACGTGCCGCTCGCCGGTGACATACTTCCAGGCCGGATGCGTGGCCGGCCGCTCGACTGCTTCGCGCGGCAGGCGGAGTGACGCGGAGTGACACACGGCGGATGTGCGACGGGCGGGATCAGTGACAGGCGTGGGCTACGACCCGACCGGGCTCGTCGGCCGGGACCGCGAGTTCGGGGAGCTCGCGACGTTCCTGGACAGGGCTGCGACGGACGGAGCCACCGTGCTGCTCACCGGTGAGCCGGGGGTGGGAAAGACGGCGCTCCTCGACGCGACCGCCGAGCTGGCCGTCGCGAAGGGAACCCGGGTCGTCCGCGGGAGCGGCGTCGAATACGAGACGGACATCAGCTTCGCCGGGCTGCACCAGCTCGTCGCGTCGCTGCCGCACGAGCTCGGCCGTCTGCCGCGTTCCATGAGGGAGGCCATCGAGGTCGCGCTCGGTCTCGGCGACGGCCCCGCCCCGAGACCGATCACCGTCCTGAACGCGGCACTGTCGCTGTTCGAGGAGGCCGCGAAGGAGCAGCCGCTGCTCCTCGTGGTCGACGATCTGCATGTCGTCGACCGGGCGAGCCGGTCCGCGGTGGGATTCGTCGCCAGAAGACTGGGCGGCCGCCGCATCGGGCTGCTCGGGGCCCGGCGAGCGGAGTCCGGCGAACCCTTCCGTCCCACCGGCCTGACCGAGGTCGAGGTCGGGCCGCTCAACGACGCGGACGCCCTGCGCCTGCTGTCCCGGCGCTTTCCGCACCTCCCCCGCCGGGTCCTGTCGACCGTGGCGCGCGACGCGCAGGGAAATCCCCTCGCCCTGCTGGAGTTCGCCGGGTCCACCAGCGTGTCCGGCGACCGGAACGGGCACGGGCCCGGGTGGGCGAGCGGTCCCGGGCGGGATGTCCGTGCGCTGTTCGGCGCCCGCGTCGAACAGCTGCCGCAGCGAACGCGCGACCTGCTGCTGCTCGCGGCTCTCGAAGGCTCCGGCGACATCGGCGTCCTCGAGACAGCCGGCGGGCCGGGCGGGCTCGGGGGACTCGCTCCGGCGGAGCGCGACCACCTGGTCATGGTCACGGACAACGGCCGCGCCGTGTGCTTCCGGCATCCGCTGGTCAGGTCCGCGGTGGTCGACGGCTCCACCGGCGAGCAGCGGCGCAGCGCCCACCGCCGGCTGGCCGACGCGCTGGCGGACCGGCCCGAGCGTCGCGGTGACCACCTCGCGAGAGCCACGACGGCGCCCGACGAGGCGGTCGCCGCCGCGATCGAGACGGCGGCCCGGATCAGCCTGCGCCGCGGCGACGCCGACGGCGCGGTCGCGAGGCTGCGGCGCGCGGCCGAGCTGAGTCCCGACCGGGCGGACCGCAGGCGTCGCCTGTCGCAGGCCGCGTATGCCGCCGCCTGGGTCGCGGGCTACCCGGAGGTCTCGCACGAGATCATGCGCGAGGTGCAGGGCGATCCGGCGGCCCAGCCGCTCTCGGCGGCCGCGGCCGCCGGCTATCTGGTGCTGGTCACGGACGGCGACGCCGACGCGGCCCACGCGCTCCTGATGAAGGCGATCGAGCAGGCCCCGTCCGGCCTGCCGCACGGCGAGCTGGAGGCCGCGCTCTTCACCCTCACGATCGTCAGCGAGTTCTCGGGCCGGCAGGAGCACTGGCAGCCTCTGGTGGACGTGCTCGCCGCGCTTCCCGAGGCATCGCCCACCGCCGCGGCGACACTGGGGCGCATCCACCACGACCTCCGCTCCGTCACGGACGACATGCTGCGCCGCCTGGACGAGGAGATCTCGCGGCTGAGGGGCCAGACGGACGCCGACGTGGTCGTCCGCACCGCCCTGGCCGCCTCGTACTTCGACCGGCTCCCGGGCTGTCGCGAGGCCGTGTCCCGGGTGGTACGCGACGGCGGCGCGGTGGGGACGAGCATGCCGGCCCTGGTCTTCCTCGCCCTCGACGACCTGTACGCCGGCCGGTGGCAGGCGTCGGCCGACGCCGCGGCCGAACTCATCGCGCTGTGCGGGGAGACGGGTTACCACCTGTTCGCCCAAGGAGGGCACTACGTCGCCGCGATGGCCGCGGCGCAACGCGGTGACCTCGATACGTGCCGTGAGCACTGCGAGAACCTCCGGGACTGGTCGGGGCCCAGGCGCCTGCGGCGGCTGGAGAACCACGCCCACCAGGCGTTGGCCCGGGCGGCCCTCGGCACCGCCGACTTCGAGACGGCCTACCGGCACGCCACGGCGATCTGCGCCCCCGGCGCGCTGCCGTTCTTCAACCACGAGGCGGTGCTGTCCGCACCGGACCTCGTCGAGGCCGCCGTGCACTCCGGGCGGCACACGGAGGCGCGACGGCACGCGGACGCGATGCGCGACGCAGGTCTCGGCCGCCTGTCGTCGCGCTTGGCGCTGTGCGTGGCCACGATCACGGCGATGACATCGGCTCCCGAGTCCATGGCCGAGCGCTTCGAGGAGGCCCTCGGGCTGCCGGGCATCGAACAGTGGCCCTTCGAGGTCGGCCGCGCTCATCTGGCATACGGCGAACGGCTGCGCCGCCGAGGACTCAGCCGCGACTCCCGGGCGCAGCTGACCGCGGCCCGCAGCCGCTTCGAGGAGTTGGGGGCCCGCTCGTGGGCGGCCCGGGCGGCGGCGGAACTCCGGGCCACCGGAATGACGCGGACCGCCCGGGGCAGGGCGGGGGAGGCTCTGACCCCGCAGGAGCTGGAGGTCGCCAGGCTGGCGGCGACGGGGCTGTCGAACCCGCAGATCGCGTCCCGGCTGTTCCTGTCGCCGCGGACGGTGTCGTCTCATCTCTACCGCGTGTTCCCGAAGCTCGGCATCACCTCCCGCGGCGGGCTCCGCGACGCTCTGGAGGCGTTGCCGCCCGAGCCGCCGGCCGGACCGTAGCACTCCCCCGGTCCCACCTCAGCAAGCCGCCGGCCGGATGTCAGTCAGCTGACGGAGGCTGTCGGCACGGTGGCCGAGCCACTCTCGTGGAGACATCGAAAACGCCCGGCGCCCGGGCGGGACCACGAGGAGCTGACCATGCCGTATGTCACCACCGGCGACGGAGCCGAGATCTTCTACAAGGACTGGGGCACGGGCCGGCCCGTCATGTTCCACCACGGCTGGCCGCTGAGCGCGGACGAGTGGGACGCCCAACTGCTGTTCTTCGTCCAGCGGGGCTACCGCGTCGTCGCCCACGACCGCCGGGGCCACGGGCGCTCCGCCCAGGTCGGACACGGGCACGACATGGATCACTACGCGGCGGACGCCGCTGCCGTGGTGGCGCACCTCGGCCTGCGCGACGTCGTCCACGTCGGCCACTCCACCGGTGGCGGAGAGGTCGCCCGGTACGTCGCCCGGCACGGTGCCGGCCGGGTCGGCAAGGCCGTCCTCATCGGTGCGGTCCCGCCGCTCATGGTCCGGACCGAGTCGAATCCGGGAGGGCTGCCGGCCGAGGTCTTCGACGGCTTCCGGGAGTCCGTGGCCGCCGACCGCTCCCAGTTCTACCTCGACGTCGCCTCCGGCCCGTTCTACGGGTTCAACCGCCCGGGTGCGGAGGCGTCCCGGGGTGTCATCCGGAACTGGTGGCGCCAGGGGATGGCCGGTGGCGCGCAGGCGCACTACGAGGGCATCAAGGCGTTCTCGGAGACCGACTTCACCGAAGACCTCCGGGCGATCGACGTGCCCACGCTCTTCATGCACGGTGACGACGACCAGATCGTGCCGATCGCCGCCTCCGCCGAGGTGGCGGTCACGCTGGTCGGGAACGCGACCCTGAAGGTCTATCCGGGGCTGTCGCACGGCATGGCCACCGTGAACGCCCAGACCGTCAACGCCGACCTCCTCGATTTCATCGAGAGCTGACACCGGCCCGGTAGCGGCGGACAGCGCACCCGCACGGTACGGAACAGACGCACCGGTTCCGCCCGCGGCCACACCACCACGAACCGGCCCCGTGGGTGCTCACCCGGCAACCGCTGCCCGGGGGCACCCGCGCCAAGGACGCGTACAGGAGAGCAGGACATGACGACCACATTGATCACCGGTGCCAACAGAGGGCTCGGCCACGAGATGGCGCGCCGGCTCGTCGAGGCGGGCCAGAAGGTCTGGATCGGAGCCCGGGACGCCGAGAACGGCCGCAAGGCAGCCGACCGGCTCGGCGCCGGCTTCGTCCAGTTGGACGTGACCGACGACGCGTCGGTCGGCGCGGCGGCCGAGACGCTGCGCGCTCGGGCCGGCCACCTGGACGTCCTCGTCAACAACGCCGGGATTCTCGGTGAGGTGGCCGCGCCCGAGGACATGACGGCCGACCAGGTCCGCCACGTCTACGAGACCAACGTCTTCGGGCTGGTACGCGTCACGCACGCGTTCCTGCCTCTGCTGCGAGCGGCGACCGCTCCCTCCGTCATCAACATCACCAGCGGACTCGGGTCGTTCACGCTGGTCCAGGACCCGGAGCGGGTCGAGTCGCAGTATCCGCTCGCCGCCTACGGCTCGTCGAAGAGCGCGGTCACCATGCTGACCGTGCAGTACGCCAGGACGATCCCCGACGTCCGCTTCAACGCGGTGGACCCCGGCCGGACCGCGACCGATTTCACCGGTCACCTCGGGCAGAGCGTCGAGGAGGGCGCCGAGGCGGCGGTGCGCATCGCCACCCTCGGGCCGGACACGCCCACCGGCACGGTCACCGACCGGTCCGGCGTGCTCCCTTGGTGACGCACGCCGCCCGCGGGCGTCCACGGCCCCGGTCACGGAACCGGACGGCGACGTCCGGCGTGCCGGCCCCGCGGCATCCCTGAGCCGGGAGGACGGCACCCGGCCGGCGCCGGCCTCTCGCACCCCACCCCGAAAGGAAAGACTCATGTCCGACAGCAACCTGCACGACTTCTACAAGCGCTACGTCGAGGCGCTCAACGCCCGCGAGTTCGACCGCATGGACGAGTTCGTGCACGAATCGATCATCATGCACAGTGAACCGAGTTCACGCGAGGCTCTCGTCGCACAGTTGAACAGCATTGTCGACGCGGTCCCCGACTTCCACTGGGAGGTCCAGGAGCTCGCCGTCAACGGCGACAGCCTCGCCGTCCGTGCGATCAACACCGGCACCCCCGCCAAGGAGTGGCTCGGGGCAGCTCCCACCGGCAAGCCGATCGAGATCGTCGAGTACGCCATCTACCGGGTCCGTGACGGGAAGTTCGTGCACATGTCGGCCGTCCACGACGCCGAGGCCCTGCATCAGCAGCTCGCAGGCTGACCCGGCCGGCCCGTCCGCGCAGCGCCCGACGCGAACGGAGTGCCCCGCCCTTCCGGCCGGGGCACTCCGCCGTGTCCGGGGCGCCCGCACTGTTCAGCGGATCGAGAAGGGACCGGGCAGCGAGCCGAGGCCGGCGACGCCCGGCACGACGACCGCGCCCCGCCCGGGGGCGGGGGGCGCGGCGTGGTCCGCAACCGGACCGGACTCAGTCGGTTCGGAACTTGTCGGCGAGCTGGAACTCGAACGCCTCGGGCAGGTCGTAGTGGAAGACCTCGGGGGCGTCGCGCTCGACGTGGGCCTTCCAGTAGAGGTCGGCGATCACGTCCGGCTCCGAGTCCGGCCGGCCGCTGCCGATCTGCGCGCCCAGGGCGATGTGCGCGACGTGCACTCCCCGTCCGGCGACGGATTCGTTCAGTGCGAGGAGCCAGTTGCGCAGGGCGGCGTTCGCGGCGTTCGCGCCGGCGACCTGCGGGACGACCATCGGGCCCGACCCCGCACCGCTGGTACCCACGATGGTGCCGGCACCACGCTCGATCATGCCGGGAAGCACCTGGCGAACAGCGGCGACCGCGCCGAAGAAGTAGGTCTCCAGCTCGGGCAGCACCGCCTCCACGGTGAGGTCGACCGCGGAGACGAGCGGGCGCTCCGCCAGGTCCGGCAGCGTCGGGGCGGGTGAGTACTCCAGGACGTCGACGGACCCGAAGTGCTCCTCCGCGGCCGCCAGCGCCTTCGACAGGCCCGGGCGGTCGGTGACATCGGCCGGGAACGCGGCGGCCGACACCCCCGCGCTCCGGAATCTGTCGACCATGGCCGCGAGTTGCGATGCACGTCGCGCCACGAGTGCCACGTTGAAGCCGCCCTTCTCGGCGAACTTCGCCCCGATGGCGAAGCCGAGTTGCGGCCCCGCCCCCACGATCGCAATGGTCGGCACAGCTCTTCCTCCAACAGCCGATCCGCCCGCACTGACGCCGGCTGTCGCCGTGCGGACCCGGGGTCCGGCTCACCGGCCAGCCGTCGCTCGGCCTCCCCGCCGGGCTCCTGCTGACCATGGTGCCACGGCTTTCCTCCTTCCCCGGAGGCCGGCGACCACCGGCTCGTGACACGTCTCGGCGCCCCGGTCACTCGTCGGCCCGGCGAACCGGCGGACAGCGGCGAAACGGCGCGAGGCCCGGAGGACGCGAGCGGTTCGGCCGTCACGGGGGCATGAAGCCCGTTCAGTTCACCCGGGGAGGAGACCAACGACTTGCTCAGCGGTGACGATGGCCGCCGCCCTCAGCGGTGACGATGCGCGCCACCCTCTCCCGCCCTCCCCCGCCGGCCCGGACCGCACGGTGCCCGGACCTCCCTGTGCCCGGACCTCCCTGGAACCGTGGCCCGCGGCTGCGTCGTGCCGCCGGCCGGGCCGCGTGTGCCCGGATCACCACATCAGCCGCGGCACGCGGGCCGCACCGGCGCCGTCGACGCGCGTGCCACCAGTTCCGTGGCGAGTTCGATGTGGTGGGACTCCACCTTCTCGCCGTCGGCCAGGCGAAGGGCGGTGCGCAGAGCGACACCGCCCATCTCCCGCAGCGGCTGGCGAACGGTCGTCAGCGGCGGCGAGGCCATCCGGGCGAGGAGCGTGTCGTCGAAGCCGACCACGCTCAGGTCTTCGGGGACGCGCAGGCCGCGGGTGCGGGCCGTCTCGATGACGCCGAGGGCGATCTCGTCGTTGCCCGCGAAGACCGCCGTCGGCGGCTCCTCCAGCTCCAGCAGTGCCGCGGCGCCGGCCAGGCCCGTCCGGTGCGTGAATTCACCGGGCCGGACGTAGTCGGCGGGTACGGGCACTCCCGCCGCCTCCATGGCGGCGCGGTAGCCGTGCGCGCGTGCCTGGTTGCACGCGGCCATGGCCGGCCCGCCCAGGTAGGCGATGCGACGGTGGCCGAGGGAGAGCAGATGCTGAGTCGCGGCCAGGCCGCCGGCGAAGTTGGTCGCCCCGACGCTGTTGACCCGGCTGTGCGGCAGGTGCAGCGGGTCGAGCACGACCAGCGGCAGCCCGGCCCGGGCCAGCGAGTCCAGGTGCGCGGCGGTGTACACGCTGGTGACCCCGATGAGGGCGCGGCGCCCGGCCGAGACCAGGTCCCGGGCCCAGTGCGGGGCCCGGGACGACTTGCTGATCACCACCGAGGCCCCCAGCTCGGCGGCCGCCTCGACGATGCCTTCCACGGCCTCGGCCGCATACGACCTGAGGTCGCGCGCGAACTGCACCTCGATGGTCGGGCTCTGCGGAACCTCGGTGTGGCGGAACACGGGTGCCAGGTAGTCGTGCCGGTACAGCAGTTCCTGCACCCGGGCGCGGGTCTGCGGCGCCACGTCGCTGCGACCGTTGACCACCTTGGACACGGTCGCGACCGAGACCCCCGCCGCTCGGGCGATGGTCGCCAGCGTGGTGCGCCTAGCGTCCGTCGGCATCGGCTTCCCCCAGCAGTACGTCGACCGGTGTGGTGAGCCGCCGGCCGTGCCCGACCACCCGGGTGGGGCCGGTCAACCGTACAGTGATCCGGCAGGGCAGCTCGGCCGAGGAGGTTCCGACGAGCACCTCGGTCTCACCGGGTTCGACGATCCGCCGCAGATCCCGGCCGGTGAACGCGGTCCGGTCGGCATGCACGTGGAACCGGACCCGCGCGCTCGCGCCCGGCTCCAGCCGGACCTGGGCGAAGCCGGCCAACTGCCTGACCGGCCGCGTCACCTGGGCGACGATGTCGCGCAGATACAGTTGGACGACCTCGTGGCCGGGCCGGTCACCGGTGTTGCGCACCCGCACCGACACGGTGAACTCACCGTCGGTGGACATCTCGGTCGCGCTCGCGCGCAGGTCGTCGACCTCGAACGTGGTGTACGACCTGCCGTAGCCGAAGGGGAACAGCGGCGTCGGGTCGATGCTGCTGATGCCATGGGTGTTCCCGCCGAGCGGCGGCTGCAGATACGTACCGGGCTGGCCGCCCGGGCGGCGGGGAATCTGCACCGGCAGCCTCCCGGCGGGCTGGACCCGGCCGGACAGCACACCGGTGATCGCCGCTGCGCCTTCCTGGCCGGGCATGAACGCCTGGACCAGGCCGGCGGCGCGGGGCTGCACCTCGCCCAGGGCGTACGGGCGGCCGGAGACCACCACCACGACCACGGGGGTCCCGGTGGCGAACAGCTCCGCGAGCAGATCGGCCTGCACGCCCGGCAGCCGCAGGTCCTCGGCGTCGCAGCCCTCACCGGACGTACCGTTGCCGAACATGCCCGCGCGGTCACCCACCACCGCCACGCACAGATCCGCCCCGCGGGCCGCGGCCACCGCGGCGGCGAAGCCGGACCGGTCCTCGCCGGACACGTCGCACCCCGGCTCGTGGACGATCTCGGTGTCCGCCAGTTCGGCGCGCAGCGCGTCGAGGACGGTCGGGGCCGCCACGCCGAGGCCCAGACCGGGATGGCGGGGCAGGACGTGGTTGGGAAAGGCGTAGCAGCCCATGAGGGTGCGCGAGTCGGCGGCGCACGGCCCGACCACGGCGGTCCGGCCCGGTGCCGTACGCCCGGCGCCGAGCAGCGGCAGTGCGCTGCCCTCGTCGAGCAGTATCACGGAGCGTTCGGCCAACTCCCGGGCCAGGGCCCGGTTCTCCGGTGAGTCGAGGTCGGTCGCGGCGGCCGCGGCCACCGATGCCTCGGGCGTCCAGCCGTCGTCGAGCAGCCCCAGCTCGGCCTTCTGGGTGAGCAGGCGGCGTACCGCCCGGTCCACCAGGGACTCGGGCAGCTCGCCCCGGCGGACGCGTTCCACGAGGTGCCGGCCGAAGCCGAGCGTGTCGGGCAGTTCCACGTCGATGCCGGCGCCGAGCGCCAGTACGCCTGCCTGTTCGGTGTCCGCGGCCACCGCGTGCATCCCGGCGAGGAACGCCACCGCGCCGTAGTCGGAGACCACGGTGCCGGTGAACCCCCAGTCACCGCGCAGCAGATCGGTCAGCAGCCAGGAGTCGGCGGCCGCCGGGACGCCGTCCACGTCGGAGTACGCGTTCATCACCGAACGGGCCCCGCCCACCGCGATCGCGGTCTCGAACGGCGGCAGGATGACATCCATCAGCTCCCGGCGGCCGAGCGGCGCGGGGGCGTGGTTGCGCGCGGCACGTGAGGCGGAATACCCGGCGAAGTGCTTCAGGGTGGCGATGACACCGGCGCCCTCCAGGCCGGAGACGTAGGCGGCGCCGAGCATCGAGACCAGATACGGATCCTCTCCCATCGTCTCCTCGACGCGGCCCCACCGGTAGTCCCGGACCACGTCGAGGACCGGCGCGAGACCCTGGTGCACTCCGACCGCGCGCATGTCCCGCCCGATCGCTGCGCCCAGCCGGCGCACCAGTTCGGGGTCGAACGTCGCGGCCCACGCGATGGCGGCGGGATGGACCGTGGCCCCGTAGGTGGTGAACCCGGTGAGGCACTCCTCGTGGACCAGCGCGGGAATGCCGAGCCGTGAGCCGCGCAGGACCGTGTGCTGCGACCTGACCAGATCGGCGGCCCCCTCCACCGCGGTCACCGGCCGGCTGCCGTACACCCGGGTGAGGTGGCCGAGCCCGTCCCGGCAGGCCTCGTCCGGCGGAACGCTCCCGGACTCGAACACCTCCTGGATCGGCGCGACGCGCGCCACGGCGTGCCCGTCGCCGTCCTCGCCCGCGCGCGCCGTGTCGTTGCCCATCCAGCGGCTGCCGAGCTGGGCGACTTTCTCCTCCACCGTCATCTCGGCCAGGAGGGCGTCGACCCGGTCCGTCACGGGCAGCGCCGGGTCCCGCCAGCGGGGCACACCCCGGCCCGTGACCGGTGGTGATTCACCCATGGGCATCGCGTCCTCCTCTGCACTCAATTCCAGAACCTCGAAACATTTTCGAGCCCTGTCGAGCTTCTCCGAGAGCGGTCTCCGCCCGAGAGTACGCAGACAGCCGTTGGGCGACAACGTGCTACACATCCCTTGACAGCCATGCACCCGGTACCTCTAATTTGCACACACGCGATTCAGTGACGGCAGACTTTCGAAACGTTTTCACCGAGTTCGCGGAAAGCCGACGGCTCTCGAGTGCGGAGAACACACATGGCGGTCCCTCTCTCTCGTCGTACCCTCCTCGGCCTGGCCGCCGGCCTGCCGGTCTCCGCGGCGCTCACGGCCTGCGGCACGTCAGGTCCCGGCAAGAGCGGGGGCGGTGGCGGCAAGGCCACGTACTGGTACCTGAGCGGCCAGCCCCAGGAAGACGTCAGAACCGGCGCGGTGGAGCGGTACAACGAGGCCAATCCCAAGGGGCGGATAACCCCCACCACCTTCCAGAACGACGCCTACAAGACGAAGATCAAGACCGCCATCGGCGCCGGGCAGGCGCCCACCATCATCTGGGGCTGGGGCGGCGGCACGCTGCGCAGCTACGTGGAGGCCGGGCAGGTCGAGGACCTCACCTCGTGGTTCGACGAGAACGCCGAGATCAAGAAGCGGCTGTTCCCGTCCTCGTTCGGCGCGGCGACCGTCGACGGCAAGATCTACGCGATGCCGTGCGAGACCGTGGAGCCGGTGGTCCTGTTCTACAACAAGAAGGTCTTCGACCAGGTCGGGGTGGAGCCGCCCGAGTCCTGGGACGACATCATGGCCCTGGTGCCCAAGTTCAACGCGAAGGGCATAGCGCCGTTCTCCCTCGGCGGGCAGTCGCGGTGGACGAACATGATGTGGCTGGAGTTCCTGTTCGACCGCATCGGCGGTCCCGAGGTGTTCCAGGCCGTCTTCGACGGCGAGAAGGACGCCTGGTCCCACCCCGCCGCCATCGAGGCGCTCACCAAGGTGCAGGAACTGGTCAAGGCGGACGGGTTCATCAAGGGCTTCTCCTCGATCACCGCCGACTCCAACGCCGACCAGGCGCTGCTGCACACCGGCAAGGCCGCGATGATGCTGCACGGCACCTGGACGTACGGCATCCAGCAGGCCGACGGCGGGGACTTCGTCTCCAGCGGCGGCCTCGGTTTCATGAACTTCCCGACCGTCGAGGGCGGCAAGGGCGATCCGGGCAACACCGTCGGCAACCCCGCCCAGTACCTGTCCATCTCCTCGAAGGCCGACGCCGAACAGAAGAAGATCGCCAAGGACTTCTTTGCCACCGGCGTCCTCGCGGACGAAGAGGTGAAGGAATGGATCGACAACGGGTCGGTCCCGATCGTGCAGGGCACGGAGAAGCTGCTGGCCCAGTCCGAGAGCGCCGAGTTCCTGCAGTTCACCTACGACATCGCCAGTAACGCCAAGTCGTTCGGCCAGTCCTGGGACCAGGCGCTCAGTCCGACGGCCGCCGAGACGCTGCTGGACAACATCGTCAAGCTGTTCCAGCTGGCCGTCTCACCGCGGCAGTTCGCCGACAACCTCAACGCGGTCATCGGCAAGTGAGCGCGTCCACCGACTCCGCGCGGAGCAGCGGCCGGCCCGGCGTCCTGCCATGGCTGGCCGTGCCGGCGCTGGTGTTCTTCGTCGGCTTCGCCCTGATACCGCTCGTCGGCGTCCTCGTGCTGAGCTTCACCACATGGGACGGAATCGGCGCCATTCACCCGTCCGGGCTGACCAGTTGGCGTGCGGTGCTCAGCCACCCGGGGCTGCCGCACGCAGTCCTGGTGACGTTCGGGGTGATGGCCGCGTCCTGGGTGGTCCAGACACCGCTGAGCATCCTGCTCGGCACGTTCCTGGCCGGCCGCCAGCGCTACCGCGCGGTGCTGAGCCTGGTGTACTTCGTCCCGCTGCTGCTCAGTTCCGCGGCGATCGCCGTCGCGTACAAGGCGCTGCTCGACCCCAACTTCGGGCTGGGCGCCGGGCTGGGGTTCGAGTGGCTCAGCAAGGACTGGCTGGGGCGCCCCTGGCTCGCCTTCGGCGTCGTCGTCTTCGTCGTCTCCTGGCAGTTCATCCCGTTCCACTCGCTGATCTACCAGGGTGGTGTCCAGCAGATTCCGCAGTCCCTGTACGAGGCCGCGCAGCTGGACGGCGCCGGCCGTGTCCGCCAGTTCTTCAGCATCACGCTGCCCCAGCTCCGGTACACCGTCATCACGTCGTCGACGCTGATGGTGGTCGGTTCGCTGACCTTCTTCGACCTCATCTTCGTGCTGACCGAGGGCGGCCCCGGGGACGCCACCCGGGTACTCGCGCTCGACATGTACAAACGGGGCTTCCAGGCCAACCTGATGGGGCCGGCCAGCGCGATCGCGGTCATCCTCGTCCTGGTCGGCCTCGGGCTCGCCCTGCTGCTGCGCCGGCTCGGCGGCCGGGACGCCGGCCAGAGCCAGCTGGAGGGGATCTGACATGACCACCACGCTGACCAAGCAGCAACGGCCGGAGACACCCCTCCGCGACGAGCGGCCAACCCGCGTCCGCCGGCCCGCCGGGCGGCGCAACTGGCTCGGCGGGCTGGCCGGATGGCTCTGGCTCGCCGTCGTCTTCATACCCCTCTACTGGATTCTCATCACCAGCCTGAAGGCCCAGAGCAACTACTACGCGAGCAACCCGCTGGCGCCGCCGGACGATCCCACACTGGACAACTACCAGCTGGTCATCGAGTCCGACTTCATCAGCTACTTCGTGAACAGCGTCGTGGTGACCGCCGGCGCGGTGATACCGGCCGTCACGGTCTCCTTCATGGCCGCCTACGCCATCGTGCGCGGCTGGCGCCTCCGGTTCCTGCGCACGGTGAACGCGCTGTTCCTGATGGGGCTCGCCATCCCGCTGCAGGCGACGGTCATCCCGGTCTACCTCATCATCATCAGAATGAATCTGTACGACAGCCTGCTGGCGCTGATCCTTCCGTCGATCGCCTTCGCCATCCCGCTGTCCGTGCTGATACTCGCCAACTTCATCCGTGACGTGCCCAAGGAACTGTTCGATTCGATGCGGGTCGACGGAGCCACCGAGTGGACGACGCTGTGGCGCCTGGCGGCGCCGCTCACCCGGCCGGCCATCCTCACCGTCACCATCTTCAACGCGCTGACCATCTGGAACGGATTCCTGCTGCCGCTCGTCCTCACCCAGAGCCCTTCCCGGCGGACCCTGCCGCTCGCGCTGTGGTCCTTCCAGGGCCAGCACGGGGTCAACGTCCCCGCCGTCCTCGCCGCCGTCGTCCTCACCACACTGCCCATACTGGTGCTGTACGCCTTCGCCCGCCGCCAACTGCTCAGCGGTCTGACCGCCGGCTTCAGCCGGTGACCAGCTCCGGGCACCAGCGGCGCCACGCTCTCCGCGACGGCCGCGCCGTCCCGCCCGACCGGAAGACCACCGGCCCCCGCTCAACCGGACCGGCAGACGCAGGTGCCGGCTGAACCGGCTGGTCGCGTCGTCCGGGAAGCCCGCCTCGAGCGCCGCACGACGAAGCCGCCCCCGGTGTGATCCACGCCCGGCATGACGCCAGGACAAGGACGTGGGCGGCCAGGTGTCAGCGGCACGCGGTTGCCTGGCGCGGGAGGCAGGTGCCGTGCGGTCACGGCGTGAGTGGAGTCACCTGCACCAGACCTGTCTGGTAGGCGATGACGACCAGTTGGGCGCGGTCGCGAGCGCCCAGTTTCGCCATCGCGCGGTAGATGTGGGTGCGTACGGTCAGCGGACTGAGTGTGAGTGTCTCGGCGATCTCGGTGTTGGACTTGCCCTCGGCGGCCATGGCCATCGTTTCGCGTTCGCGAGCGGTGAGTTCCGACAGGCGTTGTGCGGACAGGAGCTGCCCGCCGGGGGCGGGCGTCATGAGGAAGTTCACGATGAGGGCGCGGGTGGCGGTGGGCGACAGGAGGGCCTCGCCGGAGGCCACCGTGCGCAGACCGGCCAGCAGGGTGTCGGTGGTGACGTCCTTGCCGAGGAAACCGCTGGCTCCGGCGTGCAGGGCCCGGGCGACGTAGTCCTCGGTTTCGAACGTGGTGAGGATGAGGACGCGGGTGGCGGCCAGGTCCGGGTCGGCGCAGATGGCGGACGTGGCGGCGAGACCGTCCACACCGGGCATACGGATGTCCATGAGGACGATGTCGGGGCGGTGGGCGCGGGTCAGGTCCACCGCCTCCGCGCCGTCGGAGGCTTCACCGACCACGGTCATGTCCTGACAGGAGTCGATCAGCATCCGGAAGGTCGCCCGTAGCAAGGTCTGGTCGTCGGCGAGCAGCACCCTGATGGTCATGCTTCTTCTCCTGTCGCGTCGGCTGTGGCTTCCGAAGGCGCTTCGGGCGCTTCGGGGGTGGCGGGCGGGAGCGGCAGGCTGGTCGCGACTTCGAAGCCGCCTCCCGGGCCGGGTCCCGCGCGGAATTCGCCGCCGACGGTGAGGGCCCGTTCGCGCATGCCCATGATGCCGAAGCCCTGGCCCGGCACGGTTGCGGCAGCGCCATCGGCATCGGCATCGGCATCGGCCTCGGCATCGGTGACAGCGGACGGCTCGTCATTGGACACCGTGATCAGCAAGCGGGATTCCTCGTAGGCGAGATGTACGTGTGCCGAGTCCGCGGCGGCGTACTTGGTGGCGTTGGTGAGTGCCTCCTGCACGATCCGGAACGCGATCAGATCCACCCCGGAGGTGAGCGGACGGGGCTCGCCCGTCGTGGTGACCGTGACGGTGAACCCTGCGGACGCACACGTCGAAACCAGCTCGGGCAGGCGGGCGAGGCCGGGAGAGGGTTCCAGCGATGCGGAGGCCGGGGCGTCGGTGTAGCGCAGCAGCCCCAGCGTGGCTTTCAGCTCGCGCAGTGCGGAAGACGTGGTGTCGGTCAGGCTGGTGAGTATCGTCTTCGTCTGCTGCGGATCGGTGAGCGCCAAGTGGGCGGCCGTGCCCGCCTGGGCGTTGGCCAGGGCCAGATGATGGGCGACGACGTCGTGCAGTTCGCGGGCGATGCGCATGCGCTCCTCGGTGACACGTAACCGTGCCTCCTCTTCCCGGGTCCGCTCGGCATGTTCGGCGCGGGCCTGCACCGACGCCACGTAGGCGCGCCGCAGTCTGGTCATGCTGCCGGCGACGAGCGGCAGCAGCATCCAGAAGCAGTAGCCGATGGACCGTGGTACGGGGGAAGAGGCGTACGTGGGGTCGAAGTTCGCTGACGCGACCATCAGAGCCACTGCCGTGGTGGCACTGTAGAGGCGCGCGGTCTTGACGCCGGAGTGCGTGGTCAACCAGTACATCGACGCCATGACGGGGGCCAGCAGCAAAGGTGTCAGCACATACCCCAGCGCGGTGGCGGCCACGATGCACACCGCGTTCACGACGGTGACGGCCTGCGGATGGCTTCGGTGCCTGAACAGGGCGAGACACGAGGCGCTCATGACGATCAGGACGGTGGTGTCCCGCTGGGGCGGGGCGGCGCCGGGCCTGGTGAGACCACTGCCCACGATCGCGCAGGCCATCAGCGTCAGGACCAGGACCGCGTCGACGACGCGAGGACGGCGATCGGCGTATCGCTCGAAACGGTCGGTGTAACGCTCAAGACTGGTACTCATTCGGTTCTCCGGTCGGTGCTTCTCGAACACGTCGCTGTCCGCCCCCACGGGCGGCTGCCGGGGCCGCCCGTGTCGTCCGGCACGGTCGGCCCCGGCAGAGAAGAAGCGGTTGTGTCAGGTGCGGGATGCTTCCCGGCCGGGCACCGTCCCAACCGATCGCGGGTCTGCTGCGGCGGGCTGCCGGGCGAGTGCCTCGCCCTCCACGTCGACGCGGGGCAGCAGCCTGTCCAGCCGGCCCGGCAGCCACCAGGCCCTGTGGCCGAGCAGGGCGAGGACGGCGGGCACGATCGCCATACGTACCACGAAGGCGTCGAACAGGATGGCCGAGGCGAGTCCGAACCCGATCATCTTGATCATGGAGTCGCTCTCGCCGATGAACCCGGCGAAAACCGCGATCATGATCAGTGCGGCGGCCACGACGACCCGGGCGCTGTGCCGGAATCCGCTGGTGACCGCCTGGTGGGGCGCTTCGCCGTGGACGTACGCCTCGCGCATCCGGGAGACGAGGAACACCTCGTAGTCCATGGCCAGGCCGAAGACGATGCCGACCAGGAAGATCGGCATCAGACTCATGACCGGGCCGGTGTGCTCCGCTCCCAGCAGTTCGGCACCGTGGCCCTGCTGGAAGACTAGGACGACCACGCCCAGAGAGGCCAGCACCGACAACAGGTAGCCGAGGGCCGCCTTCAACGGGACGAGCACGGACCGGAAGACCAGCAACAGCAGCACGATCGCAAGGCCCACGACAACGACCAGGTAGGGGGCCAGGGCCGACTGCACCTTCTCGGCGATGTCGATGTCGACAGCGGTGGTGCCGGTGACAGCGAACGTCACCCCGGTCCGGGACTCGATCGCGGACCGGTCGTTCCGGATGGACGTGACCAGCTTCTCGGTCTGCTCATCGGTCGGTGCCGTGGACGGCACGGCCTGGAAGACAGCCGTGTCCCCTGCCTCGTTGAAGCGGGCCGAGGAGACGGAGACGACTCCCCTGGTGCCGCCGACCTGCTGTACGACAGACTCGACGGCGCCCTTCGCGCCGGTGCTGCCCCGGGCGTCCACGACGATGGTCAAAGGTCCGTTGAAGCCCGGCCCGAAAGCCTCGGCCAGCGCGTCATAGGCCCGGCGCTCGGTGGTGGAGGTCGGTTTGGCCTCGTCCCCGGGGTTGCCGAGCTGCAGGTCCATGGCCGGAAGCGCGAGGACCCCCAGCCCCGCCACGCCCAGCAGCAGCACAGGCAGCGGGCGCCGCAGCACGAACCGCGCCCAGCGGGTGCCCCAGCCGTTCCGGGTGCTCTGCTCCTCGGTCCGTCCGCCCTTGCGGGCCCGCCGCGTGAGAACGGCGTTCGGCCAGAAGCCGAGGAGCGCCGGGACCAGAGTCAGGGCGATCAACACCGCGACGGTGACCGCGCCGGCCGCGGCCAGGCCCATCTTCGTGAGCATCGGGATGCCCACCACGGCCAGTCCGGCCAGCGCGATGACCACGGTGAGCCCGGCGAACACCACCGCGGACCCGGCCGTGCCGACCGCGAGCCCGGTCGCCTCTTGCGGCGCACGGCCCCGGGCGCGCTCCTCGCGATAGCGGGAGACGACGAACAGGGCGTAGTCGATGCCGACCGCGAGGCCCAGCATCATCGCCAGGATGCTTGTCGTCGCGGACAGGTCCAGCGCGTGGGACAGTGCCAGGATGCCGGCCATGCTGATCCCGACGCCGATCAGGGCGGTCAGCAACGGCAGCCCGGCAGCGGCGAGCGAACCGAAGGTGACCAGCAGGACGACTGCGGCCACAGCGACACCGATCAGCTCGCCCCCACCGCCCGGCCCGCCGCCCGCGTCCAGGGCGCTTCCGCCCACCTCGACGGTCAGCCCGGCTTCCTGAGCGCTGTGGACGGCCCTCTCCAGCCGGCTCTTGCCGGCGTCGGTGAGTTCCTTGGCCCCGACCTCGTAGCTGACGGTCGCGTACGCCGTCCGGCCGTCCCTGCTCAGGGTCTTCGACCGGAACGGGTCTGACGCTCCCGCGACCTGTGTGCCGTCGGCAAGGTAGGCCACGGTCTTCTCGACGGTCTGTTTGTTCCCGGGGTCGGTGATCTGCTCCCCGCCCGGCGCGACGAACACGATCCGGGCGGTCGCACCGTCGGCGGCGGTTCCGGGAAAACGTTGTTCCATCAGGTCGAATGCCTTCTGGGACTCGATGCCCGGCATGGAGAATCCCTGGTCGGACGCCTCCGGAGCCTTGAGAGCGCCGAGTCCGGCGAAAGCCAGGACGGCCGCCCAGACCAGAGCGACGTACCAACGGTGCCGAAAGGCCAGACGGCCTACTCGGTGAAGAAATATGGCCACGGCAGGAGGTCTCCCCATCTGGTGCCGGATGTCGGCCCCAGCCTCTCCGGACGCGGTCGCCCTGTCGTCGTACGCCTGCTGACAGTTGCTGCTACTGAAAATGTGGTAGAGAACGGCCGACCGGCCGACCGGCTGCGTATTCGTCGGAGCGCGGCGGCCAGTGGCCGAACATGTTCGTCAGGGCTCCTCGACCGCCCGGCGGCATGAGAGAAGTGCCTTGGCGGGACCGGACGACCTGGGAATGGCTGACGACAGGCACCCGTACCGGTCTCCGGGCTCACCCCTTGGCGCAGACGAAACTCCCGGCGTCGTTCCAACTGCCGTGGCCTTTGTAACGCGCGGCAAGTGGGTACAGGCACAGCGGCCTCTTCATGCCGGTCTCTCCGTTCGATCCCTCACCGACGCCGAGCAACGTCGTGGGCGCCTTCTTGTGCTCGACCCAGTTCACGACCGCCTCCAGAGCGCTACCGGGGACCGGAAGCCCGCCGTCGTACCCGGCGGGCATCAAACCCGGATGGGGATGCGCCCTGACGAGAGTTTCGTGTCCGCCGCCGGGAGCCAGGAAGAGCCGGGCGAAATCCCGGACCTCACGGATGCCGCCCATCCTCTTCGCCAGCTTGTTGTAGTAGTCGATGGTCCCTTGCACGGGGATGGAGCTGTCGAAGGTGCCGTGCGTGATGACCATTCTGCCGCCTGCCGCGCGGAAGGCGGAGAGATCGGGATCCGCTGCGTCGACGGCCCTCTCCCATTTGGCCACCGACGTCTCGAAGAGCTCGGCGAACCGCTCGTAGGTGAGGGTGCGCCAGTCGAAGTCCGGATCCTGGAGAACCCAGTGCGTGACCCAGGTCAGTGCGTTGGGATTCGGCTGCGGAGAAGTGGTCCCGTCTTCATCGGTCACGGTGTTCGCGATGCCATTGAGCGGAGTGCCGGGAGGCGGACCGTACCAAAGGAACTTGCCGTCGGTGCCGCGCGGGCCCTTCCATATCTTGTTGATGACATCGGCTTCTTGCACGGTGACCACATCACCGATCAGGGTGCGGGCGTCGAAGCCGCAGGCGCGCCAGTCGGAGACGATGTGGTCGTTGACGCCGTCCCGCCCATCACAGGCGGCGACCACCCGGTCGTTCACCGCCTCGAAAGTCGATTGCGGGATGAAGTGGTGGGCGAGATTCATCACGACCTGCGGCCAGAGCGCGGCGGGAAGCAGGCGCGACAGGTTCAGGGCCGGCCAGAACACAGCGAGACCGTCGTAGTCGTCCGGGTGGCGCTGCGCCTCCGTCATCGCCTGGCGGCCGCCGGCCGAGCCGCCGTAGAAGTAGGAATAGGCGGGGCCCGTGCCGTAGTAGGCGGTGATCACCTTCTTCGCGGTGACGGCCGTCTGATGGACCGACAGCTCGTTCCAGATGTCGATGACGGGCTTGTTCAGGGTGTTGTCGGGATTGAGGGCGAACTCCCCTTGGTTGCCCGTCGTCGGTACTCCGGCGTCGGTGTTCGCCGTGGCGTATCCGGCCGCCAGGGAGCACGGGTCGTACCGGCCGCACGGCTCGTCCGGCCCGCCACCCACGAAGCCACCGCCGCCGGTACCGACGAACCGCCCGTTCCAGGTCGCAGAGGGGAGGAACACCCCGACCCGGAACGACTCGTCCGACGAAGGGTCGATCACCGTGAGCTGAATGTCGCAGTAGGCCGGAAGCCCTTCCGTGGCACTGACCGACGTGGCGCTCTCGACCGTCCTGCCGGGCAGGTTCACGTCGGTCATGCTCTCGCACGAACGAACCGCCGTCCCACCCGACGGCGGAGCGCCGGCCCCGCGGGTGCCGGCTGCCGCGGCGAGGGTGGACGCGGGTGTGGACACCGCCAGGGTCCACAAGACCACTAACGCCGTGACCGGCAACAGGACTTGACGCCCTCCGCTTCTCCGCCGCGGCCCGGGCCTGTGAGTCGCTCTGCTCATTGCTGCTTCCTCCTTGGTGCGACGGAGCGCCGCTCCGGTCATGAGGTGCACTGTATGCCATCCTGGCACTTGATGCCAGGGTGGCATACAGTGCAGACAGCTTCCTCGGACCGTCTCCTTCGCAGCGGTGACCGGGCCGCCCCGCGGACGGCCCGCAGGAGCGCTTCCGGACCAGACCCCCTTACCCGAAAAGGCAGGAAAGTCCATGAACACAGCTGGAGCGGTAGTCGTGACCGGGGCGAGTTCGGGCATCGGCGCGGAGTTCGCACGGCAGCTCGCGGCGCGCGGCTGCGACACCGTGCTCGTCGCCCGCCGCGCCGAACGTCTCGAGGCGCTGGCCTCGGAGCTGTCCGCGCTCCCCGGCGCTCGCGCCGTGGCCCTGCCGATGGACCTGACGGAACCGGGGGCGGGACAGGCGCTGCGTGCCGAGATTGACCGGCTCGGGATCGATGTCTCCGGAGTGGTCAACAACGCAGGTTTCGCCAATCACGGGCTTTTCCACAGCGAACGGCTCGATCGGCTCAAGGCGGAGATCGCGCTCGACGTCGTCGGGGTCGTGGAGATCAGCCACGCCTTCCTCCCGCTCCTTCGCGACCGGGGAGAGGGCTTCCTGATCAACATCGCGAGCATGGCCGCGTACAACGCGAGTCCCACCATGGCCGTCTATGGCGCGTCCAAGGCGTTCGTGCTCAGCTTCACCGAGGCGCTCTGGTACGAGCAGCTCGGTTCCGGAGTGAAGGTCTTCGCCGTCTCACCGGGGGCGACGCAGACGGAGTTCTTCGACGTGGCCGGCGAGAGCGCGAGCGGCAACTCCCGGCGGATGCCGGCGTCGGCGGTCGTCCGGACCGCGCTGGACGCGCTCGACCGCCGCGATCCGCGGCCGAGTGTCATCGTCGGGGGCGGGAACCGGGTCGCCGCTGGTGTGTCGCGTCTGCTCGGCCGCCGTCGGATGACACGGACCGTCGGACGGATGATGACCCGCGCCGTGGCGCAGAGTCGATGACCGCCACGGGGCAGTGGTAACGCATGGTTATGCTGGCTGCATGACGGAGAGCGCAGGTTCGGTGGAGCGGCTGTGGGACCGGACCCGTCGTTCCGTTCAAGCGGAGATCATCCAGGTCGCCATGGACTTGTTCCTCCGCAAGGGCTTCGAGCAGACCACGATTGACGAGATCGTCGCGGCGGCGGGCGTGTCCCGGCGCTCGCTGTTCCGCTACTTCGGAACAAAAGAGGACATCGTCCTCGGCGGCCTCGCCGACGAAGGCACCCGGGTGAGTGCCGAACTCGCCAAGCGCCCCGACGACGAGGATCTCTGGACAGCGCTGCGCTCCGCGATCCTGGCGGTCGAGGACACGGACGCGGACGACGAGCGCACGCTCGCGGTCGCACGGATGATGTACGGCAACCCGTCCCTGCGAGCCCGCAGCATCGAGAAGCACCTGCGCTGGCAGTCCGACCTCGTCCCCGAGGTCCGCCGGCGTCTCGGCCCGCCCGAGGAGACGGCCGACCTGCGTGCCGCAGCCGTCGTGGCAAGCGCGATCACATGTCTCGACGTGGCCGGAGAAGCCTGGACCCGAGCCGGCGCGGACCAGCCGCTCGCCGTCTACTTCACCCGAGCACTCGACGCCGTACATCGCCGCTGACCTCGAGCTTTCACGAGATGGGCTGTCCGGCACCGGCACGGGCCCCGCCGTCACCCGGCTCTGCGGCAGCCCTTTTGCGGACGGGGCCCACAGCAGCCGCCCCCGCCGGATCGGTGAGGACCTGCGCGGTTGCCGGGCTGCTTGTTCCTCCCTCGGGACAACAGCCGGTCGGCGGGGCACCGGGCAGCGGAGCGCTGTCAGTGGTGGGTGGCAGCATCGGGCGCATGACGGACACCACGGCATTCGACTGGCGGCCCTTCCTCCTCAAGTGGAGCGGGGAGTGGGCGGATGGCCGGCCGGAGGAGGAGACGCGGGATGAGACCGCCCGGCAGGCGCGGTGGCTGGGGTTCCCTCCCGCGTCCGAGGAGCGGATCGTCCTCATGGAGGAGCGCCTCGGCCGGCGGATGCCTCCGTCGTACCGGGAGTTCCTCAAGGTCAGCGACGGGTGGCGGCACACGGGCGGGTTCGTGGCGCTGCTGGCGGGGACCACGGAGGCACGCTGGCACGACGACGCGTCGCAACTCGCGGGCGTGTTCGAGGAGTATCTGGACGAGGACGCCGGTGCCGAGGAGCGGCGGGAGGCGGACATCTGGCGGCGCGGGCTGCAGCTCGATGTCGAGTCCGACGGCCTCTATGTGCTCATGGACCCCGAGGACGTGGACGAGGACGGTGAGTGGGCCGTCCACACGTGGGCGGGCTGGCGGGCCGCGCCGCCCGAGCGGCACGCGAGTTTTCTCGCGTTCATGGTGGACATGCACCGGGAGTTCCACAGCCTGAGGGCCCACCGGGGCGACGAGGAGCCGGTCTTCGCCAACGACACGACACGCGAGCTGGACTCCTTGGTCGAGGAGGCCCGGCTCGAGGCGTTGCGCGGCGGCTGGGAACGGGCCCTGGAGTGGCTGGACAAGGCCAGGGGATACGGCAGACCGCGGGCCGCCGGGCTGGGCGACCAGATACGCCGTCTGCTCGGGAAGAGCTACATGGTGTACTACGACGGCTTGGTGACGGACCCGCGGTACGCTCCCGAGCTGCTGCCGCCACTGGTCGCCGAGCACGCGGCGCACTCGTACCGGGACGGCTCCACGCCGGCGTTCCATCTGCGGGGTGCCGGTGACGACGTGGTGTCGTCGGCGTACGCGACGCTGGAGCAGGTGCGGAACGGCACCTACCGGTACGCGGCGCCGGGGCCGTTCGGAGAGGCGGTCGAGCGGGCGCGGGAGCTGGCCCGGTGGGGAGACACCGACAGGGCCTGGCGGACGCTGAGCGACGCCCTGGCTCTGTGGGAGCCGCTGGGACCGGACCATCTGGCGCCACTGGGGTGGCTGGCCGACCCGGTGCTCGGGCCGCTGCTGACCCCCGAGCGGGGCCGCGAGCTGCTGTCCGCTCCGAGGGGCGGGCAGACGGGTGAGGCACCCGGTCCGGCGGCCGGGCTCGACCCGGGCGGTCTGGCGTGGCTCGCGGAGCCGGGCCCGGGCAACGACCGCTCGTCCTACCGGTTCCTCCTGGTGGAGGGTGTGGAGCCGCAGGAGTTGCCCGGACGTCTCGCGGACGGGGACGAAAACGGGGACGGCACCGGGTTGGACGCACCCCTGTCCCGCCGGGAGGTGCGCGCCAGGGTGCGGCACAGCCGGAGGGAGTTCTCCTCGTACGACGACAGGGCTCTGGTGTCCGTCGGCCGGGCCGGCGGCGGATGGAGCTTCGCCTTCGACGGCGATCCTGCCCCGTTCGACCGGCGGCGGTTCCTGTCCCCCGCCGCCGCCGCGGCCGGGGCGGGCACCCGCGCGGTGGTGGTGTGGAGCGGGCTGAGGGCGGGGCACGGGGAGCCGTCCTTCCACCTGTCGGTGGCGCGAGACGGTGGCGAGGAGTACGCGTTCACCTACGCGGAAGGCGAGATCCGGTCCAGCGGGGAGATACCGCAAGCGCTGGACCCGAGCCGGTTCTTCGGTGACGGAGAGGACGCCGCCGGGGCGGAAAGGCCGCTGCTGGAAGCGGTGTCCGGACAGTTCGGTGTCCAGCTGCCGCGTCACGCCATCATGAACGGGCGGCTGCACACGTTCACCACCCGCTCCTGGACACGGCCACCCGAAGAGGGGGAGAGATACGTGGTGATCCGCACGCGCCAGGGAGCCGCGCGCCCGGCCGGCGGGGAGCGGACACCGCCGGGTGGGACGGCCCCGGAAGAGGAGCGCACATGACCGTGACCGGCCAGGTCGTGGTGGTGACGGGCCCGCCGGGGGCCGGCAAGAGCACGGTGTCCCGACTGCTCACCAGAATGTTCTCGCCCAGTGTCCATCTGCACACGGACGATTTTTGGTCCTTCATCGCAGAGGGTGCGATCCCCCCGTATCTGCCGGAGGCCCGGCGGCAGAACGAGGTGGTCATGGACGTCCTGGTGGAGGCCGCGTTCGGTTACGCCAGGGGCGGCTACCAGGTCGTCCTCGACGGAGTCGTGGGACCGTGGTTCATCGGCGGATTCCTGCGGGCTGCGAAGACGCACGACGTCTGTTTGCGCTACGTCGTGCTCCGGCCGGACGAGGCCACCACGCTGGCCAGGGCCGCCGGCCGAGGACCGGATGCCCTGACCGAACGCGAACCGGTCCTTTCCATGTACCGCCAGTTCCAAGACCTCGGGGCGCTCGAGCGATGTGTTCTCGACTCCGGCGGGCAGGCGCCCGAGGCGACCGCGGAGCACGTGCGCAAGGCGCTTTCCGCGCCGGAGTCGGCGCTGTGGATCCCGGGCGGGCCGGGGCAGTGACGACCAGAACGCGCGATCACCGGGCGGTACGTCCATGGATCGTGAAGGCGTGATGCCGTCACTCACCCGCCGGTGGCGCGCGGGACCCGCGTCCCACTGCTTCGGGCAGTCAGGGCGTCGCCTCGAAGAACGCGCACCGCAGCGCGTCCCGAGGCGGTGCCCGGCGTGGTGAGCTGCCGGCCGTGCCGTCGTGCTGCTGCCGCTGGAAGCAGCGGCCGGCCGGCATGGTCGGCATACTTCCCGGTGGACCTTCGCTAACGTGTGTTGTTCGACTTCACGGGGGGAGGACGCATGGGGCTGACCGGAACGTCCGAGGCCTGCCGGGACGCGGTGATGGTGCTGCCCGGCATCATGGGCAGCGAGTTGGCGGACGCCGAGTCGGGCCGTGTGTTGTGGGGCCTGGGAGACGCGCGGTGGTACGCCCGCGCGTGGACGACGGGGACGTCGCTGGCCGGCCTGCGCGTCACCGACGAGGAGCGGCAGGGGCGAACGGGCCGCATCGTGGCGACACGCCTTCTGCGGTTCCCCGCCTTCGCGCCCCTGCTGCGCGGCTTCGAGCCCTATACGCCGCTGGTCGCCGGGATCCGGCGGGTGACGGCGCACGCGGATGCCGTGGCGGAGTTCCCCTACGACTGGCGCCTGCCGGTCGAACACAATGCGAAGCGGCTCGCGGTCGCGGCCGAGAGGCACCTCAACGCCTGGCGTGCGCATCCCGGCGGCAGCCGGCAGGCGCGGCTGGTGCTGGTCGCGCACTCCATGGGGGGACTCGTCGCGCGGTACTTCACGCATGTGCTCGGCGGGGCGGCGGAGGTGCGCACCGTGATCACGCTCGGTACGCCGTACCACGGGTCGGCCAAGGCCGTTCAGATCCTCAGCACCGGGCGCGGAGCGCCCCTACCGCTGCCGCGCCGGCGGCTGCGCGACCTGGCGACGACGCTGCCGGGTCTGTACGACCTGCTCCCCAGCTACCGTTGTGTGGACGAGGGCGCGTCCGCGCGCCGGCTGGCCGCGGGCGACATCTCCGGTATCGGCGCGGACAGCGAACTCGCCGTGTCCGCCCTCGCCGCCCGCGAACGTCTCCTGGGGGCGACGGCCGGCCCGTACACCAGACCCCTCGTCGGCGTCGAGCAGCGCACGGCACAGTCCCTCGTCTTCCGTGACGGCACCGCCGAGGGCCGGGAGTACGTGTGCGAGGACGGCGACGACGGCACGCTGAACCGTGTCGACCGTCGCGGCGACGGCACCGTCTACCGGGATTCGGCCTGGCTCGGCGGCGCGGAACCGGTTCACCTTCCGCAGACCCACGGCGCGATATCCCAGACCACGGAGACGCTCGCACACGTACGCGCGATCCTGACGGAGCGCCGGCTCGGCCCGCCCCTCGGCGCCGCCGCCATCGCGCTCGAGGCGCCCGACGTGGTCGCCGCCGGGGAGCCTTTCGACGTCGCCGTCGGTCCGCAGAGCGACCCCGCGTCCGTATCCCTGCGCGTGACCGGCGCGCAGACACCCCAAGTGCTGAGCCGTCCCCGGCTCCTGCCGCGCGGCACCGGTCTGACCGCGCGGATCACCGTGCCCGCCCCGGGCCTGTACCGGCTCGAGGCCAAGGCCGGAGGTTTCTCCCCGGTCACCCAGCTCGTCCTTGCCGCCCGAGCGGAGGATCTGGCAGACAGATGACGGACACGACGGTGTTCAACGCGAAGTCCTCACACAACGACGGCCGGGACCGGGCCGGTTTCCCGGTCGTATGCCTCCCGATCGGCCGCTACCGCCACCACGCCCCCCTCGAGGCCGACGAGGCCGCCGCCCGTGTCGCGGAACTGCTCGCCGAACTGGGCGGCCGGGCCGAGCCCTGGCTGCTGCCGGACACCGCACGCAACAGGTCCGCGGTGGAGGAACGCCTCGAGCAGTGGGCCGGCCCGCCCGCGCCGAGGAGTTCCGTCCTGTACTGGGCCGGGCACGGCGAAGCAGCACCCGACGGCGCCTGGCTCGCCGTACACGAGACGCCCGGTTCGATGCGTACACGCGGCCTGCTGCCCGAATCCCTCGCCGCGTTCATCGACGCCGAGTGGGCGCGCCGGATCGCCGATCCGTACGCCTGGACGGTCGTGGTCATCGAGGCGTGCGGGGCGGAGCGGTTCGCCGATCTGGTCGCCGTGCGCCTGCTCAGCGGGGACAAGCCGCGGCGCCTGGCGATCGTCGGCGTCGGCGGCTACGGGGCCGGCCATCTGGGCGAGTTCGCCGACGCGCTCTCCGGGGCGCTCGCGTCGTACACCGACAACGACGAGACGATCCGCCTTGCCGACCTGATGCTGCGCCTGCACGACAGGATGCAGGTCGGCAGCATCCACGCCGACGCCTTCGACCTCCATCTGGCGCCCCCGCTGCCCCGGCCGCGTCTTCTGCCGTACGGCATCACCACCCCCCTGGACGTCTACGCCGAACTCCAGACCTTCCTCACCGGCCTCACCCCCGACGAACGCAGCCACTTCATTCCCAAGGCACAAGGCGCCGAACAGGGTGAACTGGCCTGGTACTTCGTCGGCCGCGACCGGGAACGGGCCGAAATCGCCCGCTGGCTGCGCGCCGAGCCGACCGGCATGCTCGTCGTCACCGGGCGCGCCGGCGCCGGAAAGTCCGCGCTGCTCGGCAACGTACTCGTCCACGCCCACCCCGGCCTGCGCAAACTGCTCGTCCAAAGCGGTCACTTGCGCGAACTGCCGGCCGACGAGCGCCCGCCGGACCGTGTCTTCGACGCCGTGATCCATCTGACCGGCGCTTCGATGAGCGAACTCGTCGGCCGGCTCGCACGGGCCGCGGATCTGGGAAAGCGGCCCGGGACCGGGTCCACTGCGCAGGACATCGAGTGGCTCCTGGACCGGCTGGGCAAGAGGGCGGAGCCGTTCACGCTTCTCGTCGACGCGCTCGACGAGGCCCAGGAGCCCCTCGACGTCGCCGGATCACTCCTGACCCGGCTCGCCGAGCTGCCGCGTGTGCGCGTGGTGGTCGGCACCCGCGCCTCGACCAGGGAAGGCCCCGACCAGCCGGAGACCGACGACCGCAACCTCCTCGACGCGTTGGGAGCGGCACACCTCGTCGTCGTGCCGCGCGACCCCGGCGCGCTCGGAGAGTATGTGCGACTGCGGCTCGGCCACGCCCTGCCCGGCGCCGACCCGGCAGCCGTCGACGCCGCCGCTCGCCGGATCCAGGCGTACGACCGGCATTTCCTGTACGCCCGGCTCGCCGTCCACGAGATCGTCGCCGACCCGGAACTCGTGACGCCCGAAGGCGCCGATGCGCTCGCCGAGCTGCTCCGGCGCGATCACCGCGCGCTGTTCGCCGCGGCGGTGGACCGCCTCGCCCGCCGATCCGCGGCCGCCGGACCGCTGCTGGAGGCACTCGCCCTCGCCCGCGGGCGCGGCCTGCCCCGGGCCGACCGCATCTGGGCCATCGCCGCGGGCGCGCTCTCCGACGGCGTTCCGGTCACCGACCTCGACATCGACCAGCTCCTCGAGGCCGCCGCCCCGTACGTCATGCTCGATTCCGAACACGAGCAGAGCGTCTACCGGCTCGCACACCGCACGTTCCAGGAACACTTCCTCACCCCGCCGCAAGGGCAGACGAGATGACACGGCCCCTCTCGGAACGACACCGCAGGATCGCCCAAGGCCTCATGGCCGCCGCGACAGAGACCCCCAACCCGTACATCGCGCACCATCTCGCCGGACACGTCGCCGAAGCCGGCGCCTGGCAGGAACTCGCCGACGCCCCGCACGTACTCGATCACCTGGACCCCCGGGCCGTCGCGGCGGAGGCGCTGCGCCTCGGCTACGGACGCACCGGCCTCCCGGACCCCGTCACCGCCACGCTCGTGGCCCGCGACCTGCTCGCGTCGGTGGCCCCCGAGGACCGGGAGACCGTGCGCGCCCTCACCACCGCACGCTTCGTCGGCGCCGCGCCCGCGGCCGGAACGCGGCGCGGCGACGCCACCTGGTCCGTGCGGTGGACCAGGCTGCGCCGCGACCTTCTCCCGGCGATCCTCACCGACCGTGCGAGCCCGGTGGAGGCGCTGCGCGCGTTCTCGCTGCCGGACGGGCGGCAGCTTCTCGCCGTCGGGACGCACGACGGAAGGGTGCGGCTGTGGGACTCGGAATCGGTGCTGGACGCCGCCATGCCTCCCGTCGAGGAACTGGCGTACGACCGTCCTGTGCACACCCTGGAGACCGTCGCGGGACCCGGCGGGGAGATTCTGCTGGCCGCCGGGACCGGCCGGACCGTCCACCTGTGGGACCCGGTCGCCCGGTCGACGGTCGGCGCGTCCGTACTCGACCCCGGTGCCGCACCCGGGGAACGCACATTCCGTGCCCCTGCCTGGAAGGCGGTGAGTCAGCCCGGCGGCCGCTCGCTCATCGCGGTCTGTGACACCCACAACGTCCGGTTGTGGGACCCGTTCACCGGTGAACCTGTCGGTCCGGAACTCATCGGGCCCGAGTCGCTCACGGTGGCCCAGGCGATCACCGACGGTGCGGAGAGCCTCGACGGGGTCCTGGCGCCGGTGACCCTGCCCGACGGGCGGGCGCTGCTCGTCGCCGGAGGCACGTCCCGGGTCCTGGATTCGATCGACGGCTCCACCGATTTCATGTACGGCCGCCTCTGGGCGTGGGACATCGCCACCGGCGAGCTGGTGTGGAAACTCCTCACCGGGTACAGCGGCACGCTCACGGCCCTGACCACGGTGCAACTGCGCGACGGACGCCAGGCCCTGGCCACCGCGGGCGGCGGCGGTGTGGTGCGGCTCTTCGACCCGGAGGGCCCCACACAGGTCGGCGAGTGGCTGCACGGCAACGGCGCCGACGTGGTGGGGGCGTCCACCGTGCGCCTCAGGCACAACCGCACCGCACTGGTCACGGTCGGCGGCGACCGCACGGTGCGGGCCTGGGACCCCACGACCGGCACGCCCGTCGGGGCGCCGATGTCCGCCCACAACAGCGGCGTGCGCGCACTCACCAGCCTCCACATCGCCGACGGGCGGGCCTTCGTGGCGGGCGGCGGCGAGGACGGCACCGTCCAGCTCTGGGATCCCGAGTCAGCCGGCCACATCGAGGACCCGCTGGCCGGTCCCGTGGACCAGCTGGTCTCGATGCCTGTCCGGCCGGGCGCCATCCGGCAGAGCAGGCCGCTCCTCGCGTCCGTCGACAGCGACAACACCCTCCAACTGTGGGAGGCCTCCAGCGGACTGCCCATGGCTCAGCCCCTCGAGGACTCCGCCGGCCGGCCGGTCGCCGTGCCGATGCCGGACGGGCCGACGCTGCTCGCGCTGGGAGACGGGAAGCGTCCCATCCGGTTGTGGGATCCCGAATCCCACCGGGTCGTACGCACCATGCGGAGCCGCAATCCGTTCCGGAGGATGCATCTGATCGCCTATCCGACGGTCGTGGCCACGGTGCCGTGGCGCGACGGGCGCAGGCGTACCGCGGCGGTCGTCAGGGACGGCTCGAGTCTCTGGCTGTGGGATCCGGCTTCGGGACGGAGCCTGGGCACATCGGGATTCGGCATGGGCGCCCACCCGCTGGATGCCGGAGCGCTGAGCCTCCCGGACGGACGGACGGTGCTGTTCGGCAGCTCCGAAGAAGGCATCAGGCTCTGGGACCCCACGACCGGCGCCCGCATCCTCGACTGGCGCCGCAAACTCGACCACCGCACCACTGTCACACCGGTGACCTGGCCCGGCGCTCACCCGCTGCTGGCCGTAACGGGCGATGAGATCACCTGTCTGGTGGACCCGTCCCCCGAGGACACCACCCTCAAGAGCCGGGTGCGCGCCAGGCTGGCCGTGGGTTCACAGCCCGCCGCAGAACCGTCCGACCTCTCCCTGTCCTCCGGCAGGCATCGGCTCGCCGTCACCGGATGTCTCACGCGCGAAGGACGGCCGGTCGTGGCGACCGGCGGCCGGGACGGAGTGCTGCGCCTCTGGGAGCCGAGGACGGGCGGACTCGTGCACGCGCTCCCTGTCGGCGCTCCGATCAACGCCCTCCTGACCATGGATGGCTTGCTCGTCATCGGGACGCGGGACGGACTGATCGCCCTGGAGAGCTGAGGGGACGACCGCGGCGTCCGCGGCGGTCCGCCCGCGCCCACCCCGGCTCCGGTACGAGCCCGCCCAACTCCTCGAACGCCTTGACGCCGGCGAGGACCCGGGCGTCCACGTACCAGCTGCTGCGCGAACTTCTTGCCCTCCACCAGGTGCCATCACGCGCGGACGCCGGGCGGCTCGCGGCCCTCCAGGGCCTCACCACGCGGCGTCCGCTCGGTGGCGCGCCCTGATGCCGTACAGGACCGCGGTGACCGGGCACTCGACGACGCCTGGGGAGCAGCGTCTCGAGGCACCACCGCTGTGCACTTCGTTCCGCTTTCAGGAATCGGCGAGCATGCCGCGGCGGAGCTCGGACAGGATTCGGGAGAGGAGGCGGGAGATGTGCATCTGGGAAAGGCCGAGGACGTTGCCTATCTGAGCTTGGGTCATGTCCTGGCCGAAGCGCAGATCAATGATGCGGCGTTCCCGTGGATCGAGTTCGCCGAGGAGCGGAGCGAGCGAGCGAAGGTTGTCGATGACCGAAATGCGGGGGTCGGGCTCGCCCATGGTGTCGGCGAGAGCACGGGCGTTGGGAACCTCGTCCCCGGACGTCGGATGGACGTCCAGCGAGTCCGCACTGTAGGCATGGGCGGCGATGAGCCCCTCCCTGACCAGATCCGCGGTGATCTCCAGATGCCCGGCCAGTTCGCCGACCGTCGGATCCCTGCCGAGTGTGAGGCAGAGGCTTTCCTTCGCCCTGGCGAGATCGACACGCATTTCCTGCATGCGACGGGGGACGTGGACGGCCCAACTGGTGTCGCGGAAAGAGCGTTTGATTTCGCCGATGATGTAAGGTACGGCGAAGGAACTGAACTTGACCTCGCGAGAAAGGTCGAAGCGGTCGATGGCTTTGATCAGGCCGATCGTGCCGACCTGGACGATGTCCTCCATGTCGCCGGAGCCGCGGTTGCGGAAGCGCCTCGCCGCGAACCGGACCAGGGAGATGTTCATCTCTATGAGCGTGTTCCGGGCGTACTGGTGCTCGCGGGTGCCCTCGTCGAGGACCTGGAGCCGGTCGAAGAACACGTTCGACAGAGCCCGTGCGTCCCCGGGCACGACCTTCCTCGTATCCTCGATCCACGGCAGGCCGTTGTGGTGACCGGAGGATGGTGTCCCTTTTCCGTGCTGTACTGACGTACCTGCATCATGCATGGATGTCGTCACCTCTACGCCTTGCGAGTTGGGTGCGTGATGGCGGACGGGCCGTGCCGGCCTGCTCGAGGACTGCTGCTCAGGCTTTGTGGCGCGGTCGAAGACGAGGCCGGCGACAGGCGTCGGCACAGTGGTCTGCTGATTGGCGTGCGGGAGACCGGCGCGGCTCACCCGTGGCCTCGGTTGCTGCGGCGCCCGCCGCTCCGGGGGCCGCGCATCGCCATGGCGACGGCCCGGACGGCAGGCGTGACTCCGACGGCCGTCAGCGGGTGTTCACAGTGAAGCCCGGCTCGAACACCACCAGGGTCAGCAATAACAGAACACCAGAGCAGCAATACTGCCTCCACACGGTCACAGGGACATGTCCTGCGTTCCGCGGGGTCAGGGCGAAGCGAAAATGAAGGCTTGGTCCGGAGGTTCCGGAGCACCACAGCCTTGCGCCGTCGTGGTCAGTGAATGCCTGGTGGGAGCTTCTGTCAAGGTGCCGTCGGAGCCAGCCGGAAAAGTCCGGGAACGGCCCCGCTCGTGCGGGTGGAGTCCGCACGCTGATGCCGGATATGTCCGGAAAGGAGCCGGTCGATTCGCTTCACTGCCAGGGGATCGGGGCCGCGTCGAGGGCCGGCCGTCCTCCCGTCTCGTGAACGGGCTGCGGCATTAAGCGTTTTCACGGGGCCTGTACGCAACGTCCATGGAGAGCTATGCTGCTGAACGCGGCCCCGGCCCCCGGCAGCGATATTCTGCTCTGCTCCGGGAAGGCCCGCCGTGTTCGTTCATCTGCTTCCCCTCACCCCGGCATTGTTCGGCCCGGGCTTCCCCGGTTCGCTCTGGTGGGTGGCTGGGCCCGTCCTCGTCTTCGTCTTCGTGCGCCACGACGAGGCAGTCCGGAGGACCGGGGGAAGAGCGACACTTCCGAGTACCGCGAGTACCGGGGCTGCCGTGATCATCGAGCCCGGCGGGGCCGCCGCTGCAACCGGTCCCGCCGGGGCCGCCGGGAGCATGGCCCTCAGGCGTGAGGAGCCCCGGAACGCCCAACTCCGGGCCACACCGGCCAGTACGCCTGATGCCGTACATCATGCAGTCGGTGGAGAAGCCCCGCCGCCGCTCGTGGAGCCGTGGCACGGACGGCGGCTCTGCGGTCCTGGCTGGGCCTTCCCTGAAACGGACGCCGACCGGCGAAGAACAGCCGCCCGTCGCCGTTCTCCGGTTGCCGGTCCCGATCAGCCGCACGGTATACCCGGGGGTCCGCGGATTCCTGTGTGCGCCGACGCCGGAACAGGGCGCCGCGGGGTTGGTGGACGACTGTGGCCGGGGAACGGCTGCCGGGGGGCGGGCACGAGGCTATGCTGCCATGGACGTCCCAGACCCCGACGTGGCCCAAGGCTGTTGTCGTGATGCCTGCGGGGAGTGGACAGGACGTCTGGATCACCACAGGCCCACGTTCGAGGCGAAGCGATCGTTCACGGCCCTGCAACAGGGGCACCGTCCGTCGCTCATGCCTGACCTGTAAAGGAGTCCGACCACGCGGAATACGTGCCAGGCGTCGCCGACATCCCAGGCCCGCCCGGCTCTGCACCAGGTGGTCATAAGAACTGAGGCACCATGCCTGTTCTCACAAGCTTGAAATTCCACCGGCGCGACCGTGGAAGCCGTGCGACCATCACCCTGGCGGGTGAACTTGACCTGGAGACGGCACACTCGGTGCGGGGGGTGATCGACAACTGCCTGGGGGACGGAATTCGTACGGTCGACATCGACTTGACTCTCCTCACCTTCTGCGATGTCAGCGGTCTCAACGCCTTCCTGGCCGCGTCTCAGCGCACCACCACGGTCGGCGGGACACTGTGTCTGCGGCACCCGAGCCCGATGCTGACCCGCCTCCTGAATCTGACCGCCACCGGCTTCCTCCTCGACGACCGGCCCTTGGTATCCGCGTCGTGTGCCGACGTCGCGGACGACCTGGCCGACGGGCGTCCCACGTCGCCGGCCTCGTGACGGGGCCGGGAAGCATGGCCAACAGCCCGCTCCGCCCCGGCAGCCCGGGACAAGGTGGTGGTGGGTGATCAGTGACCGCATGGTCGGGGTTCTGCGTCTGCTGCAGTCCGACGACGGCACCGGCCAGGTCGCCGATGTCACCGCGGTCGGCGCCGCCGCGTTGGGCGTGGACGGCCTCGCGGTCTCCCTGGTCACCGAGGGCGACCTCACCGAGCTCCTGTGGTGCTCTGACGCCGCGACGCGCCGCTTCGAGGACCTTCAGCTCACCCTCGGAGAGGGTCCCGGGCTCGAGGCGGCCCGTACCGGCGCGATGGTGTGGGTACCCGACCTGGCCGGCGTCCGCCTTGCGCGCTGGCCCGCGCTGGTCATGGAGGCCCCCGCCCTGCCGGCCCGGGCGGTCTTCTGTTTCCCCATGGGGATCGGCGCGATCCGCACAGGTGTCCTGACCGCCGTACACCGCACCCCGGGCCCGCTGACGGCGCAGCAGGCAGACGACGCGCTGATCCTGGCCGACACGCTCACCGCCCGGTGCCTGGGCATCGGCGAGTCACGTGTGGCTGGTCCGGACCCGGCCGGCTCCCCGCCCACGCTGCAGCACGCCGTGATCCACCAGGCGACGGGCATGGTCAGCGTCCAGCTCTCCCTGCCCCTGTCCCAAGCCCTGCTCCGGCTGCGGGCACATGCCTACAGCAGTGGGCGTTCCATCACCGAGATCTCCCAGGACGTGGTGGACCGGCGGCTCCGCCTGGACCACAACGGCAACGGCACGCCCCCGACCGTCGTAGACAAGGACTGATCGACATGCCACGCGAACAACGGCTCACCGAGGTCTTCGTGGAGGTCGCAGACTCCCTGACGGACGACTTCGACCTCATCGACTTCCTCCAGCAGCTCTCGGGGCGCTGCATGGAACTGCTGGACGTGGCGGCGGTCGGCATCCTGCTGGCCGACCAGCACGAAGTCCTGCAGACCATCGCCGCCTCCGACGAACATACCCGGCTGCTGGAACTCTTCGCCCTGCAGCACGACCAAGGGCCCTGTGTGGACTGCTACAAGAGCGGTCGGGCACGCACCAATATCGATCTCACCGATCCGAAGACCACAGAGAGCTGGCCGCTGTTCGCCACCCATGCTCACGAGACCGGTTTCGTGGCCACCAACGCACTCCCGCTACGGCTGCGCGGCCGCGTCATTGGCGCACTCGCCCTGTTCCAGACCGACCCCGATCCCCTCAGTGAACAGGACATCACCCTTGCTCAGGCACTGGCCGACACTGCGACCATCGCCATCCTGCAACAGCGCACCCTGGACCACAGTCACATCGAGCGTGCCCAACTCCAGTACGCCCTCACCAGCCGCATCGTCCTGGAACAGGTGAAGGGCATCCTCGCGGAACGCTGGCACATCTCACTCGATGAGGCATTCACCGCCTTCCGCTCCTACGCCCGCGCCCACCACCGTCAGCTCGCACAGCTCGCCCGCGAGATCGCCGACGGCGACTTCGACACCAACCTGATCCCCCATCCGGCAACTCGCCACCCGAGCGGTGTCCCGGAACAGTGAGGCTGTTTGCCCGCCCCGCTCACCGGCTGCCGGCATTCCAGGGCCCCGAACCAGATCCTTACGCCTCGGTCGAGCGCTCTGGGGAACGCCCGTACGCGGGTGAACGCGTAAAGGGCGATCCTCACGCAATCAACGTCGTCACCGGCATTCCCCGCCGTCCCGAGGCGATGCCCGGAAATGATCGGCACCCACCTCGAAGAGGCGCCCGCTGTCATGCGCAAGGTTCGGGCCCGCGGCACCTCTGCCTGTCCTCTCCGTCCCCGCCCGAGCAGTGCTGGTCAGTGAGCCCCCGTGGCTGAGCACTTCAGCGGGCGGATGAACGGCCGGGGTGACGGGGCTGAGCGCCGGCAATTTCTACAGACCATCCAGTCGCCCGGTCACGGTGTCGAGTGTCGGCCAAGGAGGACCCTCGCGCGGCAGGCGCAGCTATTCCTCCCCGAATCGCCTCCCATTCGGAAACTGGTCGCCAAGCTCCCAACGCCACGCGGCGACCATCGCGATGACGAGCTGCCGGCACACGTCCAGCAGCCCTTGGTCAACGCTCGGGTAGTGCTCGCAGACCGCCTCGGGGACATGGGCGAGATCGAACTCGACGGGCCCACGGCAGCACGTCTCGAGGTCGATGAACAACGGGCCGTTCTTCGTGCTGAGCACATTGCCCGGATGCGGCTCACCGTGGAGCAGCTGCTCCACGGCGCCGCGGTCGTCGATCGCTCGTCGCAGGCTTGCCAGCCTGCCGCTGAGGAACACGCGGTCCGCGTCGGCGAGCTCCGGCGAGCGATCCGGGTCGGCGACAACTCCTTCCGCCTCCGTGATCCGGTCCGTGAAACTCGGGCCCGGCACTTCGACCCCGCGCATGCCAGCGTGCAACTGCTCCAGCGCCTTGGCGTAGTCGACTGGTGAGATGTGAGGTGTCACGGGCTCGTAGTAGATCCACAGTGTCACTGCGAAGCCATCGCGGGTGTACACACGCGGGTCCGCCCGGGGCTCCAAGGGACACACCGGGCAACCGGCCCCGGCGAGCCGCTGAGCGAGCTCGACTTCGAACTGTGCAACCTCTTGTCCCACAGGAGCGACCCGGGCAAGGACGTCGCACGGCGTCAGCCGCAGTGCCAGCTTGTTCGAGTTGTGAAGAACGATGGCGTCGTCGGTCGGCAGGTCGAGCGATGCGGCGATGGAAGTCGCAGCCGCGATCGCACGCGTGACATCGGTCATCTCCATCCTCGAATCCTGGCATGGATGAGCGAGGGCGATGCCAACCAGCGTGGCCGGGTGCCGACCACCGGGACTCGGCACCATCACACGTCCGCCAACCAAACCGCTCCGTCCCGCCCCGCCCACAACAGCGCTTATCCGCCAGCTGAAGGCGCTCGGTCACGGCCCCGCACACCGCGCGAGGGGCAGGGTGTCGCGCTCGGCCCCGGCGGGCCCTGGTCCACCGGTGTGCCGCCGATGCGTTCGCGTATGCCTTCGGGCAGCGGGTACAGGATCTCCCGTGGAAGTCCGGCCGCTGCCTCGTCGATGCGACCGGCCGTGACGTCGCGGTTGACCGCCCGGGCGGTTCCGGTGACATCCGAGATCCGGACGATCCAACTCTCGACATACCGTTCCACGGCCTCACCCGACAGACCGATCTGAATGGCGCGGTACGGCAGGGGTTGCAGCGTGACCGAACGTTCGGGATCCCACTGGACCCTCACGGGACTGGCCCTCAGCTGCTCCTTCCAGGTCCGCTCGTCGGCGTGGACCTTCGGCGCGTAGTGGCTGAGAGTCGCATGAGCGAGTGCCCACTCGAACCCCTCCCTCGTCATTTCTACGGCGAGGACCCGCTCCTGCCCCGGCTTGGTGGCCCAACCGGAGCGGTGCATCATCCACAGGAACGACGGCTTGATCCACGTCATCCGTTCACGTTTGAAAGGGGCCACGAACGTGCCGGCGGCGAGCGCGGCCTCGGCTATTGCCGGCGCGTACGCCTGGTACACCGTGATGGTCTCCTTTGTGAAACGCGCTCTCACCTGCCGGTCCGCCACGGGCAGCGGAGCGTCCGCGGGCCTTTCACGGGACGTCATGCCGGCGTTTCCTCCGCCCAGGCGCCGGAACGCCGCACGACGGGCCCTTCGACGCACAGGGCACCGGCCGTGTACGCCGCCCAGCGCAACTCCTGGCATCCGAAGAAGGACTCGCCCCAACTGTCGACCCAGATGTGCACGCGGGAAGGCCCGGCTCGTGTGACGTCCCACCACTGCCACCCCCTGGAGTCGTCATCGGGGTCGAACCGGTAGAGCCAGTCCTGGAGCGACCACGGTCGGCTCCCCGTACGGGACTCGTACGCGCCGCGCCCGTTCCCCGCGAAGTCCGGGGCTCCTTCTCCGCCCGGTGCGCAGACCGCGGCGAACCAGTCCGGTACGCCCTCGGTGGGGAGTTCCTCCTCCTCGAAGTCGGCGGCGGCCCCCAGGCTCACCGCGGCCGACAGGACCGAGCGAAGACGCTCGGCGTACCGGGCCGGAGCACCGGAGAGGTCAACTGTGAACTCGCTGAGGACGGGCGGAGCCGATTCGGCGGCCGGGCGGCCCCGAAGACGCTCCGCCTCCGCCTCCAGACTTTCCTTGCTGTGCATCATCGGGTGGGAATCATCCTTCTTGAACGACGCGTCCGGAGCCGGGGACAATGGAATTCCTGAGCTGATCGATGAGTTTGTTCGGAATTCCGTAGAGATCCGATCCCTTGGTGGGATCGGAGATCTCGGGGTACTCCTTGAGGAGTTGCTTCCACTCCTGCCGGGTGAACGCGGAGCCGTCCGGGACCGCATCGACCTTGTTCTGGGGCAGGGCGTCGGCTCTGACGGCATCGCGGTACGCCCGGGGGACGTCGAAGGCGACGATCTGTCCGCCGTCACCGCGGTACTCGGTGGTGTGCCTGATGTCTCCGCTCATGTTCAGGTAGAGCTTTCCGTTCCCCGTGATCGTCACCTGGCCCCCGTCTCCGATGTGTATCCGCTGACTCAGCGGGTGATCGGTCTGCTTACGGTAGACGGTCACGACGTCCCCGTTCCCGCAGTCGGGTGCGAGGCCGAGGGGGTCGGTCCAGGTGTGGGGGTTGTGAACGTAGGTGACGGGGTTGGGGGCGGAGGCCAGACCAAGGGGGTCGGGGGTGGTGTAGCGGCCGGTTTCGGGGTCGTAGTGGCGGAAGTAGTTGTAGTGGAGGCCGGTTTCCGCGTCGGCGTACTGGCCGGGGAAGCGCAGCGGCGTGTACGCCGTGGCGTCGCGGTTCCAGGTGGTGGTGCCCCACAGGGTGGTGCGGGTGTGCCAGGCGATCTCGCCGGCCTCGTCGACGAGTTCGGTCGGGGTGCCGGCCAGGTCGGTGACGATGGCGAAAAACCGGCGGTCGGTCTCGGCCTGGTCGGCGGGGAGGGCGGGGTCGAGGTGCCGTTCGGTCTGGGCCAGGGGGCGGTGGCCGTCGTGGTCCCAGGTCAGGACGGTGTGGGTGGCGGTGTTGCTCTCCTCGGCCAGGCGGGTGCCGTCCCAGGTGAACAAGGTCTCCTCGGCGGTCTCGCCGTCGGCGGTCATGCGCTGCTTGGCGGTGCGGCGGCCCAGCGGGTCGTAGCGGTAGCGCCAGACGGTGCCGTCGGGGGTGGTGCAGGAGACCAGGCGGTCCTCGGCGTCCCACTCGTAGCGCCAGGTCTCGGGCTTGCGGGACAGGCGGGTCTTCTGGCGCAGGACGGTGCGGCCGGCCGCGTCGTAGGTGTAGCGGACGTGGCCGGCCCTGGTCAGGCGGGTGCCGTCGTAGGCGCGCTCGCCGCGGACCTCGGAGTGCGGGGCGGCGTCGGGCCAGTGGGCGGATGTCTGGTTGCCGGCGGCGTCGTAGGCGTAGGTCTCGGACCAGTCCTCGGCGGTCACGGTCAGGGGTCGGCCGACCGGGTCCAGGCCGAAGTGGCGGGTGGTGCCGGTGAGGTGATCGGTGAGGGATGTGAGGTGGCTGTCGGGGCGGTAGGCGTAGCCGCGGGAGCGCAGGGGGCGGCCCTGCGCGGCCAGGGTCTGCTCGGTGGGGCGGCCGAGGGCGTCGAAGACGGTGGCCAGGGTGACGGGCCGGCCCGCGGCGCCGAAGGAGCGTTCCAGCTCGCGGCCCAGGGCGTCGTGGGCGAAGGCGAGGGTGTGGCCGGAGGCGGTCAGGGCGGTGCGGTTGCCCGCCGCGTCGTAGGCCAGTTCGGTGACCGCACCGGTCGGGGTGGTGCGGGAGGTGCGGCGGCCCACGGCGTCGTAGGTGTAGCGGGTGGTGCGGCCGTCGACCGTCTCGGCCAGGACGCGGCCGAGGATGTCGCGCTCCACGGTGAGGCTGGAGGTGGGCGAGGCGGCGCCTGCGGGGCGTCCCGCGGCGTCGTAGAGGTACTCGGTGCGGACGCCGTCGGCGTCCTTGGCCACCAGGCGGCCGAGGCCGTCGTGTTCGTAGCGGATGCGGTGGCCGAGCGGAGTGGTGCGGGCCGTCAGGCGCCCGGCCGCATCGTGGGCGTAGGTGACGGTGCGGCCGTCGAAGTCGGTCTCGGATATCAGCCGGCCGACCTGGTCGTAGGCGTAGTCCCAGGTCAGCCCTTGGGGGTTGGTGACCTGGGTGAGGCGCAGTCCGGTGTCGTGGGCGAACTCGTAGCGCGCCCCGTCCGGGCCGGTGCGGGCGGCGAGCCGGTCGAAGTGGCTGTGCTCGAAACGGGTGGTGCCGCCGTTCGGGTCGGTGTGGGAGGTGCAGTTGCCCTCGCCGTCCCAGGTCCACGACTCGGTGGTGCCGTCCGGGGCGGTGCGGCGGGCCGGTTTCCCCTCGACCGTCCACTCCAGACGGGTGACCGCGCCGAGAGGATCGGTGACGGTGACGGGGCGGCCGAACGCGTCGCGGGTGACGGTGGTGGTGTGACCGGCCGCGTCGGTGACCGTCAGCGGCAGGCCGGCCGCGTCGCAGGTGATGCGGGTGGTGCGCCCCAGCGCGTCGGTTACGGCGGCGGGGTGCCCGGCGGCGTCGTAGGTGAAACGAGTGGTGGCGCCGGCCGGGTCGGTGACGGAGGTGCGGTTGCCGCGTCCGTCGTAGCTCTGGCGCCACACCGTGCCGTCGGGCCCGGTGACGATCAGCGGCAAACCCCGCTCGTCGTACTCGGTCCGGGACTCCCGGCCGTCCGGGTACGTCACCCGCACCGGCCGGCCGGCCCGGTCGTAGTCGAGGCGGGTGGTGGCGCCCCCGGCGTCGGTGACCGACCGCAGCCGGTCGTGGCGGTCCCACGTCCTGCTGGTGGCCGCGCCCGACGGATCGATCTCGGCCGTCAGCTGGCGCGCACTGTTGTAGTGGTAGCGGCGCCGGTGGCCGAGGGCATCGGTGTAGACCGTGGTGCGGCCGTCCGGGGCGTAGTCGAAGGCGGCCGACAGCGTGCCGTCCGGGCCGGTGGCGCGCACGCAGCGGTTCTGGTCGTCGTACTCGTACCGGTACCAGCAGCCGTTCCGGTCGGTCCAGCCGGTGATCCGGCCCGCCTCGTCGTAGGACCAGCGCAGCGGCAGGCCGGAAGAGTTGACGACCTCGGCGAGGTTTCCGGCGGCGTCGTAGCGGAACCGGACCAGGACCTGGTCGCCGTCGGGGCCGCCGCCGGCCAGGCTCAGGGCCGTCACCCGGCCGCCGCCGGTCGCGACCCGGACCAGGTGGCCGCCGCTGTGGCGCACCGCGCGGGGCGCGCCGTCGGCGGCGTACTCGAACGTGATCCGGTCACCGCGCCGGTCGCTGAGGGCGGTCAGCGGCAGTACCGTGCTGCCGCCCGCGCCCACCCGGCCGGCGGCCGGCGCGAACTCCATGGTCTCACCGGTCTCCGGCATCTCGACCCGCACGGCCCCGTCGTGCCCGCCGTCCCAGGTCAGCGGCCAGCGGGCGCCCTCGTACGGCAGGACGGGCCGGCCGGGCCGCGGCACCGGGTAGACCAGCAGGCGGCCGTCGTCGAGGGTGAGCACGGCGCCCTGCTCGTCGAGTTCGAGCCGCTGGTCGAGGGTGGCTGCCCAGCCCGGGCCGAACCAGGTGCCGGCCCGGTAGCCGGACAGGTGGGAGCGGCGCAGCGTCAGCGGGAGCGCGCCGGGCAGTTCGACGTCGGTCTGGACGACCGTCATCTCGCCGGTGACCGGATCGACCGGGTCGCCGACCCGCGGATTGCCGCTGCGGTCCTGGGC
>NZ_WHPN01000358.1 GCF_009735685.1 Streptomyces lycii | reverse complement strand
TGCGGGGGGTGCGCGGTGCTCGGCTTCCGGTTGCGCCGGGGGTGCCCGGTGCGCGGCCGGTGCTCGGGGTTCCCCGGCCCACTGGGTTCCCGGTGCGCGGGTGCTCGGCTTCCGGTTGTGCGGGGGGTGCGCGGTGCTCGGCTTCCGGTTGCGCCGGGGGTGCCCGGTGCGCGGCCGGTGCACGGGGTGTCCGGTTCGGGGTGTGTCCGGGGCGGGATGCGCTGTCGTGCGGGTGCGGGCACGTCGTGGCCGGTCGCGCAGTTCCCCGCGCCCCTTCGGGGCACATCCTCGGCCCGGGTCCGGCGACCGGGCCCGGACCCGAGGCGCGGGCCCCGGCCCGGGACGCGAACCCGAGGCGCACACCCGCGATCACGGCGCACGCCCGGAACCACGGCGCAGGCCCGGCCCCGGACCACGGCGCAGGTCCCGGCCCGGGGCGCGGAGCCGGGTTCCGGCCCGGGCCGGGCCGTGGTTCAGCTGAAGACGATCATTGATCCCTGGCCCAGGCTGCGCGTCGCGGCCGCGTGCAGGCCGAGCCAGACGTGCCGTTCCCTGCCGTACGGGTTGTCGTCCGGCGGTACGGCGACCGCGGGTTCCTCCAGGGCTGTGGGACGCCCCGGCGGTGCCGCGGCCGGCGGCGGATTGCCCGGGTCGATGCCGATCACCGGCGCGACCGTCTCCAGCTCCCGGAGCAGCCCGTGCGCGGAGCCCAGCGGGCCGCCGCCCTCCAGAAGTTCCTCGTTGGCCAGCGGCCGGGGGAAGTCGACGGGCACATACGCGCCCGCGTGGTCGTAGTGCCAGACGAGATGGGACTGCTGGGCGGTGGTCTCGAACATCTCCAGCAGCTGCTCGTAGTCACCGCCGAGTTCGTCGACCGGCGTCACCGGCAGTCCGCAGATCTGCAGCAGGTAGGCGCGGCGCAGGAAGTGCAGCGCGTCGTAGTCGAAGCCCGCGATCGGAGCGACGTCCCCGCTCAGACCCGGCATGTAGCCGAACACGGGGACGGGCGGCAGCCCTTCCTCGCGCAGGGCCTTGTCGTAGCTCGCGATCTCTTCGGCGAAAGGATTGTCGGGGCTGTGGCACAACACGTCGACAAGGGGGACCAGCCACAGGTCACACGCCACGAGCGCTCGCTCTCTGTCGGGTCGGGTCGGGTCGGGTCGGCACGATGGTCGGACATGACGGTCGGAACAGCGTAGTTGCCGGACCGGGCCACGGAGGCGGCTCGGGCCCGTCCGCTCCCCCGTCCGTGCTCCCTGCGTACCCGCGCCGGCGGAACCGCACGCACGATCAGCCGACGTCCCAGACCCAGGCGTCACCGACCCGCTGGCCGGGATCGCCGAGCAGCCGCTCCAGGGTGCCGCGCAGCGCCTCGTCGTTCGGCTGTTCCTGGAGGACGAGGACGCCGGCCCGCCAGAACTCCAGGTCCTCGCGGGCGGCCCGCCGTTCGGCCGGGCCGATCACAGGCGGCTCACCGGAGTACCGCACGTCCCGGAGCAGTTCCGCGGTGGGCCGGGGGACGGCGCCGTAGATGCCGCCGGGGATCTCGCCGTCCTCGCGCCGCTCGGTCGCGGGGCCGTTGAAGTAGCCGCCGGGCAGCGGGAACGCGAAGTCCGCCGCGACCTGCCAGTGCAGCGCGTCGGCCCCGGCGGGCGACGGCAGCGGCACGGGCACCAGGGACTCCCCGGGCTGTACGTACTTCCGCCAGTTGCCGTTGGCGACCAGCGTCGGCACGTCGGGCCGGTCCACGGTCTCCAGCGGCTTCGGCACCACCGGCAGCAGCGCCGCACAGAGCACCAGGGCGCCCGCGACGCGGATCAGCAGGGCGCGGTTGCGGCGGTCCCGGTCGTCGGGGACCGGCGCGGAGCGGCGCGCGGTGGCGGCGGCCTCGGCGAAGGACGTCCAGGCCAGCGCCAGCAGCATGCCGATGGCCGGGGCGCACACCATGGCGTAGCGCGACTCGATCACCGACTCGAACAGCGGCTGCTTGTCGAGCAGCCTCCAGGGGCCGGGCAGGGTGCCGTCCTCGGGCCGGCCGGCGAGGGTGATCTCCGCGCCGAGGGACAGCGCCGCCGCGACGACCGCGGTGCCGGCCAGCGCCTTGACGGCCGGCCGTCGCCACAGCGCGGCGGTGACGCCGATCACGAGGGCGAGCAGCGGCCAGCCGTAGAAGGCGTTCTGCTCGGTGGGGTTGAGGGAGAGCGCCTCGGCGGTCGCCGGATCGCCCGCGAGCGCCCGGCCGGAGAACTCCACGAGCGCCAGCAGCGAGTTCCCGGTCGGTCCGTGCTCGATGCTCTTGTAGCTCCGGTCGCCGAAGAACTGCCAGTACAGCGGGTACGCCACCAGGGGCACGGCCACCGCGGCGCCGACCGCGAGCCCGCCCAGCAGCGGCCGGACCGCGGGCAGCGCGGCGCGCGGTGCCGCGGCGGCGTGGAGCAGCGCGAAGACCAGCATTCCGGTCACGGCCAGCAGCAGCGCCTCCTCGCCGAGGAAGATCTGCCAGGCCATGAGCAGGCCGAGCACCGCCCCGTCGCGCAGCACCCGGCCGCCGGCGCAGAGCCGCAGGGCCCGGTCGACGATCAGCGGGACGACGAAGAGCACCACCAGATTGGGGTGCGCGTTCGCGTGCGAGATCATCGGCGGGGCGAACGCGGCCACGGCGCCGCCGAGGACGGCGGCGGCGCGGTTGCGGGTGAGGTGGCGGCGGATCAGCCAGTACCAGGCGGTGGCGGTGGCCGCCAGGCCGCCGGTGAGCACCACGGCCCAGGTGGTGGTCGCGCCGAAGAGCGCGGTGACCGGGGCGAGCGGCGCGGACAGGCCGAGCATCACGGTGTTCGCCATGAGGTTCACGCCGAGCGGAAAGTTCTGCAGGGTCGTGAACAGCGGGTTCTCGCCGCCGAGGACATGGTGGGCGGTGACGGCGAAGAACCACTCCCACTGGTTCTGGTCGCGCATGCTGTCGACGAGATAGCGCCGGTCGAGGTCGGCCCACAGGCCCGCGTAGAGCAGCAGCGACGCCAGCAGATAGCCGGCCGGGACGGCGACCGCCGCGAGACGGGCCCGCGGCCCCGGGCGCTTCGGGCCGGCCGCGGCACGGAGAGCCGCCGCCGCGTCGGCGTCGGGGTGCTCGGTGTCACGTATGCGGGAGTCGGGGCCCTTGGCGTACGGCATGCCGGCGCCCGTGCCCACGCCCGGCGTCCCGGCGGCGGGCGTCCCAGGGGCGGGCGTCCCGGCGCCCGGCGTCCCGGGGGCGGGCGTCCCGGCGCCCGGCGTCCCGGGGGCGGGCGTCCTGACGGCGGGCTCGTCGGTTTCCGGCGTCCCTGCCCCGAACTCCTCGGCAGCGGGCTCCTCTGCTTCCGGCATCCCGGCGCCGGGCCCGTCGGCGTACGGCATCCCGGCCCCGGGCCGGTCGTCGCCGGGCTCCGCCCCGGGCGGCACCCCGGCGCCGAGCCCTTCGGCATCCTGGCCACCGGCCTGCGGAGTCCCGGCGTCCGCGGTCCAGCTGTCAGGCGCCCCGTCGTCACCGGTCCCGGCATCCGGACTCCCGACATCCGGTGTCCCGCCGTCCGCGACCCCGCTGTCGGACGCCCCGTCGTCACCGGTCCCGGCATCCGGACTCCCGGCGTCCAGCCCCCCGGCATCCGCGGTCCCGACAGCCGGTGCCCTGCTGTCAGGCGCCCCGCCGTCCGTGATCCCGCCGTCCGTGGTCCCGGCATCCGGTGCCCCGCTGTCCACGCTCCCCGCACCCGGTGTCCCGCCGTCCGCGGTCGCGGCATCCGGTGCCCGGCCCTCCGCCGTCCCCGCATCCGGTGCCCCGCCCACCGCGGTCCCGCCCTCCGCGGTCCCGCCGTCCGGGCTCCCTGTGTTCCGTGCCCCGCTCCCGGTCCGCCCCGGTTCCCGCATCGTCCCGCTCACTGTCCGTCCCTCGTCGGCCGCAGCCTGACCCGCAGCACCTCGCCGAGCACCTTCGCGTAGTCCAGCGGCCCGACCTTCGACCCCGGCTGGTGCGACCAGCGCACCGGCACCTCGGCGATCGGCCAGCCGCGGGACCGGAAGGCGCGCAGTATCTCCACGTCGAAGCCCCAGCCGTCGGTACGGGCCCGGGCGAACACCTCGCGCGCCTTGTCCCCGTCGAACAGCTTGAACCCGCACTGGGTGTCGCGGATCCCGGGCACGGCCAGCGCCTGGATGAGGCGGTTGCCCGCCTTGCCCAGCAGCTCGCGCAGCACGTGCTGGCGGACCTCGATCCGCGCCGCCGGCCCGGCCCGGGAGCCGATCGCCACCGCGTAACCCTCGTCCAGCCGGCGCGCGAGCAGGGCCAGTTCCTCGATCGGTGTCGCGGAGTCGGCGTCGCAGAACAGCACGCGGCGGCCGCGCGAGGCCCGCACACCGATGCGCACGGCGTGCCCCTTGCCGCGGTTCACGGGCGCGCGGAGCACCCGGATGCGCGGTTCGGCGGCCGCCGCCTCGGCGGCGACGGCGGCGGTGCGGTCGGTGGACCCGTCGTCGACGACGATCAGCTCCCAGTTCCGTTCGCCGCAGCGCCGCAGATAGCGGCAGATCGCTTCGATGCCGGGGCGCAGCCGCCGCTCCTCGTTGTAGGCGGGGACGACGACGGTCAGCGAGACGACGGCGGTGGCGCCGCGCCGCGGCGCGGGCACGGAGGAGCCCTCCTGCTGCCGGGGTTTCACGTCGTGAACCGCCGGAGCAGCCCGCGCGCGTGTTCGTGGTATCCGGCGAGCACCCGGCGGGCCTCCTGCTCGTCGCGGCGGGCGACGGCGTCGGCCAGCTCGCCGTGCCCGCACCACAGCGCCGCCGGAAGGTCCCGTTCCCGGCGCAGGAAGGGCACGGTGAACACCCAGCTCTGCACCCGCACCCGGTCCAGCATGTCGTTGATGTACGGATTGCCGACCAGGCAGCCCAGCTCCCGCCAGAACCGCAGGTCGTGTCCGATGAGGACGTCGAGGTCCCCGGCGCGGGCGGCCCGTACGGCCTCCTCGGCCCGCCGCCGCAGCGACTTCAGCGCGCCCGGGGTGGCGCCGTCCAGGATGCGCTGCGCGGCGTGCCGCAAGATGCTGTCGACGATCAGGGTGCGGGCCTCGACCATGTTGCCGAAGTCCTCCGGGGTGAAGCGGTGCACCTGGAAACCGCGGTGGTGCTCCAGATCGATCAGTCCCTGGGCGGAGAGGTCGACGAGCGCTTCGCGCACCGGGGTGGCGGACACGCCGTACTGCTCGGCCATCTCCTTGACCGTGACGTGCTGCCCGGCCGGCAGCCGGCCCGCGAGGACCTCGTCGCGGAGGGCGTCGGCGAGCTGCTGGCGCAAAGTGTTGCGGGTGACCGACGCGCTGCGCGGTTCGCTGCCGCTGCCGGGCATGGTCTCGGTCCCCTTCGCCGTACGCGGGATGCGGAGGCCACCAGTCCGGCGGCCTCCGCATCACGATGTTCAAACTTCACGATAGGCGAAGCGGGCGCCGGTGAACCTCACGAGCAGGCCACAGTGCGGTCACCGGGACGGGCTGCGACCGGCGCGGGCGCGGGACCGACCGCGTCCACAGGTGGCGACCGGCGGCCGGCGCGGGCCCGGCCTCACCCACAGGTCGTGACCGGCGGCCGGCGCGGG
>NZ_WHPN01000357.1 GCF_009735685.1 Streptomyces lycii | reverse complement strand
CGCGCCGGGCCCGGGTGGTGCCGCGCGCCGGGCCCGGGCGGTGCCGGGTGTCCGGGCGCGGGTTCGTGCGCGTTCGGGTGCGGGCTCAGCCTCGGCCGGACCCATGAACCGGCCGTCGATGGACTTGTGCGCGCCGGGGCGCGGGCTCAGCCCGTTTCCCGCCAGCGGTTGGTGATCGGGAGGCGGCGGTCCTTGCCGAAGCCCTTGGCCGAGATCTTGGTTCCCGGCGGGTACTGGCGGCGCTTGTACTCCGCCGTGTCCACCATCCGCAGCACCCGGGTGACCAGCTCGGGCTCGAAGCCGGCCGCGATGATCTCCTCGCGGCCCTGGTCGCGGTCGACGTACCGCTCCAGGATCCGGTCGAGCACGTCGTAGTCCGGCAGCGAGTCGGTGTCGACCTGGTCCGGGCGCAGCTCGGCGCTCGGCGGTTTGCTGATGGAGTTCTCCGGGATGGGCGGGGTCTGCCCGCGCTCCCGGGCGGCCCGGTTGCGCCACCGGGCGAGCCGGAAGACCTGCGTCTTGTAGACGTCCTTGATCGGGCCGTACGCGCCGACGGAGTCGCCGTAGAGCGTGGAGTAGCCGCAGGCCAGCTCCGATTTGTTGCCCGGGGCGAGGACGATGTGGCCCTCCTGGTTGGAGATGCCCATCAGGGTGGTGCCGCGCAGCCGGGACTGGAGGTTCTCCTCGGCGACACCGGTGAGGCCCAGGGCCTCCATGTACGCGTCGAACATCGGGCCGATCGCGACGGTGCGGTAGTTCAGCCCCGTACGGGCGGCGAGGTCCGCGGCGTCGTCCTTGGAGTGCTCGGAGGAGTAGCGGGACGGCATGGACACGCCGTAGACGTTCCGGGCGCCGAGGGCGTCGCAGGCGATCGCGGCGCAGAGGGCGGAGTCGATGCCGCCGGAGAGGCCGATCAGCACCGAGCGGAAACCGTTCTTGGCGGCGTACGCGCGCAGGCCGACGACGAGTGCCGAGTAGACCTCCTCGTCGTCGTCCAGCCGGTCGGCGTACCCCTGGGTGAGTTCGGCCTCATAGGCGGGGAGCGGGTCGGCGCCGAGCGTGACGTGCTCGACGCGCAGGCCGTCGTCGACCGTGCCGGAGGGGGGCTCGGCGGCGGCAGCGGGCAGGTCGAGGTCGAGCAGCACACAGCCCTCGGAGAACTGCGGGGCACGGGCCACGACCTCGCCGCCGGCGTCCACGACGATCGAGTCGCCGTCGAAGACCAGCTCGTCCTGGCCGCCGATCATGGCGAGGTAGGCAGTGGTGCAGCCCGCCTCACGGGCCCGCTTGCGGACCAGGTCCAGGCGCGTGTCGTCCTTCTCGCGCTCGTACGGGGAGGCGTTCACGGAGAGCAGCAGCCCGGCGCCGGCGGAGCGGGCGGCGGGGACGCGGCCGCCGTCCTGCCAGAGGTCCTCGCAGATGGCGAGGGCCACGTCGATGCCGTGCACCCGGACGACGGGCAGGGTCTCGCCGGGGACGAAGTAGCGGAACTCGTCGAAGACGCCGTAGTTGGGCAGGTGGTGCTTGGCGAAGGTCAGCACGACCTCGCCGCGGTGCAGTACGGCGGCGGCGTTCTGCGGCGCGCCGGCGGGCTGGCCGTAGCGCGGCTGCGCCGTCTCGCAGCGGTCGAGGTAGCCGACGACGACGGCGGCCTCGCCGAGCCCCTCGTCCCGCAGCCGTGCGGCGAGGGCGCGCAGCGCGGCACGGCTGGCCTCGACGAACGAGGAACGCAGGGCGAGGTCCTCGACCGGATAGCCGGTCAGCGCCATCTCCGGGAACGCCACGAGATGGGCGCCCTGCTCGACGGAGTGCCGGGTCCAGTGGACGACGGATTCGGCGTTTCCGGCGAGGTCGCCGACGGTCGAGTCGATCTGGTTCAGTGCGAGGCGAAGTTGAGGCACGTTCGCCAGTGTAATCGTCTGACTGACGCTATGGCGGCCCGGCCGGCGGCACGTGTGCCGCGCACTGATTCCGCCGGTCCCGCGCCCGGTCCCGCCGGGGCCTCACGTCGTCCGTGAGGCCCCGGCGGCGGTTGCGAAACGCCCTGGTAATCCTGTGTTGTGATACTGGGGAACCCGCTGACCGGCGGGGCTCGTGAACTGGCGTTCGACCTGCGAGGATGGGCCACATGGATAAGCAGCAGGAGTTCGTGCTCCGCACGCTCGAGGAGCGCGACATCCGGTTCGTGCGGCTCTGGTTCACCGATGTCCTGGGCTTTCTCAAGTCCGTGGCCGTCGCTCCGGCCGAGCTCGAGCAGGCCTTCGACGAGGGCATCGGCTTCGACGGCTCCGCCATCGAGGGCTTCGCCCGCGTCTACGAGTCCGACATGATCGCCAAGCCGGACCCCTCGACCTTCCAGATCCTGCCCTGGCGCGCCGAGGCCCCCGGCACCGCCAGAATGTTCTGCGACATCCTCATGCCGGACGGCTCGGCCTCCTTCGCCGACCCGCGCCATGTGCTGAAGCGGATCCTCAACAAGACCTCGGACCTGGGTTTCACCTTCTACACCCACCCCGAGATCGAGTTCTTCCTGCTCAAGAACAAGCCGGTCGACGGCACCCGCCCGGTCCCCGCGGACAGCTCCGGCTACTTCGACCACACCCCGCAGAACGTCGGCATGGACTTCCGCCGCCAGGCGATCACGATGCTGGAGTCCATGGGCATCTCGGTGGAGTTCTCCCACCACGAGGGCGCCCCCGGCCAGCAGGAGATCGACCTCCGCTACGCCGACGCGCTGTCCACCGCCGACAACATCATGACGTTCCGTCTGATCATGAAGCAGGTCGCGCTGGAACAGGGCGTGCAGGCCACGTTCATGCCGAAGCCGTTCTCGGAGTACCCCGGGTCCGGCATGCACACGCACCTCTCGCTCTTCGAGGGCGACCGCAACGCCTTCCACGAGTCGGGCGCCGAGTACCAGCTCTCCAAGGTCGGCCGCTCCTTCATCGCCGGCCTGCTGAAGCACTCCGCGGAGATCTCCGCGGTCACCAACCAGTGGGTCAACTCCTACAAGCGCATCTGGGGCGGCTCGCAGCGGACCGCGGGCGCGGGCGGCGAGGCGCCGTCGTACATCTGCTGGGGCCACAACAACCGCTCCGCGCTGATCCGGGTCCCGATGTACAAGCCGGGCAAGATGGGCTCGACCCGGGTCGAGGTCCGCTCGATCGACTCGGGCGCCAACCCGTACCTGACGTACTCCGTGCTCCTCGCGGCGGGCCTGAAGGGCATCGAGGAGGGGTACGAACTCCCGGCGGGCGCCGACGACGACGTCTGGGCGCTGTCCGACGCCGAGCGCCGCGCGATGGGCATCGAGCCGCTGCCGCAGAACCTCGGCGAGGCGATCTCCCTGATGGAGAAGAGCGAACTGGTCGCCGAGACCCTGGGCGAGCACGTCTTCGACTTCTTCCTGCGCAACAAGAAGCAGGAGTGGGAGGAGTACCGCTCGGAGGTCACCGCCTTCGAGCTGCGGAACCTGCTGCCGGTGCTGTAGCGGCAGGTCAGAGCGGGTTTCCCGCTGATTCGGCGGATGGGGCCGACGGTCACGCACCGTCGGCCCCACGGCGCCTCACAGACCCTGGGCCGTCTCTGGGCCGTCCGGCGCCGCATCGATGCCCTCGTACAGGCCGTCCACCGCCTTCCGGGCCCGCGCGTCGCTGCTCGGCATGAGGTGCGTGTAGACCCGGAGCGTGAACCCCGGATCGTTGTGTCCGAGGTGGTGACTCAACGCCTTGATGTTCTCGCCGGCATCCAGCAGGACTGAGGCGTAGAAGTGTCTGAGGCGTGCATGCCGTGTTCCCGGGCGGACTGGTGGCGTTCGTCCGGCCTCGGCTCCGGGATCACCCCAGCCGCCACGAGAGCGGATTTTCCACGTGCGGTCGTTGAAGTCGGTCCGCCGAACCGCGCCAGTGCCGTCGAGACGAGTGAACAGCAGCCGCTTGGTGACGGGCGGACCGTCCGGCCGGAACCACGGCAGGGTGATCTCCACTGGTGGGAACGACTCCACGTGCTGCTTGAGCACATGCGCCACGCGGTCCGGCAGGGGAACGTCGCGGAGCTTGTTCCGCTTCGGCGGGGCGAACACGAGACCTTGCTCCGTCCCCTTCACCTGATTCGCGATGTGCAGCCATCCCGAGTCGAAGCCGACCTCCTCGACGGGCAGTCCGAAGATCTCCCCTGCCGGAGGCCGCATCCGCCTCCGAGATCCACCGTCGCCCGGTGGCACTCTGGCAGTGCTGCCCGTACAGCGAAGACGCGCTCAGAGCTCCACGGCACAACGCGGCCACTCCCCGCAGCAGGGGGCCGCACGGATTTCGCGTGACAGGGGTTCTTCGACAGGTGACCGTCATCAACAGCCGCATTGAGGACCGTCGACACGTTGTTGCAGCTCACACGCCGGTACGACGACGCGGCAACAGCCCGCTCCAATTCGCTGAGCCAATCCCGGACCAGGGCAAGACCGTGGCAAAGGTGTCCGCCGGCTCCAGGGCGGTGCTGCGCTCCTGCCATCGGTTCGTTGATGATGTGCCCTGGTCGACTCAAGCGACGCACTACAGGGCACATCGCTCAGGACGGCTTCCATCATGTCGGCCGTCCGACCCGCCTCCCACAGATGCGTGTAAGCGTTCAGCGTGCGCACGGGATCGTCCCCCCCCGTCTCGCTCGTGTACGGCAGGCATGGCGCCACACTGACCATGCCCCACCCAGGCCATTCCTCATGCGCGGCAGGCGGAGACGTGCTCTTGCCGAGAAGGCCTCCTTTTTCGTCGTCTTACTGCCACAATGCCTGGGTTCGCGTGAGACGTGAAGGAGAGGTGCCGGTGCTGGCAGAGACGGCAGCGCTACGGCTTGGTACCACTGTGGCCAACGCAGCGGGGCGGTTGTGGCTTGGGGGTAAGCAACGAGAGCAGGAGCGATCGCTGCCGATGGAGGAGCTGGTCCGCGTACGCGTGCCTGGCGTGCGACTCCAGCGCGAGGTCAGGCAGCAGTTCGAGCAGATCACCAACGCCGTGTTCGACCGGCTGGAACCCTTCTTGCAGCACGCCTTCGAACGCTTGGAGGATGGTGGGCGCTTAGCCGTGATCAGCGCCGTGGCCGACACGTTCACGCGGGCGGATCTCTCAGACGAGGCACTCCTTGCCGCAAACGCCCAGCCAGCTGAGCTCATCCGTCGATTGACCAGCTCAGTGACCGCGCCCATTGGGCTGAACGAAGTGGAAACCCGCTTGTACGAGGTGCTCTTCGCCGAGTGTGTTGAGTACTACGTACGCATCGTGCGCAGCCTGCCGGTCTTTGAGGAGCGGGCAGCCGCGGAGCTGTTGGCTCGGACGACCACACTGGGTAATGAGGTAGCCCGCATCCTCGAACGCCTTCCGGACCGTTCACTGTTGGCTCCGGACGGCACGGACCAAGACACTGCCTTCCGCCGGTCCTACCTGGAACTGGTCAGCAGGGATCTCGACGAAGTCGAACTGTTTCGACGTACATCCGACCAGGCGACTGCACCCCGCGTGCGACTGTCTGTCGCTTACGTCAGTCTGCGGGCTACCGGGGACGACGGGAAACGACAACGTACCGCTCGCTCGCTGCCACCACTCAGGCCCGACATGAAGCACTGGGAGGAAGCCGCTGGCGAGACGTCAAGCATGCGGGTCGAATCCGCGTTGAGCGGTACGTCACGCGTATTACTGAGGGGCGAGGCTGGGTCAGGTAAGACGACGCTACTGCGCTGGCTGGCTATCATGGCGGCACGCGGCGCTTTCAGTGGCGATCTCGCCAACTGGAATGGCCTCACTCCCATTCTGATCAAACTGCGTGAGTATAGCGGTCGCCAGCTGCCCAATCCGGAGGCGATGCTCGATGGAGTCGCCGGACCGATCACTGGCATCATGCCTAGAGGATGGGTGGAGAGGCAGCTGGAAAGCGGTAAAGCGCTGCTCTTGATCGACGGCGTAGACGAGCTGCTTGACCGGGAGCGTCGAGCGGTACGCGATTGGCTGCGTAAGCTGCTGAGTCAGTTTGCCGAGGTCCAGGTAGTAATTACCTCGCGTCCTGCGGCGGCCAGCGCGGACTGGCTCCGTCGCGAAAAATTCATGACTCTTCACCTGGACCGAATGACGCCGCCAGACTTGGCGGCTTTCGTGCGACAGTGGCACCAGGCTGTACGTGAAATAGGCGGTGAGCTACCTTGCGCCGTGGATGAACTCCCACAATACGAGCAGTCTCTACTCACCAGCCTGAAGGATCGCGCACATCTGCAGTCGTTAGCCGGCACACCATTGTTGGCGGCCATGCTGTGCGCGATGCACCTGAACAGAGGGCGCCAGCTTCCGCGGGATCGTCTGGAACTGTATCGCAATGCTCTGCATACTCTGGTTCATGAGCGAGACGCGGACAGAAATGTCCCGAGTGCCGTGGACAGCGCCTTAAGTCTCCGCGACAAACTCGCCATCTTGAGCGACCTTGCATGGAGGCTGTCGGATAACAATCTCAGCGAGATCGACCTGGACAGAGCAGCTGGTTACGTTGCGGCGGAGCTCAGGGCAATGCGCCATCTGGACATCGCGGATGGCCGACAGGTCTTAGAGCATCTACAGCACCGATCCGGCATCCTGCGCACCCCTGCTGTGGGACGCATAGATTTCGTGCACCGCACGTTTCAGGAATATCTCGCAGCCAAGGAGGCTGCGGAAGAGGACCGCATCGGCAACCTGGTTGGCCGAGCGCACCTGGATCTCTGGAGAGAGACAATCATCATGGCGGCGGGTCATGCCAACGCTCGCCAAAGGAATGAGTTGCTGGGGGGTATCCTCGACCGCGCCGATGAAGAACCCCGAAACGCGCGCCCCTTACGCCTTTTGGCGGCAGCCTGCCGGGAAACTTTGCCATCGGTACCTGATGAGCTTGCGGACCGCTTGGACGATGCCGTGACCAGACTGCTTCCGGCCAGGCGGATCACTGATCCGCCCGCGCTGGCGGCGGTTGGGACCAGCCTACTGCGCTGGATGCCCCGGTCATTGGGAGAGCTGACTGAGAAGTCCGCAGTGCAGACAGTACGGACTGTAGCGCTCATCGGAGGCGAAAAGTCTATGGAATTACTGGCGGGTTACGTGAAGGAGGGGCGTGCGCCAGTAATTGAAGAGCTCATTAGCGCGTGGGACTACTTCGACGCGGACGCCTACGCTGAGAAAGTTCTGTCCCGGCTCCCATTGACTCGATGCGATGTGCCGGTTAACCACTCCGGCCAACTGCGTACGGCCGGCCGATTGCATTCCATGTCACGAGTCAGAATTTACCTCCCGGTTCGCGACCTCAGCTTCCTGTGTGACTATCCACCTTTGACAGAGTTGTGGGTTACTAAGGTCAGGGGGGAAGTTGACCTGTCCATCCTCCGCGCCCATCCCGACTTGCAGCAACTAATGTTGTTTGGTTGGGGTTCATTGAAGGAAACTTCGGTGCTCGCGGATCTGACTGAGCTCCGCTGGTTGGCACTTCCTCTCTCCGACGATTTTGAGCTGGGCACCCTGCATTCACTCCCCAAGCTCAAGGTTATTAGTTTCTCTCACATCGCGGGAAGAGACTTGACTCCATTAACCACTCTCGTCGGCCTGCAGAATGTCCATTTAGTCGGAGACAATAAAAGCAGGATGACGGGCTTCGAAGATCTCGCCAGACTGAAGAGTCTTGCCGGATTGTGGTTTTATGATCAAGATGTGAGAGCCTGGCTCACGGGCCTCAAGAGCGCCCCGCCCCGGCTGAGGGAACTGTACTTGAATGACTGCATAGTTCCCCTGGATCATCACGCCTTCGAAAAGCTTGGTGGACTTGCGCGCGTTACTCTGTCTAACTGTCGGACCCCCGATGGTGATCTCCTTGACGCCCTGGATATTCCTGGAGTGCACGTCACCTACGAATGACGGGAGAGTCTGTGGAGACCATTACTCAGCTCGTAACCATATTCACGCTTCCTCTGGCCTTGTGGGGCTTGTATCTCAATTCCCGGGATGCCAAGAATGCCAGAACGCTGGAGGCGGCCATCGCCTTCTCCGACGCGTTTCGCTCCCGTTGGGAGTCGGAATGGAGGCAGGCTCTCAAGGAGGCTGAGGCGTGCAGAGCTGCCAACCAGAAAATACCCGCAGAGTTGGACGACCGTCTCCTCAACCTGCTGAACTGGTTGGACTGGGTGGGATATCTTGTCCAAAGTAAGGCTTTGGCCAAGCCCGAGCCCATTCTGCATTCAATCGCACCCCAGATTCTACGCGCTGTCCGCGTCCTTGCCCCAATCCTCGAACGTGGCGAGCAGCAGCACGGAACGGAATACTGGAGCGGCGTGAGAGCGCTGGAGTCTCTGCTGGCGGCTACGAGGGGCCAAACCCTCCCCATCGTGCGACCCCGCCGTGGCTCTCCCTTTCGCCGAGGCGGCCTGTTCCGCTGGACCGAGATGCGCCGGCCCGCCTCCGGTGTGTCCCCGGGCCGGTCCGGGAACTCCCCGGGGCAGCCCCGGGACCCGGCACCGGGGCGCGGCCGTTGAGCGTCAGAGCGGGTTGAGGCGGGCCTTGAGCAGGCAGAACTCATTGCCTTCGGGGTCGGACAGGACGTGCCACTGCTCCTCGCCCGTCTGGCCGATGTCGGCCGGGCGGGCACCGAGCGCGAGAAGGCGCCGCAGCTCGGCGTCCTGATCGCGGTCGGTGGCGTTCACGTCGATGTGCAGCCGGGACTTCCCCTTCTCCGGCTCGTCCCTGCGACTGAGGATGATCGTCGGCTGCGGGCCGCCGAACCCCTCGCGCGGCCCGATCTCCAGCGTGCCGTCGTCCTCGCGGTCGAGCACGACGAAGTCCAGGACCTCGCACCAGAACCGCGCCAGCGCCTCGGGATCCCGGCAACCGAGCACGAGTTCACTGATACGACACGCCATGACGAAACCCACTCTCGGCCTGGGAGTTGCCGGGGATGCCACACGCGAACCGCGCGGGCCCCGGCGGTGAGAACAACGCCGCGACCGTACCGGACGCCGCGGCCGCGGGCGAAACGATTTCAGGGCCTGCCGCCTGCCTAGTAGTACCCCTTGGTCCCGTCGAGCAGTTCCCTCACGATGTCCGCGTGCCCCGCGTGCCGTCCGGTCTCCTCGACGAGATGGATCAGCATCCAGCGGAGGTTGGCGTTGCCGGAACGGTAGTCGGGGTGGCGGCCGACGTCGTCCAGGGAGGCCGCCGCCACGATCTCGTTGCTCCGGGCGCACTGGGCCTCGTACTCCGCGAGCAGCTGCTTCAGCGGGGTGCCGTCGGTGCGCCAGTCGGCGTCCTCGTCCGTCTCGTCGAAGGCCGGGTTCCGCGTCTTGTCGCCGCCCAGGAACAGCACTTCCAGCCAGGTGTGCTCGACCCACCGCATATGGCCGATGAGCCCGGCCATCGTCATGGCCGGCGAGGTCGGGACGACGGCGCGGTGCGCGTCGGCCTCGCTCAGGCCGTCGCATTTCCACCGCAGAATCCGCCGTTGCAGATCCAGCCAGCCGATGAGCGCGGTGCGTTCGTCCGCCAGCAAGGGGGGACGCTCGAATGAAGGTGTCATGCCTGCGGACGTTAGGGCGCCCGGACTCGGGCTGTCGCCTGGTTTTCGGCGGGTGCGGGAGAGGCGCCGGAACGGGGCCGGCGGGTGCGCCCGGGCTCCGGCGGCGGATACGGGCACGGGCCGCCGGTTGCGGGCAAGGGGCTTCCCGCCGTGGGGCAGCCGGGCCGTCGGTGCCGCGCCGCGGTCGCCACGGGGCCGGGCCCCGGGCTTCCGGCGCCGGTGCCGCGGGCTTCGTTCACGCGGTTCGCCGGGGCACGGTGGCACGGTGGTGCGGTGCGGCGGGGGAGCGGCAGGGCCGGCGGGCGCGGCTCGCGGGCGCGGGTCAGAGCATCCGGCGGAGCGCTGTCTCCACGGCATCGACCAACGGATCGCCCGCGGTCCCGGGGTGACGGGCGAGGCCGAGCCCGACGTCGGGCAGCGGGGGCAGGGCGTCCGCGTCGTGACAGGCCATCGCCGGTTCGAGATTGGCGGGCAGGAGCGCCGCGACCCCGAGCCCGGACCGTACCGCCGCGAGCACACCGGCGAGGCTGTTGCTCTCGAACGCCACCCGCCAGCGCCGCCCGGCGCGTTCGAGTGTTTCGAGCACGGACGTCCGCCACGCGCACGTCCCCGAGAACAGCACCACGGGCAGCGGATCCGCGTCCACGGCGACACCGCGGCCGACCGCCCAGACGAGCGGCAGCCGCACGGTCCAGCGCGGCGGTGACGGCACGGCCGGGATCTCGTCGAGCACGAGCTGGACCCGTCCGGCGTCGTAGGCCTCCCGCGTCTCCGCGGTGGACAGGCTGAGCACTTCCAGTGTCGCGCCGGGATGCAGCCGGGCGAGGTCGGCCAGCGCCTGGGGGAGCCGGGAAGCGGCGAGATCCTCCAGCAGCCCGACGCCGCAGTGACCGGTCAGCGCCCGCCCGGTCTCGGTGAGCGCCTGGGCGGACAGCGCGAGGATGCGCTCGGCGAACGGCAGCAGTTCCTCGCCCGCCCTGGTCAGCGAGACACCGGACGGTGTCCGGCGGAGCAGCGGACTGCCGACGGCGCTCTCGAGCCTGCGCAACTGCTGGCTGAGCGCGGGCTGGGTCCGGCCGAGCGCCGTGGCCGCACGGCTGATGCTGCCCGCCCGCGCAGCGGTGACGAATGACCGCAGCAACGCGGTCTCGAGGTCTCGGGCCATAAGGTTCCATGATACCGGGTCGCTTCGATTAATGATTTCCTATGACTGAGCGGTTGATCTAGCGTCACGGCGCGTGAAGAGATATCGCCAGGTCCTCGCCGTACCGGGGATGACGCCGCTGCTGAGCGTTTCCCTGGTCGCCCGTGTCGCCGTCACGTCCGATGTCATGGCGCTGACGATGTACGTCGTCCTCGCCCTGGACATGAGCTACGCGGCGGCGGGAGCCGTGGTGGCCGCGCTGACCGGCGGAGTCGCGCTGGGCGGGCCGCTGCTGGGCCGGCTGGTCGACCGGCGGGGCCTGCGCACCGTACTGTCGGCCACCATCGTGCCGCAGGCCGTGTTCTGGCTGAGCGTGCCGGTGCTGCCGTACGCGGTCCTGCCGTTCGCCGCCTTCGCGGCAGGCCTGTTCATGGTCCCGGTCCAGCCGGTGACCCGGCAGGCGATCGCCGCGATGACGACGGCTGGGCGGCGCCGGGCGGCTTTCGCGCTGGAGTCGGTGGCGGGCGAACTGTCGTACATGGTGGGGCCGGCGGTGGTGATCGTGTGTGCGGCCCAGGTGTCCCCGGGTGTGGTGGTGTGGGGTGTCGGCGCCGCGATCGTCCTGGGCGGGGTGGGCATCGCCCTGCTCAACCCTCCGCTGCGTGGTGAGGACGAGGCGGCGGCGGGCACGGCCGCGCGTCCCCGGCGCCGGGAGTGGCTGGGCGCCCCGATGATCGCGGTTCTCGTGATGGGCTTCGGTACCACGACGCTGCTCAGCGGCATCGACCTCGCCATCGTCGCCACGCTCAAGGAAGCCGGTCAGGCGTCCTGGGCGGCGATGGTCGTGGGCGTGCTCGGCCTGGCGTCCGTCGTCGGCGGCCTGGCGTACGGCGCGCTGCCCCGGCCGATGCCGGTCTGGCTGCTGCTCGGCCTGCTCGGGCTCGTGACGATCCCGGCCGGACTGGCCCGCGATTGGCCGTGGTTGTGCGTGGCCGTGCTCGGCGCCGGGCTGCTCACGGCGCCGACCCTCTCCGTGGTGGCCGACACGGTGAGCCGGCTGGCGCCCGCCGGTGCGCGGGGCGAGGCGAACGGTCTGCAGTCGTCGGCGCTGAGCGCCGGTTTCGCGCTGGGAGCACCGGTCGTGGGAGTGGCGGTCGACGCGTCCGCGCCGGCCGGCGGGTTCGCCGTGGCGGGCCTCGCCGGTCTGATCGCCGCGGCGGCGGGATGCCTGCTCTCACGCCCGTGGTCCGCCGTGGTGCGGCAGCGGTTCGCCCTGCCCGGGACGGAGCAGACCGCCGCCGAGCGCTGACGGTCCACACGCCGCCGGGAGCCTGCCGTCGGNGGCTCCCGGCGGCGTCCGGACCGGGCGGCTCGGAAGGACGCGTGCCGCCCGGCGCCCGGCGCCCGGCGTCCGGCTCAGTTGATGTGGAGGGTCGTGATCGTGCCGTAGTTCTTGGTGATGCTCTCGTTCTTGCCGAAGTAGTGGCGGTAGAGCCAGCCGTCACCGGGTTCGTACTCGAAGTACCCGGCGTTGTTGCCGCTGCTGAAACTGGTGACCCGGTCCTGGTCGATCCAGAGGTCGCCCGCGTCCGCGAAGCACCTCCGGGCACCGAGACCGTTGTCGAACGTCATGCCGATGGTGAAGTAGTCCCCGACGAAGACGCATTCGACGAAGTTGATCTCGTGTGTGGCGTGGGCCGGTGCGGTGCTGAAGGCCAGGGCCGTTGCGGCCAGCCCGGTCACCACAGCTATGCGTATCTTCTTCATCATGCCGCCCCCTGGTGTGCGTCGACGGTGCGCGCGGGACTTTCCGGGCGGAGCGAACCGAGGCTCCGGCCGGCCCGCTGGATCGAGCTTTCATCGTGCGACTCCCGGGCCACGACCGGACAGAGCCGGACGGTCTGCCGGACGGGAAGACCGGCATGCCTGAAAGAGCAGGCGCGTCACCCCCGCGGCGGCGGTTTGTGCGGGCTCCCGCGAGAAAGACGGGGATGCATGTTCGAGAACTTCACAGCAGAGACCGTCGAGACCGGGGAGGCGTCCGTGTTCGTCCGGCATGGCGGCTCCGGTCCGCCCGTGCTGCTGCTGCACGGTCACCCCCGTACGTCCGCGACCTGGCACCGGGTCGCGCCGCGGCTGGCCGGGCGCGGGTTCACGGTCGTCTGCGCCGACCTGCGGGGCTACGGCCGTTCCCGCGGCCCGGCGCCCACGGCCGACCACGGCGCGCACTCCAAGCGGGCGATGGCGGGCGACATGGCCGCGGTCATGCGGGCGCTCGGGCACGAGCGGTTCGCCCTCGCCGGGCACGACCGGGGCAGTTATGTCGCGCTGCGGCTCGCGCTCGACCGTCCCGGGCTGGTCTCCCGCGTGGCCCTGCTGGACTGCCTCCCGATCAGCGAGCACCTGTCCCGGATCACGCCGGAGTTCGCGACGCTGTACTGGCACTGGTTCTTCTTCGCCCGGCCGGACGTCCCCGAACGCGTCATCAACGCCGACCCGGACGCCTGGTACGCGAGCAGGGGCGACCCGGAAGGCATGGGGGAGGAGAACTACGCCGAGTGGCGCGAGGCCATGCGGAACCCCCGCGTCGTACGGGCCATGCTGGAGGACTACCGGGCGGGCCTCACCGTCGACCGGCGCCACGAGGAGGCCGACCGGGCCGCCGGCAGACGGCTGGAGCCCCCGGCGCTGGTCCTGTGGTCCGTCCGGGACGACCTGGAGGAGCTGTACGGCGACCCGCTGCGGATCTGGCGGGACTGGGCCGCCGACGTCACCGGCCACGGCATCGACTCGGGGCACCACATGGCGGAGGAGGCGCCGCGGGAACTCGCCGCCGCGCTGGGGGACTTCTTCGGGGCCTGAGGGGCGGGCGGGGTCCTCCTTGCGTACGACGGACCGGCGGATGACGGCGGCGTTCGCGTTCCGCCGCCAGAGCGACGCGCCCGGGTCCCGCGCCTGCCTACCGTGGTGCCATGACCGCGACGCACACGCCGTACTTCCGCTCGCTGGGGCCGCTCGAGGTGGTGGGCACCGGCGGTCCCATCGGTCTCGGCCCGCCGCAGCGGCAGGCGCTGCTGCTGCGGCTGCTGTCGGAGGACTGCCGGCCGGTGAGCGTGGAACGGCTCTGCGAGGACCTGTGGGACGGCAACCCGCCCTCGTCCGCGGTGTCGTCCGTGCACGCCCACATCAGCAGGCTGCGGTCCGCCCTGGGAACCCCCCGGGAGCGGGGCGCCGGCCGGGGCGAGGCGGCGCCGTCCGCGGAACTCCTCGCCAGTACCTCCGCCGGGTACACCCTGCGGGTGCCGCCCGACCGCCGCGACACGTATCTCTTCGAGCGGGCCGCCGAGCGGGCGCACCGCCTCGCCGCGTGCGGCCGCCCCGGGCCGGCGCGCCGCACGGCCGAGGAGGCGCTCGGCCTGTGGCGGGGGCAGCCGTACGCGGAGGCGCGCGGGCTGCTGTTCGCCCGGCAGGCGTCGGACCGGCTGGAGGGGCTGCGCCGCTCGGTGCAGGACCTGCGGGCGCGGCTGTTCCTCGACGAGGGCCGCGCCGACCGGGCCGTGGCCGCCGCGGAGGAACTGACCGGCCGGGACCCGCTGCGCGAGACGTCCTGGGTCACGCTGCTGCGCTCCCTGCACGCGGCCGGGCGCACCGCCGAGGCCCTTCAGCGGTACGAGACGGTGCGCCGGATGCTGGCCGACACCCTCGGCGCCGACCCCGGCCCGGAGCTGCGCCGCACCCATCTGGCCCTGCTGCGGCAGGACGGCCCGGAGGCGGAAGCGGCCCCGGGCCGCCGGTGCGCCGCGCGCCGCGGCCTGTCGTACGTACGCGGCTGCGCGCTGCCGGACCGCGGACCGACGGCACGGCGGGCCCGCTGACGCTGAGGCGGCGGCGCCGGACGGCCCCGGAACTCTCCGCCCCGCCGCGGCGGCACGTCACTCCAGTGGCCCGGGCCGGTGGCAGCCGGCCGGGTGTGCTGCCCAGCATGGAGGGAGGCGCCGCCCGGACCCGGCCCTCCGGGAGGGCGGCCGCCCCCGCGCGCCGGACCCTCCGGGCGTCCCCGAGGGCGGCGCGCACACCTCCCGGTACCGCACGAAAGTGGTTCGGACGGACCGGTGCCACGCACCCGAGGAGCCCCGGCCCCATGGAGACCCTGCGTCTGAAGAACGGCAACACGACCATCGATCCGCGACTCGACCGCGTTCCGCAGTTCGACGAACGCAGCAGGGAGTACCCGATCAGAGCGCTGGTCACGGAACGGGCGCCGTTGCGCTCGGCCGGCTGGGCCTGCCCCGTCTGGCTCGACCAGGGCCGGGAAGGCGCCTGCGTGGGTTTCTCCTGGTCGCACGAGCTGATCGCGACTCCGGTGCCGGTGGACGAGGCCGACAACGCGTTCGCGCGGGACGTGTACCGGGAGGCACGGCAGGTCGACGACTGGCCGGGGGAGGAGTACGAGGGCACATCCGTGCTCGCGGGGGCCAAGGCGGTCGTCAACCGCGGGTACATGGAGGAGTACCGCTGGGCCTTCGGCATCGACGACGTGCTGCGGACGCTGGGCTACTTCGGGCCCGTCGTCATCGGGGTCAAGTGGTACGACTCGATGTTCCGGCCGGCCCCCAACGGGCTGCTCGAGGTGTCCCCGGGAGACTTCGGGGGCCACGCCATCCTCGTCCGCGGTGTGTCCCTGAAGGCCCGGCTCGCCGGTCACTCCGGGACCGTGCCGGTGGTACGCCTGCGCAACTCCTGGGGGCGCAAGTGGGGTGTCGACGGGGACTGCTACATGCGGGTGGAGGACCTCGACGCGCTGCTGAGAGACGGCGGGGAGGCCTGCGTACCCGTCGTGCGGAAGACCGGCCCCCTGAACTCGCCGCGGACCGACCCCGGTCTCCTGCGGGAGTCCGGGGAGATCAGCTGACCCTTCGCCGCCGGAGGCCGGAAGGGGAGGCCGCCGGTCGCCGGGCGGTGCGCAGCCAACGCCCGCGGCGGGGCCATCCCAGTGCGGCCGGGCGGTCCAGTCCGTTCTCGTCGGCACGGTCGCGGAGCCGGCGGACCAGCTCCGCCGGATCCCGGCCGGCCCGGTCGCGGAGGGCTTCGGGAGAGGCGATGTCCTCGGCGATCAGCAGGTGCAGCATGTGCGGGTCGGCGAGATCCGGATGGAGCTGTGCCAGCAGGGCCACGTCCCGGAGCCGCTGTACGAAGGCCCGCGAGACCCGCAGATGCTCGGCCAGCTCCTGCTGCCGCTCGGCGTTCTCCGTCCGGTGGGCGAGGTCGGAGGCGGAGGTGATGCCGGCCCGGGCGAGGAGGGACTTGTGCCCGGCGAACACCGGCAGGTCCAGGAAACGGTCCGGCGTCAGCCCGGCCACCAGCCGCCTGAAACGGTCACCGGAGTGCAGCGGGCTGAAGCAAGGGTCCGCCGCGGCACCGGTCCGGTCGCGGTCGGTGGCGACGGCGAACTCCAGGTCCTCGACCGCCTGGCCGAGCCGCATCGCGCGGTCCTGGCCGGGAAGCTCGGCCAGGAAGCAGTCGAGGCAGGCGTGGTCGTAGGTCAGCCGCGGGGCCGCAGGGGGCTGTCCGGGCCGCTGGTGGGGGTGCAGCCAGCCGGCTCCGGTCTGCGGGGTGACGCCGCTCAGCACCTCGACGCAGTGCAGCAGGTTCTCGGCGAAGGGACGCGTGTACTCGGCCTGCTGGGCGAGTTGCGGCCGCTTCCAGGGGAGCCGGCACAGCCGGTTGAGTTCGGCGGCCGACCGCGCCGCTTCCAGCAGAGCCCGGTGGTCCCGCTCGCCGGTCCGCAGATAGCCGTTCAGCCAGTGCACGGTACTGCTGTACATGACGCGGATCCGCAGCGGGGCCCACCCCTCCTCGGCGTCCCCCTTCCCCGCCAGGCCGGACTGCACGTACTGCCGGTCGAGTGCCTCCGCGAACTTCGCGTAGTCCGTCTCCCGGCGGTCGGCACGCTCGTTGGCCGCCCACATGTACTCGAAGCGCGCCAGTACGTAGTCCGGGTCCAGGTCCATGGCACGGCTCAGCAGCCTCACCCGCTCGCCGCCCTGTTCCGTCTCCTCGACGAGGGACTTGCTCGTCGCGATGACCTGGAGCGCGACGCTCTGCCACCGTCGCGCTCCGCACAGGTCCGCGCGGAGGTCCACATGAGCCTCGCCGAGCCGCAGCAGGATGAAGGCGGCGGCTCCCGTGAGCATCTGCGCGCGTGCCCGGTCCCGTGCCGTGCTTCTCGCCGCGTCGTCCGGCCCGGGAGCGATCCCCGGGAGCCCGAGGTCCGGTCTGCTGAAGACGGAACTCTCGGCGTGGCGCCCGTTGCGGGACAGGGTCATCGCGACGCGCTCGTCGTCGACGAAGGTGACCCGGGCACGCCAGGTGAGGTCCGCGCGGAGCGCGAAGAGGAGACGGGACACCGCTCCCGCGACCTTGCCCGCGGGCAGCGCGCTCAGATCCTCGTTGGTGATCTTGCTGATCGGTGTGGTCGCGATGGCCGAGGTCGCCCGGTTGAGGGCCTTGGGGGACTCCATCCCCAGGGTCTTCATCCGGGCGAGCAGATAGTCGGTGGACCCGGCGCTCACGGTGCCGTCCGGCTGCTGCACCTCCACCTGGAGCCGCAGGTTCTGGCCCAGGGTCGCCGCCGTCAGCACGACACCGATCCAGGTCAGCGCGGCGTAGACGACGAGCAGCCCCTGCTCGGGAGCCGGCGGGGCGATCAGCAGGACCAGGCCCGCCACGACCGCCGCGGTCAGCGAGAGCAGCAGGGCCACCCAGTGCCTCCAGTCGCGCCCGGGTTCGCGGACCGACGCCAGGACGACCAGGACGACGGCGCCCGGCCCGCACAGCAGCAGCGCCGCGCACGCCCAGGCGAGCAGGGGCTCTCCCGGGGCGAAGGGCTTGAACATGGCGTAGAGCGGGAGCATCGTCGCCGCCCCGCCCGTCAGGAGGAAGCCGAGGGTCCCGGCGGTCCACCGCTCGGGTGTGGGCCATGCGACCGAGCCGACCCGGACGAACACGCGGGAGGACAGGCCCGCGAGCCCGTACAGGACGGCCAGGCCGACGGCGCTCGCCAGCAGCATCCTGGTGATCGGGTCGCCCCAGTCCTTCCAGAAGCGGTCCCAGTTGGCCTGGGCCTCGGGCCCCGGACGGCTCGGGGCACCGGCGGCCCGGGCGGCGCCGACAGGCGTGGAGGCACCGACAGGTGTGGAGGCGCTGACCGGGTGGGGGACACCGGCAGAGGTGGGGGCACTGACGGGACCGGGGGCGCCGACAGGCGGCGGGCCACTGACCGGGCGGGGAGCACCGGCCGGAGCGGCGGGCCGGGCCTCGTCGGCGCCGTCCGCGGGAAGGGCGCGGTACCGCGGGGAGGCGTGCGGGAGCAGGTCCGTCCGGACCGTGGAGGGAGCTTCGGGGGAGGCCGCGCAGGCCGGTGCGGCGCAGGCCAGGACACCGAGCAGGACGGCGGTGGCAACTCGCGCAGGACCTCTCCACACACCGGACTCCTCAACAGGGCCAAACCGCCACCACCCGCATCGAACCGACCCTAAGACGCCCTCCACCGCCCCGCACCCGCACACCGCGGACGGCGGAGAGCCGGCGGCCCGTACCGGAGGAATCCCGGGGGTGCGGGGCGGGGCGGGGCGGCCCGGGGACTGTTTCCCGGACGTCTCGGCCCGCCGCCGGCCGACCGGCGGTGACAGGCGCGCACCTCCCGGCCCGGGCGCGCACCTCCCGGCAGCCGGGCGCGCCCGACCGCCGTTGCGTCAGCCGGCCGGCTTCTCCCAGACCGAGACGTGCTGCTCGCTCTCGTGGGTGAAGGGCTCCCCGGTCCAGTCCGACCAGCGCGAACGCAGCCGCAGTCCGGCGAGCCGGGCCATCAGGTCGAGTTCGGAGGGCCAGACGTAGCGGAAGGGGATGGAGCGGTAGCTGCTCCGGTCGCCGGTCACCTCGACGTAGTTGGAGCTCAGCTCCTGGGTCGCGGTGTCGTAGGTGTCGAACGCCCAGTGCGTCGGCGTCGCGTACATCGGCACGATGCGCTGCCCCGGCGGCAGTCTCCGCAGGGCCGGGACGCCGACCTCGACGACGAAGCAGCCGCCGGGGGAGAGGTGGGCCGCGGCGTTGCGGAAGCAGTCGACCTGCGCGTCCTGGGTGGTGAGGTTGTTGATGGTGTTGAAGACCAGGTAGGCGACGGAGAACGCGCCGTCCACCCGGGTCGTCGCGAAATCGCCGATGGTCACGCCGATCGCGTCGCCGCCCGGCTTGGCGCGCAGCCGGGCGGTCATGGCCCGCGACAGATCGATGCCGTGGACCGGGACGCCGCGGGCGGCCAGCGGCAGCGCGATGCGACCCGTGCCGATGCCCAGCTCCAGCGCCCGGCCGTCACCGGCCAGTTCCGCCAGCACTTCGACCACCGGCAGCACGGCGCTCGAATCGAACATCTCCGCCGATGACTGGTCGTACGTCGCCGCGACGCCTTCTCCGAAATATCCGTCCCCGTTGTCCATGTTGGGACGGTACTGCGCGGCTTCCTGGTGACGCACGGTGTTATCGGGCCTCGGCGTGGCACGCCGGGCGTGCGCCGGGGCGCGGAAACGTGCTCTCGTACGGCGCGCCGGGCGCTCCCCGTACCCGCGCCCGGAACGCATCACTCCGTACGCGGGCCGCCGCGCCGCTGTGCCATAGGCCGTCAGCGGTCGGCCGTCGGTGACACCAGCCCCGTGTCGTACGCCAGGATCACCGCCTGGACGCGGTCCCGCAGCCCGTACTTCTCGAAGATGTGGCCGATGTGCGTCTTCACCGTCGTCTCGCCGACGTGCAGTTCCCGCGCGATCTCCGCGTTGGACAGGCCGCGGGCCAGCGCGCGCAGCACGTCGAGCTGGCGCGCCGTCAGGGCGTCCAGGCTCGGCGGCACCCGTACGGGCTCGGCGGGCGCGAGCCGGGAGAAGCGGTCCAGCAGCCGCTGGGTGATGCGCGGGGAGAGCACGGCCTCGCCCGCCGCCACCGTGCGGATGGCGTCGACCAGGGACTCCGCGGGACCGTCCTTCACCAGGAAGCCGCTGGCACCCGCCCGCAGCGCGTCCACCACATGCGCGTCCAGGTCGAAGGTGGTCAGGATGATGATGCGGCTGGCCGAACCGGACGCGGCGATGAGCCGGGTCGCCTCGACCCCGTCCAGGCGCGGCATCCGGATGTCCATCAGGACGATGTCCGGCTGCAACGCCCGGGTGTCGTCGACCCCTTGCGCGCCGTCCGCGCTCTCCCCGACGACGACGATGTCCTGCTCGGCCTCCAGGATCAGCCGGAAACCGGTCCTGATCATGGGCTGGTCGTCGACCAGCAGGACGCGGATCGGCTGGCTCACGAGGTGCCTCCGGAGGCGGTGTCGGCGGGAGTGGGAACGGGAATCGTGGCATGGACGCAGTAGCCGCCACCAGGGCGGGGGCCGGTGTGCAGGACCCCGCCGGCCGCGGCTATGCGCTCTCCCATGCCGACCAGCCCGTGGCCCGACCCGTCCGGCGCCGCGGTCCGCGCGAGCGGTGCCGCGGCCGGCCGCCCGTCGTCGCAGACGCGGACGGCCAGCCGCGCGGGGTCCTGTTGCCAGTCGAGGGTGAGCCGGGCGCGGATGTGCCCGTCGTGCCCGGCGTGCTTGAGGGTGTTGGTGAGGGCTTCCTGGACGACGCGGTAGGCGGCCAGCTCCGAACCGGCCGGCAGGGGCACCGGTTCGCCGCCGGTCTCCACGTCGACGTGCAGCCCGGCCGCGCGGACCGACCGCACCAGCTCGGGGATCGCCGCGATGGTGGGCTGGGGCGGCTGCCGGGTGGGGTCCGGCTCGTCCTCGTCGTCGGTGCGCAGCACCCCCAGCAGCCGCCGCAGTTCGGTGACGGTGGCCCGGCCGGTCTCCTCGATGGTCTTGTGCAGCTCGTGCGCCTTGGCCCGGTCGCGGTCCTGCACCCGGTCGGCGGCGATCGTCTGGACGACCATCAGGCTGACGTTGTGGGCGACGATGTCGTGCAGCTCCCGCGCGATGCGGGTGCGCTCCTGGGCAACGGCGGCCCGGGCGTTCGCGGCCTGCTCCCGCTCCACGGCCGCGGCCCGCCGCAGCACCTCCCTGCTCATCGCCCGCCGGGCCCTGACCAGCCTGCCGAGCGCCCAGGGCGCCACCAGCAGCGCGGCGAACGTCACCGAACTGGAGACCCGGTACTCCGTTACGAGCAGCCCCACCCCGAGCGCCCCGGCGGGAGTCAGCACCGCGAGGGCCACGAGGGCCGTACGGGCCGGGGTGCGCAGCGCGGTGAGGAACACCGTTGCGGCCAGACCGCAGTAGGTCGGGCCGATCGAGGGCCCCCACGGGCCGGCGAGCGGCGGGAGATACGCCATGCCCTGCACCGTGACGGCCGCGGCCATGACGACGGCCAGCACCGGCAGCGGCCACCTCCGGTGGCCGGCGAGCGGAGCGGCGGCCAGCAGGAACAGGCCGTACCCGAGGCCGTCGAGCTCCCGCATCGGCGGGCCGTCGGGCACGGCCGCCAGGGCGGACGGCCCGCTGAGGGCGACGACCACGGCCAGGACGACGTCGAGCACGGCCGGCCGGACCCGGCGGCGCGCGATCGTCTCGAAAAGGGCCATGGCCGGAACGGTAGCCGTCCCCCGGGCCCGCCTCCTCGACCCGGGGACGGAACGCGGCGGCCGGGCTCCTACCCCGGACCCTCGTACCCGAGGAGGAGGCGGGCGGCCGGGGACGCGGCGCGCGGGCCGGTGCCCTCGGCCTCCCGGGGGAGCCGCCCGGGGTGCTCCTCCCTGACGGCGAGGCGCAAGTTCCGTTGTGCGGCCGAAGCCCGGGCCGCCGGCCGCGGCTGCAATGGAGGAAGTCCGTCCGCGACACATCAGGGAGACATCGTGCGGCCATCGGTTCAGCGGCAGGCCACCCCAACCGCCCCGGGCGGACCCGGCTGCGCGGTGCGGCTGCGGGACGTGACCAAGCAGTACGGCCGGGGCCCCGCGGCGGTGCGCGCCCTGGACGGCGTCGGCCTCGACATCCCGCCCGGCACGTTCACGGCCGTCATGGGGCCGTCCGGCTCCGGCAAGAGCACCTTGCTGCACTGCGCGGCGGGACTGGACCGGCCCACCTCCGGGTCGGTGCTGCTGGGCGGCACCGAGCTGGCGGACCTCGGCGAGGCGAAGCTGACGGTGCTGCGGCGCCACCGGATCGGTTTCGTCTTCCAGGCCTTCAACCTGCTGCCCTCGCTCACCGTCGAGCAGAACATCACCCTCCCGCTGCGGCTGGACAACCGGCCCGCCGACCCGGCCTGGCTGCGGCAGATCGTTCAGCAGGTCGGCCTCACCGGCCGGCTCGGCCGGTGGCCGTCGCAGCTCTCCGGCGGCCAGCAGCAGCGGGTGGCCATCGCCCGGGCCCTCGTCACCCGCCCGGAGGTGGTCTTCGCCGACGAACCGACGGGCGCGCTCGACCCGGACACCGCCGAGGACGTGCTCGCCCTGCTCCGCCGGGCGGTCACCGACCTGCACCAGACCGTCGTCATGGTCACCCACGACCCGCAGGCCGCCGCGCACACCGACCACGCCGTCTTCCTGGCGGACGGCCGCATCGTCGACGGCATGCGGGCACCCGACGCCGACCGGGTGCGGGAGGTCATGACGACCCTGCGGAGGACCGCCTGATGCTGCGGCTCGCCCTGCTGACGTTCCGGGCCCGCAGGGGCACCTTCGCCGGGACGTTCGCCGCCCTGCTGCTGGGCTCCGCGGTGCTCTCCGCCTGCGGCATCCTGCTGGAGTCCGGCCTGCGTTCCTCCGTCGAGCCGCAGCGCTACGCGGCCGCCGACGCCGTCGTCGCCGGACCGCGGCACATGGAGATCCCCGTCGACACCCTGGAGGGGCCGCGGCGGGAGAGCGTGCCGCTCACCGAACGGGCCCCGGTCCCGGCCGCTGCCGCCGGCCGGATCGCGGACGTGGCGGGCGTGCGGGACGTCGTCCCCGACATCGGGTTCCCCGCCCGGCTCGTCGGCGCGGACGGCGCCCCCGTCCCGGGACGGCTGGGCGCGCCGGCCACCGGCCACAACTGGTCCGGTGTCCGCCTCGGCGCGTACGAACTCACGCGGGGCCGTGCCCCCCGGGGCGACGGCGAGGTCGTCCTCGACGCCGACCTGGCCCGCCGGGCGGGCGCGGGCACCGGGGACGAGCTGTCCGTGATGACCGGCTCCGAGCCCCGGGCGGTGCGGGTCACCGGCATCGTGTCGCTGCCGGAGGGGACCGCTCCGCGCCGGTCGGCGGTCTTCTTCTCCGACGCCGAGGCCCGGCACCTCGTACCCGGAGGGACTGTCACCGCGTACGGCGTCCTCGCCGAGCCCGGCACGGACACCGGCGAGCTGGCGCGCTCCCTCGACGCCGCGCTCACCGGCGGCCCGGAGGTGTACACCGGCGACCGGCGCGGCCACGCCGAGTTCCCCGAGGTCGCGGTCGGCGGCGGGGCCGTGGTCACCCTCGCCGCGGCCGTCGGCGGGAACGTCCTGCTCGTCGCCGTCCTCGTCGTCCACTCCACGATGTCCCTCTCGGTCCGGCACCGCCGGCGGGAGATCGCCCTGCTGCGCGCGGTCGGTGCCACACCGCGGCAGATCCGCCGCATGGTCGCCGCGGAGACCTCCCTCGTCGCGGCCGTGGCGGGCGTCCTGGGCTGGCCCGTCGGGGTCGTCCTGGTGCACTGGACGCGGGACCGGTTCGCCGGGTACGGCATCGTCCCGCCGGACTTCCGGCCGGTGATCGGGCCGCTGCCGGTGCTGGGCGCGGTGCTCGTCACGGTCCTCACCGCCCTGACCGCCGTCCTCGTCGCCGCGCTGCGGGCGTCCCGCGTCCCGCCGTCCGAGGCGCTCGGCGGGGCAGCGGCCGAGCCCGCCGGTCCCGGGCGCGGGCGCACGATCACGGGTCTGGTCCTCGCGGGCTGCGCGGTCGCCGCGTTCGGCACCGGGCTCCGGCTGCGCGGCGACTTCCAGGCCCTGGTCGGCCTCGCCAACTCCATGGTGCTGATGCTCGTCGTCGCGGCGGCCGTGCTCGGGCCGCTCCTGGCCCGGGGCGCGGCGCGATTCCTCGGGCCCGTGCTCCGCCGGACCGGGGTCACCGGCGGGCTGGCCGCCGCCAACACCCGTGCCGACGCCCACCGGTTCGCCGGCGCCGTCACCCCGCTGGTCCTCGCCGTGTCCTTCGCCGCCACCGTGGTCTTCGCGCAGACCACCGCGCTGGAGGAGGCCGCGGACCAGACCCGGGCCGGGCTCGTCGCCGACCGGGTGCTGACCTCGGCGGCCGGCGTCGAACCGGGTGTCGTGGAGCGGGTCCGGGACCTTCCGCAGGTCGAGACGGCCACCGGACTCGTCAGGTCCGAGGCCGTGGCGGTCGGCAGCATGCTGGGCGAGGAGACCAGCACCGTCTTCCAAGCCCAGGGCCTCGACCCGCGGGCCCTGGGCCGGACCGTCGACCTGGACGTCCGGGACGGCGACCCGGCCAGGCTCCGGCCGGGCACCGTGGCCGTGAGCGCCCGGGCGGCCTCGCTGCTCGACCTGGACGTCGGCGGGGGCACCGTGCTGTGGCTGGGCGACGGGACGCGCGTCGAGGCGGAGGTCGTCGCCGTCTACGAGCGCGGCACGGGCTTCGCCGACCTCACCTTCGACCACGACACGCTGCTGGCCCACACGACCGACCGGCGGGACACGACGGTCCTCGTCGCCGCCACCGGGGGCGCGGAGGCCGGGAAGAAGCTGGACGAAGGACTCGCGGACATCGCCGCGCGCTACCCGGGCACCGTCGTCCGGGCCGACCTCGCCGTCCGCGACCAGCTCCGCGAACAGGAGGCCAACGCCTGGGTCAACTACCTCGTCGTCGGCATCATCATCGCCTACACCGGGGTGACCGTCGTCAACACCCAGGCCATGAACACGGCCACCCGCCGCCGCGAATTCGCCCTGCTGCGGCTGGCCGGCGCCCATCCCCGCCAGGTGCGCCGCATGATGCGCCGGGAAACCCTCGCGGTCGTCACCGCGGGCGTGGTCATCGGCACCGCCGCCTGCCTGCTGCCGCTGGCGCTCGTCGCGCTCGCCGTGAACGGCACGGTGGTCCCCGGCATACCACCGCTCGGCCTGCCGGCCGTCGCCGCCACGGCCGCCGTCCTCGCGGCCGCCGGGACGATGATCCCCACCCGGCTGCTCCTGCGCATCCCGCCCGCCGAGACGCTCGGCGCCCGGGAGTAGTGACGGACCCAGGGCCCCCACCACACGACAGGCGGCGGGGCCCACCGCCCCCGACGAAACCCGTCACCCGTCCCGCACGACAACCCACAGCTGGGCAACAGGACAAGGGCAGGCCGCGGAAAGCCGCCCGGCCCCGGAATCCACCGGCCCCCGACGAAAACCGGCGCCGCGACGAGCGGCAGCCGGGCGACAGGAAGAGGCGGGCGACCCGAAGCCACCGGGCCCCGGCGGAAACCGGCATCCGGACCGCACACCGAGCGACAACCGGGCGACGGGAAGAGGGGACGGCCCAGGAGAAGCGCCCGGCCCCGGAACCTACCCGGCCCCGACGAAAACCGGGGGCCGGACCATACGACGGGCGGCGGCCGGGCGACAACGAGAGGGTCGGGTCCGGAGAGGCGGGCGGCCCTGAAACCACCGGAACCCGACGAAAACCGGGAGGCACGGCCCGCACGACGGCCCGTAGCCGGGCGACAACGAGAGCGGACAGGCCCGGAAGGGCGCCCGGACCCGAAAACCGCCGGACCCCGACGACAACCGGGGGG
>NZ_WHPN01000356.1 GCF_009735685.1 Streptomyces lycii | reverse complement strand
GGCCCGGGCCTCGGCGCAAGCGGAAAAGCTACAAGCGGTGGCGGGCGGTGAAACCGGTGGCGGGGCGGTGAGCCCGCTCAGATCTCGCCGCGGAGCTTGGCGAGCGCCTCGGCGAGGATGGCCTCGCCGTCCGCGTCGCTGCGCCGCTCGCGCACATACGCGAGGTGCGTCTTGTACGGCTCGGTGCGGGGCGGGTCCGGCGGGTTGTCCCGGTCCTGGCCGGCGGGGAAGCCACAGCGCGGGCAGTCCCAGGTGTCCGGAACCTGCGCGTCACTGGCGAAGCTGGGCTGCGTCTCGTGCCCGTTCGAGCACCAGAAGGAGATGCGGAGCCGCGGCGCGGATTCCCCCCGCTCGGCCTCCCCCATCGGCCCCGCTCCGACCCGGCTTCCACGGATCGCGTTGCCACTTGCCACGGTCGTAACTCCCTGCGTGATGGTGCTGCGAAGCATCGTAGGCGGCTCGGGCTGCCGGGCGCCTCGGTGTGTGTATGACACAACTCGTTCTGTGCGACACAACGCGCGTCCAGTGACAGGAGTTACCAACCCGCCCCCGGGGGCGCAACCCCATGATAGGGCCGCGCATACGACGGTGCGTCAGCTGTCCAGCTTCATCAGGATGCCGAGCGCGACAATGCAGGCGAACCAGAGCAGACCGACCACGACGGTGATCCGGTCCAGGTTGCGCTCGGCGACCGACGAGCCGCCGACGGAGGACTGCATGCCACCACCGAACATGTCGGAGAGACCGCCGCCCTTCCCCTTGTGCATCAGCACCAGCAGCATCATCAGCAGGCTGAAGACGATGAGGGCGATCGAGAACCCCATAACCACGGCTGGACCAACTCTCTCGGGCTTGACGGCTGTGTATCGGAATATCTGTACAACGGACGAACGGAAAAGACTTCGGGGGCCGGGGGCGGCTGGACACCACCCCGGCCCCCGACAGAGTACGACGGAGTACGGCCTCCGGCCTACTCACCGGCCCCGTTACCGGCCGGTTACTGGTCGCGGAAGCGGACGATCTTGACGAACTCGTCGGCGTCCAGCGCGGCCCCGCCGACCAGCGCGCCGTCCACATCCGGCTGCGCCATGATCGCGGCGACGTTCCCGGACTTCACCGAGCCGCCGTACTGGATGCGGACCTTGTCCGCCAGTTCCTGGTCGTACAGCTCGGCGAGCCGGCCGCGGATCGCGCCGCAGACCTCCTGCGCGTCCTCGGGGGTGGCGACCTCGCCGGTGCCGATGGCCCACACCGGCTCATAGGCGATGACGATGCTCTCGGCCTGCTCGGCCGGGACGTCCTTGAGCGCGCCGTCGAGCTGGGCGAGGGTGTGCTCGACCTGGTTGCCGGCCTTGCGCACGTCCAGGCCCTCGCCCACGCACAGGATCGGGGTGATGCCGTGCTTGTAGGCGGCCTTGACCTTGGCGCCCACGATCTCCTCGTCCTCGCCGTGGTACTGGCGGCGCTCGGAGTGCCCGATCGCCACATAGCTGCACTTGAGCTTGGCGAGCATCGGGCCGGAGATCTCGCCGGTGTAGGCGCCGCCGTCGTGCGCGGAGATGTCCTGGGCACCGTAGGCGATCTTCAGCTTGTCGCCGTCGACCAGGGTCTGCACCGAACGCAGATCGGTGAAGGGGGGCAGGACGGCGACCTCGACGGCCTCGTAGTCCTTGTCGGACAGGGCGAAGGCGAGCTTCTGGACGTGGGCGATGGCCTCGAGGTGGTTGAGGTTCATCTTCCAGTTGCCCGCCATCAGCGGGGTGCGGCTGCTCATCAGGGGGTCAGTCCTCCAGTGCGGCGAGGCCGGGGAGCGTCTTGCCCTCGAGGTATTCGAGGCTCGCGCCACCACCGGTCGAAATGTGGCCGAAAGCGTTCTCGTCGAAGCCCAGCAGCCGCACGGCGGCGGCGGAGTCTCCGCCGCCGACGACGGTGAAGCCGGGGCTGTCGAGAAGGCCCTGGGCGACCGCGCGGGTGCCCTCGGCGTAGTCGGGGTGCTCGAAGACGCCCATGGGACCGTTCCAGAAGACGGTGTCCGCGTCGGCGAGCTTCGAGGCGAAGAGCTTACGGGTCTCCGGGCCGATGTCCAGCCCCATCAGCTCGGCGGGGATGGCGTCCGCGCCGACGGTGGCCGGCTCGGTGGCGGCCTTGGCCTTCAGGTCCGGGAACCCGGCGGCGGCCAGCACGTCGACGGGGAGGACGAACTCCACGCCGCGCTCCTTCGCCCGGGCCAGATAGTCCCGCACGGCCGGGAGCTGGTCCTCCTGCAGCAGCGAGCTGCCGACCTCGTACCCCTGCGCCTTCAGGAAGGTGTACGCCATGCCGCCGCCGATGAGGATGCGGTCGGCCTTCTCCAGCAGGTGGTCGATGACTCCGAGCTTGTCGGAGACCTTGGCGCCGCCGAGCACGACGGCGTACGGCCGCCGGACGTCCTCGGTGAGCTTCTTGAGGACCTCGACCTCGGCGGCGATGAGACCGCCCGCGGCGTGCGGGAGGCGGGCCGGGAGGTCGTAGACCGAGGCGTGCTTGCGGTGCACGGCGCCGAAGCCGTCACCGACGTAGAGGTCGGCGAGGGCGGCTAGCTCGTCGGCGAAGGCGCCGCGCTCGGCGTCGTCCTTGCTGGTCTCACCGGCGTTGAAGCGCAGGTTCTCCAGCACGGCGATCTGCCCGTCGGCGAGGGCCGCCACGGTCTCCCGCGCGGAGTCGCCCACGGTGTCGGTCGCGAAGGCGACGTCCTTCCCCAGCAGCTCGCCGATGCGGCGGGCGGCGGGCGCGAGCGAGAACTGCGGGTCCGGGGCCCCCTTGGGGCGGCCCAGGTGGGAGGCGACGATCACCCGCGCGCCGGCCTCGGCGAGCTTGGCGACGGTCGGCAGGACGGCGCGGATGCGGCCGTCGTCGGTGATGGTGGTGCCGTCGAGCGGCACGTTCAGGTCGGCGCGGACGAAGACCCGCTTGCCCGCGACCTGGAGGTCGTCGATCGTCTTCATGCGTGTGCAAACTCCATCGTCTTCGGTTGGCACACAGGGCTCGGACGGCGCGACGTCGCGCCGTCCGAGCCCTGCGGGGTGCACATCGGTGCCGTCAGGCAGCGGTCAGAGCTTGCCACCGACGAAGACGGTGAGGTCCACCAGGCGGTTGGAGTAGCCCCACTCGTTGTCGTACCAGCCGACGACCTTGACCTGCTTGCCCTGCGCCATGGTGAGCAGCGAGTCGAAGGTGCAGGAGGCCGGCCAGTTGACGATGTCCGAGGAGACGATCGGGTCCTCGGTGTACTCCAGGACGCCCTTGAGCTGGCCCTCGGCGGCCTTCTGGAAGGCGGCGTTGACCTCGTCCCGGGTGACCTCGCGGTCCAGCTCCAGCACCAGGTCGGTCACCGAGCCGGTCGGGACCGGGACGCGCATCGCGATGCCGTCCAGCTTGCCCTTGAGCTGCGGCAGGACCAGCGCGGTGGCCTTGGCGGCACCCGTGGAGGTCGGGATGATGTTCTCCGCGGCGGCGCGGGCGCGGCGCAGGTCCTTGTGCGGGAAGTCCAGGATCCGCTGGTCGTTGGTGTACGCGTGGACGGTCGTCATCATGCCCTTGACGATGCCGAAGGCCTCGTCGAGCACCTTGGCCATCGGCGCCACGCAGTTGGTGGTGCAGGAGGCGTTGGAGATGACGTCGTGCTGCGCGGCGTCGTACTTGTCCTCGTTGACGCCCATGACGACGGTGATGTCCTCGTTCTTCGCGGGCGCGGAGATGAGGACCTTCTTGGCGCCGGCGGCGAGGTGCTTGGCGGCGTCGTCGCGCTTGGTGAAGATGCCGGTCGACTCGATGACGATGTCGGCGCCGAGCTCGCTCCACGGCAGGTTCGCCGGGTCGCGCTCCGCCATCGTCTTGAAGGTCTTGCCGCCGACCGTGATGGTGTCCTCGGTGTGGCTGACCTCGGCCTTGAGGCGGCCCAGGATGGAGTCGTACTTGAGCAGGTGCACCAGGGTCGCATTGTCGGTCAGGTCGTTGACACCGACGATCTCGATGTCCGCACCCTGCTCCAGGGCGGCCCGGAAGAAGTTACGACCAATGCGGCCGAATCCGTTGATGCCTACGCGGATCGTCACGAACCGATCTCCTCGTTGGTACGCCGGTTTCGACGCCGGCGAGCTGTATGGGATGTCCCCGACCACCCTCGACCCTACCCCTAAGAAGGGACGTACGTGACATTGGCAGCGGCGGCCCGGCCGCCCCCGTGGCGGGGCCGGGACACCGCCTCCGATCACTGCTTCGTCACACTGGGTAAGCGTCGCAGGACACGGCACGGACTACCGATGAGTAGGGTTCGGGAGCGGGTCCGGCGGGGCCCGGTGGGGCGGTGATCCGACGGGGCGTCAGCCGACCATCTCGCCGGAGAGGTCGCCGGGCAGCTCCTCGGAAAGGTTCGACTCCGTGCCCGGAATGCCCAGGTCCTGCGCCCGCTTGTCGGCCATCGCGAGCAGCCGGCGGATACGGCCCGCGACGGCGTCCTTCGTCAGCGGCGGGTCGGCGAGCGCCCCCAGCTCCTCCAGGGACGCCTGCTTGTGCTCCATCCGCAGCCGGCCGGCCGCCGCGAGGTGCTCCGGCACCTCCTCGCCGAGGATCTCCAGGGCCCGCTGCACCCGGGCGCCGGCCGCGACCGCGGCACGCGCCGAGCGGCGCAGGTTGGCGTCGTCGAAATTCGCCAGCCGGTTGGCGGTGGCCCGCACCTCGCGGCGCATCCGCCGCTCCTCCCAGGCCAGCACCGACTCGTGCGCGCCGAGCCGGGTCAGCAGCGCGCCGATGGCGTCCCCGTCCCGTACGACGACGCGGTCCACGCCCCGCACCTCGCGCGCCTTGGCGCCGATGCTGAGCCTGCGCGCCGCCCCGACCAGGGCGAGCGCCGCCTCGGGCCCCGGGCAGGTGACCTCCAGGGAGGAGGACCGGCCGGGCTCGGTGAGCGAGCCGTGCGCCAGGAAGGCGCCGCGCCAGGCGGCCTCCGCGTCGCAGGTGGCCCCCGAGACCACCTGCGGCGGGAGCCCGCGCACCGGACGGCCGCGGCCGTCGACCAGTCCGGTCTGACGCGCCAGCTGGTCACCGCCCGCCACCACCCGGACGACGTACCGGCTGCCGCGGCGCAGGCCGCCCGGGGCCATCACGACGAGGTCGGAATTGTGCCCGAAGATCTCGAGGATGTCCTTCCGCAGCCGCCGGGCGGCGATACCGGTGTCCAGCTCCGCCTCGATCACAATCCGGCCGCTCACCAGATGGAGCCCCCCGGCGAACCGCAGGATCGACGAGACCTCCGACTTCCGGCAGCAGGTCCGGGTGACGGGTAGCCGGGAGATCTCATCCTTCACCGCTGCCGTCATCGCCATGGGCCGATCCTTCCGTGCATCCTGAAAATCCGGTCGTACGCGGCGGCCAGCAGCTCGGGGTCGTGCTTCGCCGAGCTGTCCGGCGCGGCCACCGGCGCCAGCTCGACCGTCCCGCCGAGCCGCTCGGCGGCTTCGGTGAGGCTTTCCCGGTCGGGCACGGCGGCCTCGTCGGCCAGCACCACGTCGAAGGCGAGTTTAGGGGCGTGTCGGGCCAAAACCTCCAAATGACGCTGCGGGGAGAAGCCGGAGGTTTCGCCGGGTTGCGGAGCGAGGTTCAGCGACAGCACCCGGCGGGCCTTCGTCTCCGTCAGCGCGTCCAGCAGCTCGGGCACCAGCAGATGCGGGATCACCGAGGAGAACCAGGAGCCCGGACCGAGCACCACCCAGTCCGCGTCGAGGACCGCCTCCACCGCCTCGGGCACCGCGGGCGGGTCGGCCGGCACCAGGTGGACCGACTGCACCTCGCCCGGGGTGAGCGCCACGGTCGCCTGGCCGCGCACCGTGTCGACGTCCTCGGCACGGGAGGGGTCGTGGCCCCGTACCAGCGCCTCCAGCTCCAGCGGCACGGCCGACATGGGCAGCACCCGGCCGTGCGCGCCCAGCAGCCGGCCGACCCACTCCAGCGCCCGCACATGGTCGCCGAGCTGCTCCCAGAGGGCGACGATCAGCAGATTGCCGACCGCGTGACCCTGGAGCTCGCCCTCGCCGGCGAAGCGGTGCTGGATGACCCGGGCCCACGTCTGGCCCCAGTCGTCGTCCCCGCAGAGCGCCGCGAGGGCCTTGCGCAGGTCACCGGGCGGCAGCACGCCCAGCTCGTCGCGGAGCCGGCCACTGGAGCCGCCGTCGTCGGCCACGGTGACGACGGCGGTCAGGTCCCCCGTGATCCGGCGCAGCGCGGCGAGCGAGGCGGACAGCCCCTGCCCGCCGCCGAGCGCGACGACCTTCGGATTGGTGCCGCGCCGGCGGCCGCCGGGACGCGCGGCGGCCCGGCCGCCGCGCTCCGGCATCAGCCGCCGTACGCGTCCGCCGATCCGCGAGGCGTCGCCGGCGGGCTGCCGCGGGGTTCTCACTCGCGCCCCATGTCCCGGTGGACCACGACCGTCTCCACTCCCTCCGCGGCCAGGCGGGCGGCGAGCTTCTCGGACATCGCGACACTGCGGTGCTTGCCGCCGGTGCAGCCGACGGCGATGGTCACATACCGCTTGCCCTCGCGGCGGTAACCGGAGGCGATGAGCTGGAGCAGCTCGGCGTAGCGGTCGAGGAACTCCTTGGCGCCCGGCTGGTTGAAGACATAGCCGGAGACTTCCTCGTTGAGCCCGGTGAAGGGGCGCAGCTCCGGCACCCAGTGCGGGTTGGGCAGGAAGCGGCAGTCCGCGACCAGGTCGGCGTCGACCGGGAGGCCGTACTTGTAGCCGAAGGACATCACGGTCGCCCGCAGCTCCGGCTCCTCCTCCCCCGCGAACTGGGCGTCCATCTTGGCGCGCAGCTCGTGGACGTTGAGGCTGGAGGTGTCGATGACCAGGTCGGCGTCGCCGCGCAGCTCGCGCAGCAGGTCCCGCTCGGCCGCGATGCCGTCGACGATGCGGCCGGAGCCCTGCAGCGGATGCGGGCGCCGGACCGACTCGAAGCGCCGTACGAGCGCGTCCTCGGAGGCCTCCAGGAAGATCACCCGGCGCTTGACCTTCTTGGCGGCCAGCACCGCGAGGGACTCGCGGAGGCTGTCGAAGAAGCTGCGCCCGCGGACGTCCACGACGACCGCGATCCGGGCGACGTTCCCCTGCGAGCGCGCGCCGAGGTCCACCATGGTGGGGATCAGGGCGGGCGGCAGATTGTCCACCACGAACCAGCCGAGGTCCTCCAGGCACTTGGCGGCCGTGCTGCGCCCGGCTCCCGACATGCCCGAGATGATGACCAGCTCGGGGATGGCGTCGGCCGCCTCCGCCGTCGTGCCCGTACCCACCTGTTCTCCGTCTCTTCCGGTCTCGCTCATCTTTCCATCCCCCGTCCCGCCGGCGGCACACCGGCCGCCGGACCCTCGTCTTCCATGATCTCTCCGGTGGCGGTGTTCACCGCCGGGGCGGCGGGTGCCGCCTTCGCGAGAGCCGCCACGACGCTCTCGGCCGTCTTGCGGCCGAAGCCCGGGACCTCGCAGATCTCGTCGATCGTCGCCGAACGGAGCCGTTTGAGCGAGCCGAAATGCTTCAGCAGCGCCTGCCGGCGGCTCTCGCCGAGTCCGGCCACGTCGTCCAGCGGCCCGGCACGCAGCCGCTTGCCCCGCTTCTTGCGCTGGTACGCGATGGCGAAGCGGTGCGCCTCGTCGCGGACCCGCTGGAGGAGATACAGGCCCTCGCTGGAGCGGGGCAGCACGACGGGGTCGTCCTCGCCGGGCAGCCAGACCTCCTCCAGCCGCTTGGCGAGGCCGCAGACCGCGACGTCGTCGACGCCCAGCTCCTCCAGCGCCCGCCGGGCCGCCGCGACCTGCGGCTGCCCGCCGTCGACGACGACGAGCTGCGGAGGATAGGCGAAGCGGCGCGCCCGGCCCGTGTCCGGGTCGATCGGGCCGCCGGACTGGGCGTCGATCTCGCCGCCGGCCTCGGCCGGGTCGCCGGGCGCCTCCTCGTCCCACTCGCCCGTCTTCTGCTTCTCCAGCAGATAGCGGCGGAACCGGCGGCTCACGACCTCGTGCATGGACCGTACGTCGTCCTGGCCGGCGAACGACTTGATCTGGAAGCGGCGGTACTCGCTCTTCCGGGCCAGGCCGTCCTCGAAGACCACCATCGAGGCCACCACGTCGTCGCCCTGGAGATGGGAGATGTCGAAGCACTCGATGCGCAGCGGGACGGAGTCCAGGCCGAGCGCCTCGGCGATCTCCTCGAGGGCCCGGGAGCGCGTCGTCAGGTCGGAGGCCCGCTTGGTCTTGTGCAGCACCAGTGCCTGCTGGGCGTTCCGCTGGACGGTCGCCATCAGGTCCTTCTTGTCGCCGCGCTGCGGTATCCGCAGGTCGACTCCGCTGCCGCGGCGGTCCGCGAGCCAGCGCGCCAGCGGATCGACCGGGTCGGGCAGCGCGGGGACCAGCACCTCCCGGGGGACGCCCTCGCCGCTCTCCTCGCCGTAGAGCTGCTGGAGGGCGTGCTCGACGAGGCCCGCGGTGTCGACCGCCTCGACCTTGTCGGTGACCCAGCCGCGCTGGCCGCGCACCCGGCCGCCGCGGACGTGGAAGATCTGGACGGCCGCCTCCAGCTCGTCCTCGGCGACGGCGATGAGATCGGCGTCGGTGGCGTCGGCGAGGACGACGGCGTTCTTCTCCATGGCGCGGCGGAGCGCCTCGATGTCGTCGCGCAGCCGGGCCGCCCGCTCGTACTCCATCTCCTCCGCGGCCCGCTGCATCTCCCGCTCCAGCCGGCGCAGATAGGCGCCGGTGCGGCCGGCCATGAAATCGCAGAAGTCGTCGGCGAGCTCCCGGTGTTCCTCGGCGCTGACCCGGCCGACGCAGGGGGCGGAGCACTTGCCGATGTAGCCGAGGAGGCAGGGGCGGCCGATCTGGGCCGAGCGCTTGAAGACCCCGGCGGAGCAGGTCCGCACGGGGAAGACGCGCAGCATCAGGTCGACGGTCTCGCGGATCGCCCAGGCATGGGCGTACGGACCGAAATAGCGCACGCCCTTCCGCTTCGGCCCGCGCATGACCTGGACCCGGGGGAACTCCTCGTTCAGCGTGACCGCGAGGGAGGGGTAGCTCTTGTCGTCGCGGTACTTGACGTTGAACCGCGGGTCGAACTCCTTGATCCAGGAGTATTCGAGCTGGAGCGCCTCGACCTCGGTGGAGACGACCGTCCATTCCACGGAGGCGGCGGTGGTCACCATCGTGCGGGTCCGCGGGTGGAGGTTCGCCACGTCCTGGAAGTACGAGGAGAGCCGCTGGCGGAGGCTCTTCGCCTTGCCGACGTAGATCACCCTGCGGTGCTCGTCGCGGAATTTGTAGACCCCCGGCGAGTCGGGGATCTGTCCCGGCTTGGGTCGGTAGCTGCTCGGGTCGGCCATGGCACCCACCCTACTGGCGGGCACCGACGCTCCGGGGTCCGCGCACCGGGACCGGCGGTACGGGTCGGGCCCGGTGGGTCAGGGCGGCGGGGCCAGTGGGTTTCGGCGGCGGGCCCGGCGGGTTTCGGCGGCGGACCCGGCCGGTTTCGGCGGCGCGGGCCCGGCCGGTTTCGGCGGCGGGCCCGGCCGGTCACGGGCCGGTGCCGGAAGGTGCCGGGCGAG
>NZ_WHPN01000026.1 GCF_009735685.1 Streptomyces lycii | reverse complement strand
GGAACGCCGCCCGCGGCGAGCGCGCGACCGGGGCCAGGCCGCGATCGAGTTCATCGGCTTCGTCCCGATCCTGCTGCTGGTCGCGTTCGCCGCGATCCAGCTCGGCGTGGTGGCGTACGCGGCCTCGCAGGCCGGGACGGCGGCGCGCGCGGCCGCCCGTACGGACGCCTACGAGGAGGCGGACACCGACCCGGCGGCCGCCGGCCGTTCCGCGATCAGCGGCTGGCTCGCCGACGGGGCGACCGTCTCCGTGGGCGGCGGGGAGGACGAGTCGGTGGCGACCGCCGGGATCACCATCCCGTCGGTCATCCCCGGCATCGACAACTTCGGCACCGTCGAACGGAGCGCGACCATGCCCCGCGACTGAACCGTTCCCCGCCCCGGCCCGCCCCGGCGCCGGACACACCGCACGCCGGACACACCGCACGGCGGCACACCCGGCGGCGGCGCACGACACCGCGGCCGACGGCACCGCGGCACACCCGCACCGCGCGGACCGCACGCGCCGCACGAACGAGGAGAAGACACCATGAGCCTGAGGGCGCGCGTCACCTCCCCCGAGGACAACGGCGGGGTGCGCGAGGACGGCCATCTCGTCGCCGTCTACCGCGCCAAGCTGCTGGAGGAGATCGACCTCGCCGAGATGTCGGCGCTCGCCGCCGCCGAGCGGCGCGCCCGCCTCGAACGGGTGCTGGGCCACATCATCAGCCGCGAGGGCCCGGTGCTCTCCACGGCCGAGCGCTCCCAGCTGATCCGCCGTGTCGTGGACGAGGCGCTCGGCCTCGGCGTGCTCGAACCCCTCCTCGAAGACGCGTCGATCACCGAGATCATGGTCAACGGGCCCGACCAGGTCTTCGTCGAACGGGCCGGGCGCGTCGAGCAGGTCCCCGTGCGCTTCGCGTCCGACGAGCAGCTGATGCAGACCATCGAACGCATCGTCTCCACCGTCAACCGGCGGGTGGACGAGGCCAACCCGATGGTCGACGCCCGGCTCCCCTCCGGCGAGCGCGTCAACGTCATCATCCCGCCGCTCGCGCTGACCGGGCCGACCCTCACCATCCGCCGCTTCCCGCGCGCCTACCGGCTCCGGGAACTCGTGGACCTCGGCACCCTCGACGAGCCGATCGTGCTGCTGCTCTCCGGCCTGATCCGGGCCAAGTTCAACGTGATCGTCTCCGGCGCCACCGGCTCCGGGAAGACGACCCTGCTCAACGCCCTGTCCGGGCTCATCCCCGAGGGCGAGCGCGTCATCACGGTCGAGGACGCCGCCGAACTCCAGCTCCAGCAGGCCCACGTCATCCGGCTGGAGACCCGCCCGCCCAACGTCGAGGGCAAGGGCCGCATCACCGTGCGCGACCTGGTCCGCAACTCCCTGCGGATGCGCCCCGACCGGATCATCGTCGGCGAGGTCCGCGGCGGCGAGACCCTCGACATGCTCCAGGCCATGTCCACCGGGCACGACGGTTCCCTCGCCACCGTGCACGCCAACAGCGCCGAGGACGCCCTGATGCGGCTCCAGACGCTCGCCTCCATGTCGGAGGTCACCATTCCGTTCGAGGCGCTGCGCGACCAGATCAACTCGGCCGTCGACTGCATCGTGCAGCTCACCCGGCACGCCGACGGCACCCGCAAGGTCGGCGAGGTCGCCATGCTCTCCTCGTACGGCCACGAGACGTACCGGCTCACCAGCGTCGCCCGGTTCGACGCCCGGCCCGTCGGCGCCGACCGCGTCGTCCGCGGCCACTTCACCTACGACCGGCTGCCCCGCCGCGTCGCCGACCGGCTGTACATGGCGGGCGAACCCCTGCCGCCCGCCTTCGGCGTCGCCGCGACCGACGAGCAGCTCACGACCCGGGAGGCGGGCTGAAACCCCATGGACACGGCCATCGACCTGCCGCTCCTCACAGCCGGGGCCGCCCTGCTGTGCGCGGTGCTCGCCGTCGCGGGCGTGCACGCGTACACCGCCGGCCGGGCGCAGCACGAAGCGCTCGTGGAACGCCTCAGCTCGCCCGGCCGGCTCACCGGAGGCAGCCGGGAGCGCCGGTTCTCCGGCGTCGACCGGCGACTGCGCCGCACCCGCCTCGGCCGCGGTCTGGAGCTGCGGCTCGCCGCGACCGGCCTCGACATCACGCCCGGCGAGTTCTTCGTCGCCGTGCTGGCCGGAGTCGTCGCCCTGTGGCTCGTCGCGGCCTCCGTCCTCGCTGCCTTCTTCGGCCCGGTGGCCGGACTGACCGGGCTCTGGGGCGCGTATGCCTTCCTGAACTGGCAGCGCGCGCGGCGCACCGAGAAGTTCGTCGGCCAGCTCCCCGAACTCGCCCGGGTGCTGGCCAACGCCACTCAGGCCGGGCTCGCGCTCCGTACCGCGCTCGGCATGGCCGCCGAGGAACTCGACGCGCCCGCCGGGGAGGAACTGGGCAAGGTCGCCGCGCAGCTCGCGGTCGGCCACTCCGTGGACGACGCGCTGGGCGAACTGGCCGACCGGCTGCCGTCCCGCGAACTCGTCGTCCTCGTCACGACACTGGTGCTCTCCAACCGGGCGGGCGGCACCGTCGTCGGCTCGTTGCGCAACCTCACCCAGACCCTGGAGGAGCGCAAGGAGACCCGGCGCGAGGTCCGCACCCAGCTCTCCCAGATCACCATCACCGCGTACGCCGTACCGGGCTTCGGCATCGGCGCGCTGCTGCTGATGGACCGGGTCATGCCCGGCGCGCTCGAACGGATGACCGGCTCGTTCTACGGGCAGGCCGCCGTCGTCGTGGCTCTCGCGCTGTACGCCGTGGGGTTCGTCCTGATCCGCCGCATGTCCAAGATCGACGTCTGACCCGCCCGCACGGCTGCCCGCAGCCCCGGCCGCACGCTCCGCCCGTACCGCCCGCCGAACGCTCCGCACACGGCACGCTCCGCCCGTACCGCCCGCAGCACAGCCGACTGGACAGCCCGGCCGCACAGCCCGGCCGCACAGCCCGACAGAACAACCCGGTCGCACAGCCGGCCGTATCGCCGACCGAGAGGAGGACGGAACCGATGACAGACCTGCTGACGGCTTTCGCGACCGCCGTCGCCGCCGCCCTTGCCGTCGCTCTTGCCTGTTACGGCATCGCGCTCTACCGCCGCGCGGCCGAACTCCCCGACGACCTGACCCTCGCGCTGGAGGTCGGCGCCACCCGCACCACCGCCGTGAACTCCGGTATCGACCGGCTCGGCATGCGCTGGGCCCCGGCGGTGCTCCGTCTGATGGGGCCCAGGCGCGTCGACCGCATCCGCCGCCGCATCGACCGGGCCGGCAACCCCGGCGGCCTGACCCTCGACCGCTACGCCGCACGCCGCGCCGTCTACGGCTTCGTCGGCTTCGCGGGCGCGCTCAGCATGCTGCTGCGCGGGCAGCTCGTCCTCGCGGTGGTGCTGGTGCTGTTCGGCGTCTTCTGGGTCGAGGTCGGCATCTGGGCCGCCGTACAGCAGCGCAAGGCCGACATCGAACGGACGCTGCCCGACTTCCTCGACGTCCTCGCCGTCGTCGTCAGCGCCGGGCTGAGCTTCCGGCAGGCGCTCGCCCGGGTCGCCGAGCGGTACGAGGGCCCGTGGGCCGACGAACTGAGCATCGCGCTGCGCCGGATGGACATGGGCGTCAGCCGCCGGGAGGCCTTCGACGAACTGCGACGGCGCAACGACAGCGAACAGGTCGCGATGTTCGTCACCGCGCTCCAGCAGGGCGAGGAACTGGGCGCGCCGATCGTCGAGACGCTGATCCAGATCGCGAACGACATGCGCCGCACCGACGCGCAGAACGCCCGCCGCCGGGCCGCGAAGACCGTCCCGAAGGCGACGCTCGCCGTCACCACCTTCATGCTGCCGGGGACGCTGATCCTGCTGGTGGCGGGCTTCGTCTTCGGCTCGGACGTGGACTTCGGGGCGATCACCGGCTGACCCGGGCCCGTACGGGAAGCAGCGGAGCGGCGGGCGGGGCGGACCGGGAGACGCGGAGCGGGCGGTGCGGGCGGCAGGGGCGGCACGGCGTACGGCGGTAGGCGGTACGGAGCGCAGGGCGGTACGGCGGTACGGCGGACCGGGCACAGGCGGTTCGGAGCACGGGACAGCACCTCGGAAGCACGGCAGTACGGCAGTACGGCAGTACGGCAGTACGGCAGTACGGCAGTACAGAGAGCATGAACAACTCGGCAGCACGGGAAGCACGAACAGCACGGCAGTACGGCAGCACGGTGAGCACGAACAGGACGGGGGTCCGGAAGACGGGTCGAGGCGGGGGCCGAGACACCGGCGGAGAGGGGAACGGACGTGACGGCCGAAGAGGGACTGCGCGGCGAGGGGGACGGCGACGGCACCCGCCGCCGGCATCGCGCGTACGGACCACAGCACGAGGACCGCGAGGACCGCGAGGACCGCGGTGACCACGGTGACCACGACGACCGCGAGGACCGTGGTGGCCGGGCGGTCCGAGCGCCGCGCGAGTACGGCGGGGACCGCGAGTACGGCGAGCACCGGGCGGACCGGGCGGCGGACCGGGTGGAACAGGCCGAACAGGCCGAACAGGCGAACCACGAGGACCACGAGGCCCGCGAGGACCGGGCGCACCGCGAGCACAGGGACCTGCGCGAGCACAGGGACCTGCGCGAGTCCGGGGACTTGCGTGAGCACACGGACTTGCACAGGGACTTGCGTGACAGCATGGCCCCGTCCGGGCGGGAGGACGGGGCCCCGGCACGCCCCGCGACCTCGGCACCGGGCCGTCCCCGGCCCGCCGCGCCCCTGCCGCCGCCCCGTCCGCCGCTGCCGCCACCGCCCCCGGTGACCACCGAGCCGGCCCCCGGGCCCGCCGTGTCGCAGCGGATTCCGCCGGGCGCGTCCCGTACCCCGGGGCCGCCGCTGCCGGACCCGGCGCCCGGGTCCCGTACCGGCCGTTCCCCGGACCCGTACGGCGTCACCGGTCCGGAGGCGGCGGGCGGGACGGCCGACGCCCCCAGTCTGCGGCTCCAGCTGAACGCCCTCCAGGCCCTGGCCCGCCAGGTCTTCGCGTTCCGCCTCGCCATGATCGCGCTCGGCACCCCCTTCGCCCTCGGCCGCACCGCGCCCGGCGCCGCGACCTGGCTCATCGGCACCGCCGTACTGATCACCTTCATGGGTTCGTACGTCATGTGGCGCGACTGGGAACGCTTCGGCCCGCTGCTGCTCAGGCATCCCGCCCTGCTGGGCGTCGACCTGCTGTTCAGCGCGTTGCTGCTGCTCACGGCCACCCCCGAGTCCACTCTCGGCTACGTCACCGTCTGCACGCCGCTGCTCGCCGGCCTGGCCTACGGCTGGCGCGGCGCCGGGGTGTTCGCGGGACTCCAGATCCTGGTGCTGGCGGCCGCGTACGGGGCGAATCCCGGTATCGGGGGCGGGCCGGCCGCCGTGGTCGTACTCCCCGGCTTCTGTGCCGTCGCGGGCGCGGCGGGGGTGGGCCTGCGGAATCTGCTGCTCCGGTTCGGCGCGGCCGGCCGGGCCCTCACCCGGGCCCGCGCCCGGCTGGCCGCCGCAGAGGCCGTCGGCGAGGAACGGGCCAGGCTGGCCCGGGAGATGCACGACTCGGTGGCCAAGACGCTGCACGGCCTCGCGCTCGCGGCCGACGGCCTGGCGTCGTCGGCGGGCCGCCCGGACACCCGGCCGGAAACGCTGCGGCGCAGCGCGGACATGGTCGCGCACGCGGCCAGGCACGCGGCGGCGGAGTCGCGGGCCCTGCTGTCCGACCTGAGGAACGAGCGGAGTCCGGGCGGCACGGGCGTCCCGGCGGGAGGGCTGCCGAGTCACGGGGACGGCGGCTCCCGGAGCGGTGTTGGGGCCGGCCGGGTTCCGTACCGGCACGCTCCCGCGCACACGCCTCCCGAACCGGCCGGGGACCCCGCCGCGGCCGGGGGCGCCGTTCCCTACCCGGGGCCCGGCGCGGCCGCCGCCACCGGCCGGGGCACCGTCGCGGACCGGGGCCGCCACCCGGTTCCCGGGATGCACGCGGGAACGGGCCCGGCAGCCCACCCGGGCGCGGGTCCCGGGGATCCCACCGGGTTCCGCCCCGGGGCTCCCGCCGAGCCGCACCCCGAGCCCGGCACCGAGCCCGAGCCGCACCCCGAACCCCAGCCCGGGTTCCACCCCGAGGTCCCCGAGGTCCCGCTGGGCGCTCTGGCCGACGAACTCGCGGCCCGGACCGCCGACTGGTCCCGCACCACCGGCATCCCGGCCGACTTCCGGAGCTGGGGCATCGGCTGCGCCCCTCCGCTGCCGGGCACGGTGCCGCGGGGCGTGGCACGCCAGTTGCTGATCATCGCGGCCGAGGCGCTGGAGAACACCCAGCGGCACGCCTGCGCGGGCCGGGTCGTGGTGGAGGCCGGGGTCGAGGTGGGCGCGATCCCGGGCACCGGCCCGGCGGCGGGCCCGGGCAGGGCAGCGGACGCCGGCCCGGGCAACGGGCCCGCCCGGGACACGGCGGCGTCCCGGCCGCCCGGTCCGATGCCCGCACGGGAACCCGGACCGGCCGGAACCCGGATCCTCCGCATCAGCGTGCTGGACGACGGCTGCGGCCTCCCGCCGTGCACCACCCTCGACTCCCTGCGCGCGGCGGGCCACTACGGCCTGGTGGGGATGGTCGAGCGGGCCGCGGGCGTGGGCGCCCGGCTCCGGATCGGCAGGGGCCACCGGGAGTCGGGCACCGAGGTACGCCTCGAACTCCCGGTCGCGCCACCGGCCCCGGGCACCGGCCTCCCGCCGGCCCGGCTGCTCGAAGGCATACCGCGACAACCCCGGCCGGGCCCGGAACCGCGCCGCGAGGCGCATCCGTACACCCCGGCCGGTGAACCAGGAGCCGTAGCGGAACCACGCCCCGGCTGCCCGGCCGGGCAAGCCGGCCACCCGGCACCGGACGAAGGGAGGCAGGACCATGCGAAACCCGCGCACGCGTGACACCGCCGGCACCACGGCGCACCTCCCGGCACCTCCCGCCCCCGGGGACCGGGACACGCCACCCGTGCTGCTCCGGGTCGTCGTCGCGGACGACAACCCGGTCGTACGGGCCGGGCTGACCGTGCTGCTCGACAGCCGGGACGACGTCCGGGTCGTCGCCGCCGCGGCCGACGGCGAGGAGGCCCTGCGCGCCACCCGTGCCCACCGGCCGGACGTTGTCCTGCTGGACGTGCGGATGCCGGTCGTGGACGGCATCTCGGCGCTGCCGCACCTGGTGCCGCTCGCGCCGGTGCTGATGCTGACGTACAGCAGGGAGGCCGACGTCGTGAAGGAGTCGCTGCGGCTGGGGGCGGGCGGCTATCTGGTGCACGGCGAGTTCACGGCGGACGAACTGCTCGCGGCGGTCCGGTCGGTGCGCGAGGGCGGCGCTCCGCTGACCCCGACCGCCGCGAACGCCTTGGTGGCCCATGTCCGCGGCGCGCCACGGCCCGGCGTCACGGTGCTGCCGGACGGTCTCGGCTGGGCCGCCCCGCCGACCGGCAATGCGTATGCACACGATGGAGTGAATGATCGTTGGCGCGAAAGCGGTGTGGAATCCGGTCGCGGATGGCGTGAATCGGCCGAGCTTCAACGAATCACTTCGCAACAGCAACGACTTGTGGGAGAGTTTTCGTTCGAACGGCCATGCCGCCGAGCGGAACGCGGAGCACACGGGCTGAGCCACCGGGAGGTGGAAGTGATGGACCTGATTGCCACGGGCATGAGCAATCAGCAAATCGCCGCAGCCTGTTTCATCAGTGAGAAGACTGTCAAGAACCACATCAACCGGATCTTCTCGAAGCTGTCCGCGACGAGCCGCTCCGAAGCCATACTGACCTGGCTCGGCGGGGAACGCCCGGGCGGCGGTGACGGCCATGGCTGAACGGGGGGCGCGGCACATGCGCAGGCGGGTGCGTTCACGTCTCCGCAGGGAGTCGGGCCCGTCGGCCCGCCGTTGGGCCCGACATTGGGCCCAGGGGCCCTCGGCGCCCATGGCCGGACCTTCGTATCTTCCGGCAGAGACATACGCGTCGGACGGCGCGCGACCGGTCAGCACGGGAGAGGAATCCCATGTCGAACAACCCTCTGGCGAAGGCGGCGGCCGGCACGAAGGCCCGCGCCCACGGCTGGCGCGACACGGCGGTCCAGTCGATCGCGTCCCGCGCGTCCCGGACCACCCGGGCCTCCGGGGAAAGGGACAGCGGCCAGACGGCGCTGGAATACCTGGGGATCATCCTGGTGGTCGTCCTGATCATCGGGGCGATCGCGGGGTCGGGAATCGGCAGTGCGATTCTGAATCGCATCATGGAAGCGATCGGCAACATCAACTCCGGTTGATACGGAGCATACGGAGCCGGTTCCGGGTCGATTCCGGGCAGGCCTTCCCCATCTACATCACGGTGGTGGCGGGCCTGCTCTTTCTCGCGTTCGCCTACTTCGCGGTCGGGCAGGCCGCGGCGACCCGCAACGGTGCCCAGACCGCGGCGGACGCCGCTGCGTTGGCTGCCGCCCAACACTCTCGCGATGAGCTGTTCGACGGCTTCCTCGATGCCTTGGAGGACGACGGTCCCTGGGAGGACTGGCTCAGCGGCGACGAGTTCTCCACGGACGGTGGCTGTGCGGCGGCCGACGACTTCGCCGCCCGGAACGATTCGACCGTCACGCGCTGCGGCCTCGCTGACACCTCCGAGTACGGATTCTCCGTGGCGATCAGGACCGACTACACGGTGGGGGAGTCCATTGTGCCGGGCACGGAGAGCGTGCACGGCGAAGCCGATGCCACCGCGGTCGTGGAGCCACGGTGCCAGGTGGACGAAGGCGGGGGCGGCGAGCCCGTGGAGATTTCCTGTGACGGCGAAGAATGGCTGATCGACCCAGACGACGAAGAGGCGCTGCCGGAACCAGCTGACTTGTTCTCGGTCCATCTGACCGACTGACCAGCGGACGACGAGTGAAGGACAACATCCCATGAGCATTCGGCACACAGCGAAGGCCCGGAGGGGAGCCGCCGCAGTCGCGTTCGCGGTGGGTTTGCTCGTCGCCGTGGCCGGTTGCGGCGGTAATGGCGAGGAGAGCCCCGACGCCGATTCCTCCCAGCAGTCGAGCGAGGGTGGCAAGTCGGGCGGTGACTCGGGCGAGGGGCGCGGAGAATCCGAGGCGCCGGAGCAGGAAGAGACCATCGCGGAGTTGAGGGGGCCGGACGAGATCGTCCTGTCCATCAGTTCGGCGAAACGGGACGCCGGTGGGTTTGTCACTGTGAGTGGCGCGGTGAAGAACGACGGCCAGAAGGATTTCTACAAAACGGCCGAATGGCGGGGCAACGAGAAGGAGATCCTCGGCAACGGGCATTCGCTGGGCGGCGCGGCTCTGATCGACAACGAGGGCAAGAAGCGCTATTACGTTCTGCGTGACACAGAAGGCCGCTGCTTGTGCACCACGGGGATCACCGCGGTGGGAGCCGGAGAGACTGTCCCGGTTTTCGCTCAGTTCCCGTCTCCTCCGGAGGGGACGTCCGAAGTCGAGTTCACTCTCCCCACCTTCGACGCGGCCACCGTCGAGATCTCCCCGAGTGAGTGAGCCGCTGCCATGAATTCCACCCGACCCCGCCCCCGGCACCCCGCCCTCGCCCCCACGGCTGTCGCCGTGGCGCTCGCCTTCTCCGCCTTCGGTGTGCTCACCGCCGCTCCCGCCCGGGCCGACGACGGGCCGGGCGCGGCGATCACCCCTTCGCCGCCCGTCGAGGTCGACGGCAACGACCCCGACCTCAAGATGGTCGACGGTGCCACCCTCGCCGAGGCCAAGGTCCTCGACATCAAGTCGGTGGTCGAGGACCTCAGCGGTGACGAGCGCCGCGAGGACACCAACGCCGACGTCACCTTCGCGCTCCAGGCCGAGGTGCTGTTCGGCAAGGACAGCGCCAAGCTGGACAGCACCGCCCACGACCGCATCGCCACCATCGCGGAAGAGATCAAGAAGCAGGACGCGCAGAAGGTCCGCGTCTTCGGCTTCACCGACAACCTCGGTTCGTCGGCGCACGGTGACGTGCTGTCCAAGCAGCGGGCCAACGCCGTGCACAAGCAGCTCGCCAAGGATCTCGGGTCCGGCGTCGCCTTCGAGATCCGCGGCTACGGCGAGCAGTACCCGATCGCCGACAACTCCACCGAGGAGGGCCGCAAGAAGAACCGCCGTGTGGAGGTCTCGTTCCCCCGCTCCTCCGAGAGCGGCGGCTGACACACGGCCGCGGCGCCTCCGCCGCAGCGGGAGCCGGAGCGGGAACGGGAGCCGGAGCGGGGACGGGCCGCAGCGGGAGCCGGAGCGGGAACGGGCCGGAGCGGATACGGCGGCTCCCCGGGCCGGCTCTGCCGGCACGGTGCGGGCCTGCCCCCGCCGGGGATGTGCGGCATGATGCCGACGAGGGCCCGGCGCCGACTCCCGGGCTCCGCCGATGCGGTGGAGGTGTGTCATGGCGGTACGGTCCGTGCTGGTGACCGGCGGTACCGGCACGCTCGGCCGGGCCGTCGTCCGGCGGTTGCTCGACGAGGCGCCCGGTGCGGGCACCTCCGCCGGTACGGACCGCGCTCCCGCCGTACGGGTGCTCAGCCGGCGGCCCCGGCCCGACGACGGATCCGCGCCGGACTGCGACTGGGCTGTGGGGGATCTCCGGACCGGGGAGGGGATCGACGCGGCGGTCGCCGGGGCCGACACCGTCGTCCACTGCGCAACCACCCTCGGGAAGGCCGACGTCGGCGCGACCCGTCAGCTCACGGAGGCGCTCGCGCGGCGGCCGGGCGGCGGGGCGCATCTGGTCTACATCTCCATCGCCGGGATCGACCGCATCCCGCTCGGGTACTACCGCACCAAGCTGGCCGCCGAACGGATCATCGAGGAGTCGGGCCTGCCGTGGACGGTGCTGCGCACCACGCAGTTCCACGATCTGATCGCGCGCGTCGCCTCCGTACAGCGGCGGTCGCCGGTGACCGCGGCCCTGGCGGGGGTGCGCTTCCAGCCGGTGGACGTCACCGAGGTGGCCGAGCGGCTTGTCGGGCTGGCGGCCGGCGCCCCCGCCGGGCGGGTGCCGGACATGGGCGGACCACAGGTGCGCGACCACGCGGACCTGACCCGGAGCTGGCTGCGGGCTCACGGGCTGCGGCGCGCGGTGCTGCCGGTCCGGCTGCCGGGGCGGACGTTCCGCGCGCTGCGCGAGGGCGCCAATCTCGTCCCGCCGGGCGGACCGGGACCGCACGGGGCGGGGCCGGGCCGCCCCGCCGCGGGCACGGATCCGGGCTCCGGCAAGGTCGGTGACGGCGCGGAGGAGGGGTACGCGGGCGGGCTCGGCCCCGCAGGGGAACGGCGTCCCGTCGGGCGGATCACCTTCGAGGACCATCTCGCGGCGGTGACCCGGGGCCGCAGGCCCTGAGCCGGCCGGGGCGGCCGCCGGACTGCCGGGAGACGCGGGGAGAGGGCCGGAAAACCACGCGGAGGCGACGACGCGCCGCCGGCCGGGCCGATGGTGGGGCCGGGCTGATGGCCGCCGGCCGGGCTGATGGTGGCCGGCCGGGTCGACGGCGGCCGATGGCTTCCGCTGAAGCGGGACCGGTTGCGAGGACGGCCCGGCGTGACGGGCGATCCGGGCGCCCGCCGTCAGCCCGGGTACTCCAGCAGGTCCTTCACGTTCCCCCTCAGCACCGGCGCCGCGCCCGGGTTCCGCGACTGGGTGCCGACCAGATGCACCGGCGCCGTACCCGTACACGCGATGGTCAGGTGCGAGAACGTGCTGCCCGACAGCAGCCAGCGGGTGCCCTGGAGGTCCGTGGCCGTCAGGTCCGTGTACCAGAGGGTGTTGCCGGAGAACGTCGGCGGCAGCACCCCGCCGACGACCACCCCCGGGCCCGGGTCCCGCGGTTCGCCGCCGACCGGGAAGGCGGTCTCACGGGTCCAGGGGGACCGGCCGCCGCTGTTGGAGTGGTTGAAGGTGTTGCCGGCCAGCGAACCGTGGTTCCAGTTGTCGGCGGGCAGGGAGCCGTACGGGCTGGTCTCGGCGAGGGAGTAGTACGCGCCGCGGCAGCCCATGACGTTGTTGTCATTGACCGTCCAGTTGCCCGAGGAGTTCCAGATCGCGAGCCGGCAGTAGGTGAAGCTGTTGCCGCCGAGCACGGAGTACTCGCTGCGGTCCGCCGCCGAGACCCCGAAGTAGCAGCGGTCGAAGGAGTTGCCACGGAGCTTGACGCGGTAGGCGTAGTAGTCGTCGTCCACCGAGCCGGTCACGGTGACTCCGGCGCCCCGCCAGCGCTCGAAGTCGCAGTCGAGGACGCGGACGTTGAAGCTGCGGGTGAGCGCGACGCCGACGTGCGCGGCGACCATGGGCGAGTCGACGGGGTCGGCGGCCCGGCCCAGGAAACGCACCCCGGTGACGGTGACGTTCCTCCTGCCGGTGATCCTCAGCGCCCCCAAGGAGTCCCCCGACACGGTCACGGTCGCCCCGTTGCCCGCGATCCAGCAGTCGTCGGGAAGCTCGACCGGCTCGTCCAGGGTGTACGTCGTGCCGGGCGCGAGCTGCACCTGGGGCGTCCGGGCCAGCACCCGGCCCCAGTCGGCCCCGGGCGGCAGCACGGGCAGCCCGCGGCCGGGATCCTGCGCGGCTTGAGCCCCGCCCGACGCCAGCAGCCCGCCGGCCGCGCCCGCCGCACCGGCTCCGGCCAGTCCGGCCCCGACGATGCCCGCCAGCGCGGACCGCCGCTGCACCGCGGGCGGCCGTGCCCCGGAGCCGTCCCCGAAGCCGCCGTCGGACCGGCCCTCGGACCCGTTTTCGGACCCGTTCTCGGACCCGCCCTCGGACCCGCGCTCGGGCCGGGGCTCGGGCTCGGGCTCCTGTCCCCGTCCCCGTCCCCGTCCCCGTTCTCGTTCTCGTTCTCGTGCCCGTGCCCGTGCCCGTTCCCGTTCGTCCATGCGTGGGGTCTCCTCCCGGCGCGTGCCCCGGCTCAGCCGATCTCCACCGTCGTACCGGGGCGCAGGCCCCACCGTTCCATGGCACCCGCCTCCGCCTCCAGCACGTGCCGGGCGCGCGGCCGGAGCGCACCGAGGCGGCCCGGGCGCATGGTGCGCACCGCGATGACGCGGAGTCCGCGGTCCAGATGGGCGACGTCGATCGGGAAGCGCATCCGGAACGTGTGCACGCTGTTGGCCGGGGTCAGCAGCAGCGCCCCCTCGACCCCGTCACGGCCGAGCAGCCCGCGCCTGCGGGCCCGGTACGAGGCGGCGATCTCCAGCGGTACGACGAGGGCCACGGGTCCGTCATCGGCCGGCCGTGCTTCCGCAGGCCCGGCTTCCGCAGGCCCGGCATCGGCAGATCCGTCACCGGAGGGCCCGGCCACCGCGGGCCCGGCACCAGCAAGCCCGGCACTCGCGGGCCCGGCACGGGCAGGCACCGCCTCCGAACCCCCCGAGCCCGAAAGCCCCGCCTCCGCAGGCGGCCCTGGCTCCGGAAGCCCCGCCTCCGTACGCCTCGAACCCGGATGCCCCGCCTCCGCCTCCGGCCCGGACGAGGCGGTCCCGGACGCACCACCGCTGCCCCCCGGAGCCCACGGAGCCGACGGAGCCCCCGGAGCCCCCGGAGCCCCCGGAGCCCCCGGAAGGATCGTGAGGGTGGCCGTACCGTCCCGCAGCCGCGCACGGGACCGGCGGCGGAACACACGGGACCGGATGCGGGACGCGCCGGACCAAATGCGGGACACGCGGGACCGGGCTCGCGGCCCGGCCGGGCGGCTCGGAGTCTCCGGCGCTGGGTCCCGGCCCTGGTCCCGGCCCCGCTCTCGGTCTCGGTCTCGGTCCATGGTGCCGATGCCTCCTCGAAGGCTGCGCGGGCGAACGGTGGCTGTGCCTCGGCCATGGCCGGTGCGGGCGCCCGCGTCGGTGCAGGTGCCCATCTCTGTGCAGGTGCCCGTGCCCGTGTCCGTGTCGGTGCGGTGTCCGTGTCCGTGTCCGTGTCTGTGCCGTGCCGGTTCTACCAGAGGCCCCGCGCCCGGTCATGAGTGCCCGGGACGAGTCCCCCGGCCCGTGACCGGGGCGCGGCGGTGTCCGTATGGTCGGTGCGTGCACCTGCCGCTGACTCTTCTCGCCGCCGCGTACGGCGCCTCCGCGGGCCTGCTCGTGCCCCGGGCGGTGTACCGGCTGGCCGTCGAACCCGCCGAGCCGTGGCGTGACGCCTGCCCCGGCGGGCATCCGCTGACCGGACCGGGCCGGGGCTGGCTGGGCCGCGCCCGCTGTGCCGCCTGCGGGCCCGGCCGCGACGCGGGGCACATCGGCGGCACCGGATCCGGCGCCCGGGCCGGGCAGCCGGACGACACCGGCCGCGGCGCAGACACCGGCCGCGGCGCAGACACCGCCCCGCGACCACGCTCCGCCGCCCCCGGCCGGACCGGGCAGGCCGAAGAGACCGAGAGATCGGGACTGACCGAAGAGACCGAGGAGACGGGGCGGAGCAACGAGGCTGAGGAGACCGGGGAGACCGGGCGGCGCGAAGAGACCGAGGAAGCGGGGCGGACCAAGGACACGGGACGGAGCGACGAGGCCGAGGAGACCGGGCGGGCCGGGCGGTACGGTCCCGCGCCGGTCCTCGCCTCCGCCGTCGCGGCCCTGGTCTGCGGCGGGCTCGCCGCGGCGGCCGGGCCGCGGCCGGAATTGGCCGTGTGGCTGCTGCTCGTACCGTTCGCCCTGGTGCTGGCCTTCGTGGACGTCGCGGTGCACCGGCTGCCGGACGTGCTGACGCTCACGCTGCCCGTCGCCGCCGCGGTGCTGCTCGGTGGTGCCGCGCTGCTGCCCGGAGCCGGTGGTTCCTGGGCCACGGCGCTGCTGGGCGGGCTCGCCCTGGCGGCCGTCCATCTGCTGATGTTCCTGATCAACCCGGCCGGCATGGGCTTCGGCGACGTCAAGCTGGCGATGACGACGGGCGTCGCTCTCGGGTGGTACGGCTGGCCGGTGCTGTTCGCCGGGACGTTCGCCGGATTTCTGACCGGTGCCGTCCACGGTCTGGGGCTGATGGCCCTGCGACGCGCCGGGCGGAAGACGGCTCTTCCCTTCGGTCCGTACATGATGTGCGGCACGTTTCTGGGACTGCTGCTGGGCGGGCTCGGGGCCTCCTGAGGCCTTTCCGCCGCCTGAATACGGGGTTCCGCTTCTCCGTGCGGAGCGCCGGGCGTCAACGTGCGGAGCCTCGTCACCCTTGTTGATGCACGAACCATCCCTTCGCAAGGGCTATGGTGGAAACCCCCCCTCGGGCCGGTCCGTATCCCCCCACGGACCGGCCCGCTTTACGTTTCACACCCGCCGTGCGACCGTCCGCCGCAGCCCGCAGCCCGCAGCCCGCAGCCCGCAGCCCGCAGCCCGCAGCCCGCAGCCCGCAGC
>NZ_WHPN01000355.1 GCF_009735685.1 Streptomyces lycii | reverse complement strand
GCAAGCACCGGCGCGGCGACCGGCAGCAGCGCGCCGCCGATCCGCCCCAGGGCGTACCCGGCCGCCACCGCCAGCAGCGCGAGCAGGACGCCCTCCGGCCGGGCCTCCCGCCCCGCGGCGGTGATCAGCGCCCATGCCGCACAGCAGCCGAACACCACGGCACCGGCCACGTCGGCGGCGGCGCCGCCGGGCTCCTCGGCGGCCGTTCGTCCGGCGGCCGGTTCCATCCCCGTCGACCCCCCAGTTCGCACGGGCCCCGCGGCGCACATCGGCGCGCCGCGGGTATGTGGTCCCACACGCTAACGGCTGGGACACCGGGATGTGGAGATGCTGTGCCCGTCCGGGGCGGACCCGGCGCCGGACGGGCCGGCCGGCCCGGAGCCGGCCCGGGCCGGCGGGAGGCCCTGCCGGAAGGAGACCGGGGCGGCCGGTTAGGGTCGCAGCATGGCCACGCCCGACTTCATCCGTTCCCTCCGAGCCACCGCCGGCCAACAGCTGCTGTTCCTGCCGGGGATCAGCGCCGTGGTCCTCGACGACGAGGACCGGGTGCTGCTGAACCGGCGCGCCGACACCGGCCGCTGGGCGGTCCTCGGCGGTATCCCCGAGCCCGGCGAGCAGCCCGCGGAGACAGCCGTGCGCGAGGTGTACGAGGAGACCGCCGTGCACTGTGTCGCGGAGCGCGTCGTTCTCGTCCAGACCCTCGACCCGGTGCGGTACCCCAACGGGGACGCGTGCCAGTTCCTCGACATCACGCTGCGCTGCCGGGCCACCGGCGGCGAGGCCCGGGTGAACGACGACGAGTCGCTGGACGTCGCCTGGTTCCCGCTCGACGCACTGCCCGCGCTGGACGAGTTCGGCAGCTTCCGCATCAAGCAGGCGCTCGGTGACGGTCCCGCGTGGTTCGAACCCACCGGCGGCCGCTGAAGTATGTGGAGCGGCCACATCGGTCGCCTGCCGGGCGCTGCATAGTGTGCCGGGCATGACCGTGCCCCCCGCAGCGAATCCCGTCCCGCACGCCGTCGGCCTGGACCTCACCGGCCGCACCGCGCTCGTCACCGGAGCGGCCGGCAGCATCGGCCGTGCCTGCGCGCTGCGACTCGCGGCGGCCGGTGCGAAGGTCAGAGCGGTGGACCGGGACGCCGCCGGCCTGGACGAGCTGTGCGAGCACGCGGCGGGCGCGGCCGGGGCCGTCGAGCCGCAGGTCCTCGACCTGACCGACCTGGCCGCCGCGGAACACGCCGCAGCCGGGACGGACGTACTCGTGAACAACGCCGGGCTGCAACTCGTCCGCCCGATCGAGGACTTCCCGCCGGAGGTCTTCTCCACCGTGCTGACGGTCATGCTGGAGGCCCCGTTCCGGCTGGTGCGCGGCGCGCTGCCGCACATGTACGGCCGGGGCTGGGGCCGCGTCGTCAACATCTCCTCCGTCCACGGGCTGCGCGCGTCGCCCTTCAAGTCGGCGTACGTGGCCGCGAAGCACGGGCTGGAAGGGCTCTCGAAGGTCGCCGCGCTGGAAGGCGCCCGGCACGGCGTCACGTCCAACTGCGTCAGCCCCGGCTACGTGCGCACCCCCCTGGTGGAGCGGCAGATCGCCGACCAGGCCGCCGCGCACGGCATCCCGCCCGAGCGCGTCGTCTCCGAGATCATGCTCGCCGACTCGGCCCTCAAGCGGCTCGTGGAGCCCGACGAGGTCGCCGAGGCCGTCGCCTATCTGTGCACCCCGCAGGCCTCCTTCATCACCGGCGCGTCGCTGCCCCTCGACGGCGGATGGACCGCCCACTGAGCGCCGCCGGAGCGGACGGCCCGCGGCCCGGCCCGGAGGCCGGCGCGAAGGCCGGTCCCGCCCGTCCCGGCCACCGGGCCGCCGGGGGAGCGGGACGGCCCGGTCGCGCGGGTGGTGCGCTCGTCCCTCCGGCGGGTATCCCTGTACCCATGCCGCACGCACGCCCCCGCCCCGACGCCACAGCCCGCGCCGCCGCGGAGACGCCGTTCCTGGAACTCCTCGCGCGCGGCGCCGCGGCCGAGGAGTACGAGCGGCCGGTGCTGCGGGCCCGCGCCGACGGTGCCGGGCAGGAGGAGCTGGCGGCGCTGGAGCGCGGCAAGATGCTCGCCCTGCGGGTACGCGCCGAGCTGGAGGGCCGCCGGCGGCGCGAGGCCGAGCTGTCGGCGCTGTTCGAGACGGCGCACGACCTCGCCGGACTGCGCGACCTGGACGCCGTGCTCCAGGCCATCGTCCAGCGCGCCCGCTCCCTCCTCGGCACCGAGTGCGCCTATCTGACGCTCAACGACCCGCAGGCCGGGGACACCTATATGCGGGTCACCGACGGCTCGGTGTCCGCCCGCTTCCAGCAGCTGCGGCTCGGCATGGGCGAGGGACTGGGCGGCCTGGTCGCGCAGACCGCCCGCCCGTACGTCACCGACAGCTATTTCGACGACCCGCGGTTCCAGCACACCCGGACCATCGACTCCGGGGTACGGGACGAGGGGCTGGTCGCGATCCTGGGCGTGCCGCTCATGCTGGGCAGCGGCGTGATCGGCGTGCTGTTCGCCGCCGACCGGCGCGCCCGCGTCTTCGAGCGCGAGCAGACAGCCCTGCTGGCGTCCTTCGCCGCGCACGCCGCCGTCGCCATCGACACCGCGAACCTGCTCGCCGAGACCCGCTCCGCGCTCGCCGAACTGGAGAACGCCAACGAGATCATCCGCGACCGCAGCGCCGTCATCGAGCGGGCCTCCGAGGTGCACGACCGGCTCACCGAACTGGTGTTGCGCGGCGGCGGTGTCCACGACGTCGCGGCCGCGGTCGCCGAGGTGCTGAGCGGCTCCGTCTCCTTCGCCGAGTCCGGTGCCGCCCCCGCCGAGGCGGTCGAGCGCTCCCGGCAGGACGGCCACGCCGTACGGCACGGCGACGACTGGGTCGCCGCCGTCTCCGCCGGCGGCGAACTCCTCGGCGCGCTCGTGCTCCGCGGCCACCCCGGGCTCGACCCGGTCGACCAGCGCACCCTGGAGCGGGCCGCCATGGTCACCTCACTGCTGCTCATCGCCCGCCGCTCGGCGGGCGAGGCCGAACAACGGGTCCGCGGCGAACTCCTCGACGACCTGCTCGACGCCCCCGAGCGCGACCCCCGGCTGCTGCGCGAGCGCGCCGTCCGGCTGTCGGCCGACCTCGACGCGCCGCACGTCGTCCTCACCGCACGCGTCGAGAGCGCCGGCACGGGCGACACGGCGGAGCAGGAGACGGCCGACCGCCAGCGGCTCTGGTCGGCCGCCTCGCACCTCGCGGCGACCCGGCACGGCCTGGCCGCGGCGCGGGACGGCGGCACCGTGCTGCTGCTCCCGGCCGTGCCGGACGAGACGGCCGGCGAGACCGCGCGGCAGACCGCGGCACAGCTCGGCGCCGCCGTGCCCGGCGCGGTCACCGTCGGCGCGTCCGCGCCCGTACCGGCGCCCGCGAGCAGTCCGGGCTCCGTCGCGGCCGCCTACGCGGAGTCGCGGCGCTGTGTGGAGGCGCTGCGGCTGCTCGGCCGGGCCGGTGAGGGAGCGGCGGCCGAGGACTTCGGCTTCCTCGGGCTGCTGCTCGCCGACTCCGGAGACGTCGGCGCCTTCGTACGGCGCACCATCGGCCCGGTGGCCGACTACGACGAGCGGCGCGGCACCGAACTGGTGCGCACCCTGGAGGCCTACTTCGGGTGCGCGATGAGCCCGGCGCGTACCAAGGAAGAGCTGCACGTGCACGTCAACACGGTCGCGCAGCGGCTGGAGCGGATCGGCCGGCTGCTGGGCCCGGACTGGCAGTCGCCGGCCCGGGCGCTGGAGATCCAGCTGGCACTGCGGCTGCACCGGCTGGCGTCGGCGGTGGACCGCTGACGGTCTCTCCCTGTCATTCCCGCTGCCGCCGCTGTTCCCGCCGTTCCCGCTGTTCCGGGGCGCCGCACATCGTCCCGCACCTCCCCGCACCGACCCGCCCTGCCGCGACCCGCGGACGGCGAACGGGTCCGGCCGGTCTTCCGCGCGCTGTTCCCGGAGAGACGGAGCGGCGCCCGCTGTCTCGCCGGGCCGGGTCTTCCGCACGGGTGTGCCCGGGTGCCGGACACCGCGGCGCACCCGGACACCGCGGCGCACCCGCGCGCCGGCGCCCCTCCGCGCGACCCCGGACGGCCGGGCGGCGCGGCGGCGCGTGAACAACGCTTCAGGTCAATGCAGCTAGGGCGCGGGGTGGTGCGGAGGCGCGGGGCGGTGCGGGTGCGCCGGTCAGGGCGCCGGGGCGGTCTCCGGCGCCCGGTCCCCGCCCGGACCGCCGGGAACGTCCCGGTCGAGCTCCGTCAGGTCGCGCTGCCGTGTCTCCTTGGCGGCTCCCACCGCCACCAGGGTGAGCAGCGCGGCCGCGATCACGTAGAGCGCGATCGGTGTCGAACTGCCGAAGTCCGCGAGCAGGGCGGTCGCGATGAGCGGCGCCGGGGCACCGGCCGCCACCGACGAGAACTGCGCCCCGATCGACGCCCCGGAGTAGCGCATCCGGGTCGCGAACATCTCCGCGAAGAAGGCCGCCTGCGGGGCGTACATCGCGCCGTGGAAGACAAGCCCCACGGTCACCGCCAGCAGCAGGCCGCCGAAGCTGCCGGTGTCGGTCAGCGCGAAGAACGGGAACGCCCACACGCCGATGCCCGCGGCGCCCAGCAGATAGACGGGCCTGCGGCCGACCCGGTCGGACAGCGCTCCCCAGAGGGGGATCACCGCGAAGTGGATCGCGGAGGCGATGAGCACGGCGTTGAGCGCGGTCTGCCGGGAGAGGTTCACCTGTTCGGTCGCGTAGACCAGGATGAACGCCGTGATCACGTAGTAGCTGATGTTCTCGGCCATCCGGGCGCCCATCGCCACCAGCACGTCCCGCCAGTGGTGCCGGAGCACGGCGACCAGCGGCATCTTCTCGACCAGCCCGGGTTCCGCCGCCTTGCGGGCCTCCGCCCGCGCCAGCGCCTCCTTGAAGACGGGCGACTCGTCGACCGACAGCCGGATCCACAGCCCGAGCAGCACCAGCACCCCGGACAGCAGGAACGGGATGCGCCAGCCCCACGCCTCGAACGTCGCGTCGGACATCGTGGCGGTCAGCAGCGCCAGCACACCGGTCGCCAGAAGCTGCCCCGCGGGGGCGCCGGTCTGCGGCCAGGACGCCCAGAAGCCGCGCCGCCGGGCGTCCCCGTGCTCGGAGACCAGCAGCACCGCGCCGCCCCACTCGCCGCCCAGCGCGAACCCCTGGACCAGGCGCAGCACGGTGAGCAGGAGCGGAGCGGCCGTGCCGATGGTGGCGTGCGTCGGCATCAGGCCGATGGCGAAGGTGGCCCCGCCCATCATCAGCAGGCTCAGCACCAGCAGCTTCTTGCGGCCCAGCCGGTCGCCGTAATGGCCGAACACCAGCGCGCCGACGGGCCGTGCGGCGAAGCCGACGGCGTAGGTGAGGAAGGAGAGCAGGGTGCCGACGAGCGGGTCGGAGTCCGGGAAGAACAGCTTGTTGAAGACCAGGGCGGCCGCGGACCCGTAGAGGAAGAAGTCGTACCACTCGACGGTGGTGCCGACGAGGCTCGCGGCGACGACGCGTTTGAGGTCGGAGGTCGGTGGGGGAGCGGTTCCTGCGGAGGCCATGTGCACCACTTCCGGGCGTTCGGTGGGGGCGGGTACGTGTCGGGACACCGTAGAAACGCGCAGGTCAAGGGCGTATGTGGGGGGACAACACAGTTTCCGGTCAGGGTGTGCGCGCCGGCCCCATGCCCCGCGTGCGACGTGCTCCTCCCGCGTTCGGCGGCCGACGGGGTGGCAGGCCGTCACGGCCCCGTTCATCAGGTGCGGTTCGCCGGGGACGGTTCACCGGGGCCGTCCGGGCGGCGGCCGCTCGTCCGGCGCGGTTCTCCGCGGGTCCCGGCCGGCCGGGGCGGGCCCGGGGTCGTGGCGGGCCGCAGCGGCTTTGTCCGCACGGCGGGCGGGAATCCGCGCCGGACCGCCGTGCGGCTGCCGCGGTGTGCCGTACGGTGGACCGGTGCGGCGGGCCGAGCCCGGCCGCGCGGGCGCCGCGGCCGCCTTGCCGGACCCCGGGCTTCGGGTGCCGGACGGAGCTGACGGGGCGCGCGCCGGGTGCCTGATCATCGCCTTGTCAGTGCGGCGAAAGCGCCTGTATAACGTTGTAAAATCCGGGCGCGGGGGCTCGGCGCCCGGCTCGCGGTGGCGACGCCGTGCCGCAGCGGCCCTCCGGCGGCCGCTGGTGAAGGGATGGTCGTGCGGGTCAGCCTCAAGGACGTCGCCGCGCACGCGGGGGTCTCGATCAAGACCGTCTCCAACGTGGTGAACAACTACCAGCACGTCGCTCCCGCCATGCGCGAGCGCGTCCAGCGGTCCATCGACGCGCTCGGCTACCGGCCCAATCTGGCCGCCCGTCACCTGCGCAAGGGCCGGACCGGCATGATCGCGCTCGCCCTGCCGGAACTCGGCAACCCCTACTTCGCCGAACTGGCCGCCGCCGTCATCGACGCCGCCGCCGAGCACGACTACATCGTGCTGCTGGACCACACCGGCGGTCGCCGCGAGCAGGAGATCCTGGTCAGCCAGGGTTTCCGGGCGCGGGTCATCGACGGTCTCGTCCTCAGCCCCATCGAGCTGGAGACCGACGATCTGCGCGACCGCGCGGAGAACGTACCGCTGGTCCTGCTGGGCGAGCGGGAGTACGACCTGCCGTACGACCACATCGCCATCGACAACGTCGCCGCGGCCCGCGCGGCGGTGCGGCACCTGATCCGCATGGGGCGCCGCGAAGTGGCGTTCATCGGGGACCGGCGCGGCCGCAGCGAACCGGCGCAACTGCGGGTGCGGGGCTGGCGCGAGGAGCTGACCTCGGCAGGGCTGTCGGCCGACGACGGGCTGGTCGCGGCCACCGACGGCTGGGGGCATGCGGACGGAGCGGCGGCCATGGCCCGCATCCTGGAGACGGGGCGGCGTCCGGACGCGGTCTTCGCCTACAACGATCCGGTGGCCATCGGCGCGATGCGCGTGCTCCACGAGCGAGGGCTGCGGGTGCCCGAGGACATCGCGGTGGTGGGCTTCGACGACGTGGTCGAGGGGCGGTTCGGCGCGGTGACCCTCACGTCCGTGTCGCCCGACAAGGGGGCCATCGGCCGGCTCGCGGTGCAGTCGGTGCTCGCCCGGCTCGGCGGCGAGGCTCCCGAACCGCGGCGCATCCGGGCGGACTTCCGCCTGATCGAGCGGGAGAGCACGCTGGGCCGGCCGGCGGGAGACGGCCCCGGGGACGCGTGACCGCCCGGCCGGCCCACGGCCGCGCTTGCCACCGCGCTCTTACCGCTCCGTTCTCGTCTCGCGCACAAGGGGTTTACAGCCTTCTTCCAACGATGTAAAACCCGATGTAAAGATCTCCTTGCGGTGGACCTGACAAGATCTGCGCCGGGGAGAAGCCCCATGCCTGCTCGTCGCCCGGCTCCAGGCCCCCGGTTCCCCTTCGGCGTCGTCCGGACCGGGGACAACCCCGCCGCGCACCGCTCACCGTCCGCACCCCGTCGCCCGCCCCGTGATCGCGGCCGTGGCCGTCGCGGTCCGCCAGGTGTCCGGCCCCGGTACCACCCCGGGTCCGGCCGTATCCGCACGCGCACGTCTCCCCGCCCCCGACCAAGGAGTCACGATGCGTCGAACACCCGCACGGCGTTCCCCGGCTGCGGCCCTGCTCGTCGGCAGCCTGCTCGCGATGCTCTCGCCCTCCGCCGCCGCGGCGGCGCCGGAACCCTCCGCCGCCGTGCCGGTCCCCGGACCCTCAGCCGCCGAGGCGGTCCCCGGCCAGTCCACCGCCGAGGCGGGCAATCCCTTCGTGGACGGCTGGTACGCCGACCCCGACACCATGGTCGACGACGGCACCTACTGGGTCTTCCCCACGACCTCGAAGCCCTACGCGGAGCAGGTCTCCCTCGACGCCTTCTCGTCCACCGACATGGTCCGCTGGACCAAGCACAGCGACGTGCTGACGACGGCGGACATCTCCTGGGCCGAGTACGCGCTGTGGGCGCCCGCGCCGATCGAGCGCGACGGCAAGTACTACCTGTACTTCGCCGCCAACGACATCCAGGACGACGCGCAGCTCGGCGGCATCGGCGTGGCCGTCGCCGACCGTCCCTCGGGCCCGTACGAGGACGCCATCGGCCGGCCGCTCGTCTCGCAGTTCCACAACGGCGCCCAGCCCATCGACCAGGACGTCTTCATCGACGACGACGGCCAGGCGTACATGTACTACGGGGGCTGGGGGCACGCCAACGTGGTCAAGCTGAACCCCGACATGACCAGCCTGGGCACCTTCGCCGACGGGTCGACCTTCCGGGAGATCACTCCCGCGGACTACGTCGAGGGCCCGCAGATGTTCAAGCGGGACGGGACGTACTACCTGATGTGGTCCGAGGGCGGCTGGACCGGGCCGGACTACTCGGTGTCCTACGCCATGTCCGACTCGCCCACCGGCCCCTTCCGGAAGATCGACAAGGTGCTCGCCCAGGACCCCGCGGTCGCCAAGGGCTCCGGCCACAACTCGGTGGTCAACGTGCCCGGCACCGACATCTGGTACATCGTCTACCACCGCCGGCCGCTCAGCGAGAGCGACGGGAACCACCGGCAGCTCGCCTACGACCGGATGCACTTCAACGCCGACGGCACCATCCGGCGCATCCGCATGCAGGTGAAGGACAACTTCGCCGACGGCAACGCGCTGGGCTGGCGGACGTACGGCGGGACGTGGTCGGCCGCCGGCGGGCGTTACCGGGCGGGCATTTCCCGGGGCGGCAAGGCACTGCTCGACACGGACTTCGCCGACTTCACCCAGGACGCCGACATCACCGTCTCCTCGGGCAGCGGTGACGCCGGCCTGGCGTTCCGGGTGACCCGGCCCGGGACGGGCACGGACCGCTACACCGGGTACTACGCGGGCATCAGTCCGCGCGGCGAGGTGGTGCTCGGGCGCGTGAACGACTCCTGGACGCCGCTCGGGTCCGCTCCGGTGCCCGTCGCCCCGGGCTCCACCCACCGGCTGCGCGTCACGGCCGTGGGTTCCGGCATCGAGGTGTACGTCGACGACATGGCCGTACCGAAGATCTCCGTGACCGACAGCGCCCATCCCAGCGGTGCGAACGGGCTCCGGGTCTTCGGCACCGGGGCGTCCTTCGACAACGTGACGGTGTCACCCGCCGGCTGACCGGGACGGCCCGCGGGGAGTCCCGGCGGGAGGGCGGTGCTCCGCCCGCTCCGCCGGGACCTCCGGGCGCCGCTGGCCGTCAGGGCGTGCGGGCCCGGGCTCCCGCCCCGCGTGCCGGTGCCCGGCGCCCGCCGCGCCTCAGCCCCCTCCGCCGCCCGCGGCCGCGCCGGCGGCGATGACCGCGGCGTTCACCTCGCGCACCCGGACCGGGTCGACCTTGATCTCCCGCCGGTCGTAGGTGTAGAGCCCGTTGAGCTCGTTCTCCAGGTCGGAGATCTGCGTGTACACCGAGCCGGAGAGCCAGGTCCCCGCCCGGCCGAGATAGAACTCCTCGGTGTTCTCGACGTACTTGCGGGTCAGGGCCTCCTTGTCGGCCACGCCGCTGTAGATCGCCGTGGGCGGGCCCGGCCACATGTGGCCCGGGGTGCGCAGGGTGAAGCCGCCGTGCTCTCCGTCCATGGCCGCCCGGTGGTCGGGGAACGGCGGATCCTCGTTGTTGTAGTCGTGGTGGTCGATGATGTCGCCCTTGCCCGAGTCACCCTTGGAGTTGCAGCAGTTGACGCCGCTGTGGGCGTTGACGACGCGGGAGGGGTCGGCGGCCTTCACCGACTCCGCGATGCGGCCGGTCTCCTCGCGGTCCCACTCGCCCCAGCCCTCGTTGAAGACGATCCAGCCGACGACGGCAGGGGAGCTGTGGTGCTGACGCATCATCTCCCGGCCCTGGTCGACGAAGGCCGCGCGCCCCGTATCGGTGGTGAGGTTTCCGGAGACGAAGTCCTGCCAGACCAGCAGCCCCAGCTTGTCCGCGTGGTAGAACCACCGGGGCGACTCCACCTTGATGTGTTTGCGGACGGCGTTGAAGCCGAGCTTCTTGTGCGCCTCGAGGTCGAACGCGAGGGCCTCGTCGCTCGGCGCGGTGTAGAGGCCGTCGGGCCAGAACCCCTGGTCGAGCGTGGCGAGCGAGAAGACGGGCTCTCCGTTGAGCACGAGCTTCCGGTGCTCGCCGACCTGCTCGACACCGATCTCCCGCATGCCGAAGTAGCTGCCGACCCGGTCGGAGGACCTGCCGTCGACCAGCTTGACGTCGAGGTCGTAGAGATACGGGTCGTCCGGGCTCCACAGGTGCTGCCCGGACACGGGCAGCCGCAGTTCGCTGTTGGCCGGGCCGCTGACCCGGCCGACGACCTTTCCACGGGCGTCCCGCGCGACGGCTTCGACGCGGGCCCGCGCGGAGGCTGTGCCGGACTCGACGGTCACCGCCAGGCTGCTGGTGTCGATTTCGGGTGTGGTGACGACGTTGTCGACGGCCGCGGGGGCGACGGGCTCCATCCAGACCGTCTGCCAGATGCCCGACGACTGGGTGTAGAAGATCCCGCCCGGATCGGTGGACTGCTTGCCCGTCGGCTGGTCGGCGCCGCCGGTGTCGGTGACCGCGACCACCACCTCCTGCGGTCCGCCGCCCCGGAGCGCGTCGGTGATGTCGGCGCTGAAGGCGGTGTAGCCGCCGGTGTGTTCGGCGACCTCCTCACCGTTGACCCAGACCCGGGCGCGGTAGTCCACCGCCCCGAAGTTGAGCTTCAGCCGGTTGCCCGCCCGGCCCTCGCCGACCCGCCAGTCCTCCGGCACGTCGACGAGCTTGCGGTAGAACATGTGGTCCTCGTGGCGTTCGAGCCCGGACAGTTGCGACTCGACGGGGAACGGCACGATGATCTTCTCGTCGAGGTCCTTGCCGAAGACCGGCTGCTCGCCCGCGTCGGCGCCGCTGAACTGCCACGGGCCGTTGAGGTTCTGCCACTTGGCGCGCACCTGCTGCGGCCGGGGGTACTCCGGCAGCGGGTTCCGCTCGTCGAGCTCGTCACCCCACGGGGTGGTGAGCCGGTGGGCCGAGGTGTTCCGCGCCGAGCGCATGAGGGGGGGTACGGTCTCGGCGCCCGCCGTGAGGCCGCCTTCGCCGTCGTACGCGACGCGGACCCGCTGGTCCTTCTGCACCGGGCCCGCGAGGGTGAGGAGCAGGGCGTTCGGGTCACCGGGCGCGGCCGTCACCGACTCGACGGGCATGTCGGTCGTGTCGACCTCGACCGTCAGATGGTCCCCGACCGTGCCGATGCCCCCGACCTCGTCCTCGAACCCGGCCCGCAGCCGCCGTCCGTCCTCGGTGACGGTCAGCTCCACCGGATAGACCTCGAAGCCGGCCGGCGGGGTGAACGCCGACTCCGGGACCAGCTGCTTGGCCAGCCCCGGTGCCGACCAGCGCAGGAACATGTTGGCCCCGCCGGTGTCCTGGAACATCTCCAGACGGAAGTCGTACCGCTCACCCGCGGTCAGCTCCACCGGCGCGCTGGTCTGCTCCTTGTCCCAGTCCGGCTCCCAGTGGTCGATGACCGGCTCGCCGTCGATGAAGAGCCGGAAGCCGTTGTCGCCGATGGCGTAGAACGTGTACGCGCCGGTCGCGGGCGCCTCGATCCGGCCCGTCCAGCGGGCGGTCGTGTGCTCCGACTGCCCGGTCAGCGTCTCGAAGGTGTTCGCCAGGCCGGGGAGGTCGACCTGGGGTTCGAGCGCGGTGCCGCCCAGTTCGGCGAAGTCCCGTGCGCCGGGCTCCGACATCCTGAAGTACTCGCCCTTCAGGCCGTGCGTCTCGACGGTGGCGCTGTCGCCGTCGGCGTTCCCGCGGGAGGCGTTCCCGGGAGAGGCGTTCCCCGCGGAGGCTGTGGTGGCGGTGGCGGTGGTGGTGGCGGCCGGTTCGGCGGCCGACGCCCCGGGGGCCAGGGCGGTCACCGGGAGCAGCAGGGCGGCCGCGACCAGCAGCGCGCGCATTCTGGCTCGTGGACCCGTGTGTTGTCTTGTCATCGAACCTTTCCTCGTACGGGGGACACCGGACCGGAAGGGGGAAGGCGTGCGGCGGACACGGTCCGGACGGTCGTGGCGCGGTGCTCCGTTCTCCCGGAGCCGGGCATCCCGGTGGCGTGCCCCGGCTCGGCGCCCGGGTGTTGCGCGGCCGGGCCCCGCCCTGCGGCGGGACGCCGTTTCCAGCAGCGCTCAGCTGCTGTTCCATCGTTGGAAAACGTGGTCGGCGGGACGGCGGCGCGCCATCCGCCCCTGCCCGGACCACCGCCCACGCGCACCTGGCGTGGCGTCCCGTCACTCCCGTCGCTGTCGATGGCGGCTCGCGGCTCCCGCGGGCCCGGTGGGCGTCGTGCGGCGGTCTTGTCCCTCATGTTCCGGCGTCGTTATAACGATGTAAAGACTGCCGCCGGTGACTGTGACACGAGGCAACGGCGGGCACGGCGGGCGCTGTTGCCGTGCCCGGGACGCGGCGCCGGCCTCGGCCGGCGGGAACCTCCGGGCACACCGGTCCGGCCGGTGTGCCCGGGACGCGGCCGTGCCCGGGAGAAAGGTGTGGCAGCGGGGCGCGGGCGGTGTCCCGCCCGCCCCGCCTCCGGCCCGGCTCAGCGCCCCCAGCGCAGCCCGGGCGTCTCCACCGGCGCCTCCCACAGCCGCAGCAGTTCCTCGTCGATGCGGCACAGCGTCACGGAGCAGCCGGCCATGTCCAGCGAGGTCACGTAGTTCCCGACCAGGGTGTGCGCCACGACGACGCCACGCTCACCGAGGGCCCGCTGCACCTCGGCGTTGAATCCGTAGAGCTCCAGCAGCGGCGTCGCCCCCATGCCGTTGACCAGCACCAGGACGGGATTGTCCGGGCGGAGGTCGGTCACCAGGGCGTCCACGGCGAAATCGGCGATCTCCCGCGACGTCATCATCGCGCGCCGCTCGCGGCCCGGCTCGCCGTGGATGCCGATGCCCAGCTCCAGCTCGCCCGGCGGCAGGTCGAAGGTCGGGCTGCCCTTGGCGGGCGTGGTGCAGGGCGCCAGGGCGACGCCGAAGCTCCGGGAGGACTCGTTGACCTGGCGGGCGATCGACTCCACCCGCTCCAGCGGGGCACCCTCGTCGGCGGCGGCGCCGGCGATCTTCTCCACGAACAGGGTGGCGCCGGTGCCGCGCCGGCCCGCCGTGAAGAGGCTGTCGGTCACGGCGATGTCGTCGTCGACGAGGACGCTCGCGACCTGGATGCCCTCGTCCTCGGCGAGTTCCTCCGCCATCCGGAAGTTGAGGACGTCACCGGTGTAGTTCTTGACGACGAACAGCACCCCCTGCCCGCTGTCCACGGCGGCGGCCGCCCGCGCCATCTGGTCGGGCACGGGCGAGGTGAAGACCTCGCCGGGGCAGGCCGCGGACAGCATGCCCGGCCCGACGAACCCGCCGTGCAGCGGCTCGTGCCCCGAACCGCCGCCGGACACCAGCGCGACCTTGCCCTCCACCGGCGCGTCCCGGCGGACGATCACACGGTTCTCCACGTCCACGGTGAGGTGCGGATGTGCGGCGGCCATCCCGCGGAGGGCGTCCGCGACGACGGTCTCCGGGACGTTGATGAGCATCTTCACGGTTACCTCCAGGTGAGGCGGGCGGGGCCGGCTGCCGGGACGGGCCGGCGGCCTGCCGGCGCCGCCTGCTCCGGTCGGGTGGGCCTGCTGTCGTCCCGGCCAGTATCACGGGTCGCCCGTGCCGGGTCACGGACCGCGGCACGGCCCCGGACCGCGCCGCCGCACGACAGGCGGAGGCGTCCGGGCCTGGCTACTGTGGTGGCTTGAGCAGCGGGGACCGGGCCGCCTCCGGTCCCGGCCGTCGAGGAGGCGTCCGCCGATGAACGACACGGGAGCCGCGCGGGCGCGCGTGCTGGGTGACCTGGTCGTGGCGAGCTATCTGATGACGCTGGAGCAGGTCCCGGGGACCGTGGCGGTGTACGCCGACCGGGCGGGCTGGCCGGACGTGCTGATCTACCTGGCCGACCTGCAACAGGACTGGCTGTATCTGCTGGCCGACAGCCCCGACGCCCGTCCGGAGCGCGTCGACGCGCCCGACGCTCTGCCCGTCGACGGCACCCTCGCGGGCCGTGCGTTCCAGCTGGGGGAGGCCACCCCGGCGTCGGCGTCCTCGTCCGGGCAGTGGTGGGTCCCGCTGCTGGACGGCACGGAACGGCTGGGCGTGCTCCGGGTCGGCGCCCCGGACGCCGAGGTGGCGGCCGACGACGACCTGAACAAGCTCGCCGGGCTCGTCGCCCTGCTGCTGGTGAGCAAACGCGAGACGAGCGACACGTACGCCCGGCTGGTCCGGCGCCGCGACATGAAGGTGGCGTCCGAGATGGAATGGCAGCTGATGGCCCCCCGGACGTTCGCCACCGACCGGGTGCTGATCAGCGCCGTCATGGAACCCGCCTACGAGGTCAGCGGGGACGCCTACGACTACGCCCTCAGCGGCGACACCGTCCATCTGGCCCTCTTCGACGCCATGGGCCACGACACCGCGGCCGGGCTGACCGCGAACCTGGCGGTCGCGGCCGTCCGCAAACACCGCCGGGAAAGCTCCGGACTGCTGCGGATCGCCGCTGCCGTCGAGGACTTCCTGCGCGAACAGTTCGGCGCGGAACGCTATGCCACCGGCATCCTGGCGGAGCTGGACCTGGCCACCGGCCTGCTGACCTGGACCAACCACGGCCACCATCCGCCGGTCGTGCTGCGCGGCGGACGCACCGTCGTGCACCTGGCCTGCCCGTCGGCGCCGCCCATGGGCACCGGGCTCGACCTGCCCGTGAAGCTGTGCCGCGACCAGCTCGAACCCGGGGACCGGCTGCTGCTCTACACCGACGGCATCACCGAGGCGGGCGGGCGGCGGGGGCAGGAGTTCGGCCTGCAGCGGCTGACGGACTTCCTCATCCGCCATCACGCCGACGGCCTTCCCGTGCCGGAAACGCTGCGCCGGCTGATCCGGCACCACCTGGAGTACCACCAGGGGCGGCTGGACGACGACGCGACGATCGTGCTGCTGGAGTGGCACGGCCCGGAACCGTTCCGCCCCGGGCAGCTGGGGTCCCGTGCCGGGGTGCCGGTCGCCGGCGCCGACCTGGAGACCGTGGCCACGGCGTGGGCCGAACAGCCGGCCCGCGGCGACGACCGGCCGCCGCCCCGCGACGGCCGGGCCTGAGACGTCCGTCCTCCCGCGCCTTCCCGCTCCCGCGCTGTCCTGCTCCCGGTCCGCCCCGCTCCGGCGCCGCCACCCCGCTTCCCGCCCCCGGCCCGCCACCCCGCCTCGCCGGACCTGCGTATCAGCGGCCGGTGTGCGCCAGGATCACCGAGCAACCGCTCAGAGCGGCCGCGCAGAGCAGGGCGGCGGTGGTGATCCGGACGAGCCTGCCGCGCAGCTCCGCGTACCGTGCGGCGTACTCCTGCCGCAGTTCGGCGGAGCGCGCGACGATCTGCTCCAGCCCGCGGCGGGTGAGTTCCAGCCGGTCCTCGGTGTAGAGGCGGACGAGTTCCTCGCGCCCGCCGTCCGTCAGCCACGGCATCCGGTCGGCGAACGCGGCCGCCTCCCGTTCCGCCTCCGCGATGTCGGTCCGGCAGCGCAGATATCCCTCCAGCTGCCGGAGTCCGGCCGTGACCTCGTGCTCGTCGGGTGTCACCGGGTCTCCTCGGCGGCCGTCGTCATCACTTGTCGTCGTCACCGGCCAGCGGGGCCGCCACGCCCTTGCCGGTGTCGACGACGTCCCGGCGGCCGGCGTTCTCGGCGTCGTCCAGCGCGGCGGTCTGCGGATGGTGCAGGTCGAAGGCGGGGGACTCGGAGCGGATACGGGGCAGGGTGAGGAAGTTGTGGCGGGGCGGCGGGCACGAGGTGGCCCACTCCAGGGACCGGCCGTAGCCCCAGGGGTCGTCGACCTCCACGCGCGGGGAGAACTTGGCGGTCTTCCAGACGTTGTAGAGGAACGGCAGCGTGGACAGGCCCAGCAGGAACGCGCCGATGGACGAGAGGGTGTTCAGCAGCGTGAAGCCGTCCGCGGCGAGGTAGTCGGCGTACCGCCGCGGCATGCCCTCGGCGCCCAGCCAGTGCTGCACCAGGAACGTCAGGTGGAAACCGGTGAACAGCGTCCAGAAGTGGATCTTCCCCAGCCGCTCGTCGAGCATGGTCCCGGTCATCTTCGGCCACCAGAAGCTGAACCCCGCGAACATCGCGAACACGATGGTGCCGAACAGCACGTAGTGGAAGTGGGCGACCACGAAATAGGAGTCGTGGACGTGGAAGTCCAGCGGCGGGGACGCGAGCAGCACGCCCGTCAGGCCGCCGAAGAGGAACGTCACCAGGAAGCCGATCGACCAGAGCATAGGGGTCTCGAAGGACAGCGAGCCCTTCCACATGGTGCCGATCCAGTTGAAGAACTTCACCCCGGTCGGCACCGCGATCAGGAAGGACATGAAGGAGAAGAACGGCAGCAGCACCGCGCCGGTGGCGAACATGTGGTGCGCCCAGACGGTGACGGACAGCCCGGTGATGGCGATGGTGGCGCCCACCAGCCCGATGTAGCCGAAGATCGGTGTCCGCGAGAACACCGGGATGACCTCGGTGACCACGCCGAAGAACGGCAGGGCGAGGATGTAGACCTCCGGATGGCCGAAGAACCAGAACAGATGCTGCCACAGCAGTGCCCCGCCGTTCTCGGCGGCGAAGACCTGTGACCCGAACAGCCGGTCGGAGGCCAGTACCAGCAGGGAGGCGGCCAGCACCGGAAAGGCCATCAGCACCAGCACCGAGGTCAGCAGCACGTTCCAGGTGAAGACCGGCATCCGGAACATCGTCATGCCGGGGGCCCGCATGCAGATGATGGTGGTGATGAAGTTGACCGAGCCGAGGATCGTCCCGAAGCCGGACAGCGCCAGCCCCATGACCCACAGGTCCCCGCCCACCCCCGGCGACCGGTCGACGCGGCTGAGGGGCGTATAGGCGGTCCAGCCGAAGTCGGCCGCTCCGTTCGGGGTCAGCAGCGAGCCGACCACGATCAGCCCGCCGAAGAGGAACAGCCAGTACGACAGCATGTTCAGCCGGGGGAAGGCGACGTCGGGCGATCCGATCTGGAGCGGCATCACCGCGTTCGCGAACCCCGCGAACGTGGGGGTGGCGAACAGCAGCAGCATGATCGTGCCGTGCAGGGTGAACGCCTGGTTGTACTGCTCGTTGGACAGCAGCTGGATGCCCGGCCTGGCCAGCTCGGCCCGCAGCGCGAGGGCGAGCACGCCGCCGAAGAGGAAGAACCCGAAGGAGGTGATCAGGTAGAGGTGGCCGATCTTCTTGTGATCGGTGGTCGTCAGCCAGCTCACCACCACGCTGCCGACCCCGCGCTCCTTCCGGGGGACCGGAGCGACAGGTTCAGTCGAAGTCACCATGGACGTCCTTTGGTCGCGGTGGGCAGCCGGTGCCGTCCGGTACCCCGCCTCCGCGTGACCGAACGACAGCGTCCTTCAACGGTGCGCGCGGCGGCCGCGCCCGCCCGGGTCCGGTCCCGGCGTGTCGGGGGATGCAACCTGGGGAGAGCACACACCAGGACCGGAATGGCGGATCGTCAGGCGGTCCGGGGCCGGGCGAGCAGGACGCCGAGCGCGATCATGCCGACACCCAGGAAGAAGTGCAGCCAGTCGTCGGCGCTGTTCAGGGGGACGAAGTTCGCCCCGCTGTCCTTGTCGATCACCAGTCCGTACAGCCACAGGACCAGATAGACCGCGCCACCGCCGATCAGATAGGTCCGGGCCCGGCCGGGAGCGCGCGACATGGCGACGCCCACGGCCCCGAAGAGCAGGTGGACCAGGTTGTGCAGGACGGAGACGTTGAACAAGCCGAGCAGTTTCGCGTCGGAGTGGTGACCGGCGAACGTCATCGTGTCGTAGTCCGTCGTGATGCCCGGCACGAAGCCGAGAACACCGACGAGGAGGAAGACCGCCGCCACCCCGAGAGCCGCTTTGCGTACCGGTGCCGCGGCGGCCGGGGTTCTGTCCGTGGTGCTCATCGCTGCCTCCAGAGGGCGCGTTCCGTGGGATGCCTCTGCCGCGTGCCCCGGTTCGGCGGAGGGAACCCCGCCGGGCGGGTGGAGTTCCGGGTCCGGCCCGTACGGCGGGCCGCCGGCCCCGAGGGGTGTGACGGAGTGTGGCGGGGCGGCGTCCGGTCGCCCGGCGGACCGCCCGGCGGCCCGGGCGCGCTCCTCGTGTCCCGGCGGCCCGGAAAAGAACCGGCAGGTCTGCCGCGGGCCCCCTGTGTTCCGGGCGCGTCCCGCAGGAGAATCGGGAACAGCCGGGAGCCCTCGCCCCCGGAGGCGGACGCACGCTCCGCACCGCGCGACAGAAACGGGGACGACGATGAGCACCGTCACACCGGTACCGGGCCCGAAGGGATCGCTGCTGCTGGGGTCGCTGCCGGACTTCCGGCGGGACGTGCTGGACGCCTATCTGCGGGGCTGGCGGGAGCACGGCGACGTCGTCCGCTTCGCGCTCGGCCCGCCGGGACTGCGGGCCGACGTCTACGCCGTCTTCTCGGCGTCGGGCGCCCAGCAGGTCCTCGCGAGCCGGTCGGCCAACTTCCGCAAGGACAACAAGTTCTACGAGGAGATCCGGCAGTCCCTCGGCAACGGTCTGCTGACCAGCCAGGACGAGGACTATGTGCGGCAGCGCAGGCTGGTGCAGCCGCTGTTCACCCGGCGCCGGGTCGACGGATACGCCGACGCGCTGTACGAGGAGGCCTCGTCGGTCGTCGACGCGTGGCGCGACGCCCCGGGCTCGGTGGTCGACCTCAGCGAGGAGATGACCCGTTTCACGCTCCGCGCGGTGACCCGCATCCTGTTCGGCGCGGACATCGAGGCCGCCGTGGACGTGGTCCGGCGCAGCTTCCCGGTCATCGGCGCGTACACCCGGGACCGCGGCACGGCGCCGGTGGCCGTTCCGCGGCAGTGGCCGACCCCGGCGAACCGTGCCGCCGCGAGGGCACAGGCGGATCTCTACGCGCTGTGCGACCGCATCATCGCCGAGCGCCGCGCCGCGGTCACGGACGACGGCGACGACCTGCTGAGCCTGCTCTCCCGGGCGGCGAGCGAGGAGGACGGGAGCCTGGACGCGGACGAGGTGCGGGACCAGGTCCTCGTGTTCCTGCTCGCCGGACACGAGACCACCGCGACCTCGCTGACCTTCGCACTGCACCTGCTGGGCCACCATCCGAAGGAGCAGCAGCGGGCCCGCGAGGAGGTCGACCGGGTGCTCGGCGGCCGGCCGCCGGTCGCGGCGGACCTCGACCGGCTGCCGTATCTCACCCAGGTGCTCAAGGAGGCGATGCGGCTCTATCCGGCCGCTCCGGCGATAGGCCGGGAAGTGGTGGCGGACACCGAGGTCGACGGCTTCCCGGTGCCCGCCGGGGCGACGCTGCTCGTCGTCCCCTGGGTGATCCACCGGAACACCCGCTACTGGGAGGACCCCGAGCGCTTCGACCCGGAGCGCTTCACTCCCGAGCGGGAGGCCGGGCGCCCGCGCTACGCCTGGATGCCGTTCGGCGGCGGGCCCCGGGCCTGTATCGGCCAGCACTTCTCGATGCTGGAATCCGTACTCGCGCTGGCGACGTTCCTGCGGGCGTACGAGGTGGAGTCGCTTGACACGGACATCCCGCTGGACGCGGGCATCACTCTCACCGCGAAGGCGCGGGCCCGGGCCCGGCTGACGGCCCGGCAACTGCCCTGACGGCCCGCGCGGACGGTGCGCCCCCGGAGCCCTCACGGCTCCGGGGGCGTCGCCGTGTCCGGCCGGGGCGCGGGCCGTCCCACCCGAGTGCGCAGGGTGGCGGCTTGTCACGGCAGGTACACGGCGAAGTCCGGGAAAATGTGCGGTATTTCATCCCGTTTTATGCTGAATGGGTGGGTTACCCGTGACCTCGACACGGGGGCTGAATGGTCCATGTGGGGCGAACGTAAGGAGGCACCCCATGAGCGACTCGGCGAACGCGAATGCCGGGCCTGCACGGCAGACCGGGCAGAAGGCCAAGCAGGAGGCCGCAGCGACGGCCGGTGAGGCGAAGCAGGCCGCGAGCGAGGTGCGGTCCACCGCCGCGCACGGGGCCAAGGCGGTCGCGGGCACGGCCCGCGAACAGGCCGGGTCGGCGGTCGGCGATCTGCGGCAACGGGCGATGACCGAGGCGGACAGCCAGCTGCGGCGCACCGCGGACACCGTCCGGCACTGGGCCGACGACGTGGCGGGCATGGCCGAGCACGCCCCGTCGGACTCCCCGGCCCGCACCATGGCGCAGAAGGCCTCGGACGGCGGTCACCGCGCGGCGGACTTCCTGGAACGCCGCGGCGCCGGCGGGCTGGCCGAGGAGATGCAGTCCTTCGCCCGCAGGAAACCCGGAGTCTTCCTCGGCGGCGCGGCGATCGCCGGGCTCGCCGCGGGGCGGCTGGCCAAGGACATGAAGTCCTCTTCCCACGGGGACCGGTCCGCCGCGCCCCCGGAGACGACGGACAAGCCGGGCCCGATGCTCGACCGGCCCGGCCCCGCGACCGACCGCACCGGACCGGTGGGCGGACGGGACCCGGGGCGCGGCAGCGTCCCCGAGGCACACGAACCCGGTTCTCCCGCGCGCGGATCCGACTGGCCGGGCGTACCGGGACGGCCCCCGGAGGTGACGTGACATGACGCTGACCGCGCCGAAGGGATCCGGCGACCGTGCCGTGGAGCGCGACCGCGCGGACCTGCTGCGAGGACTGGGCCCCGACAGCGGCAGCCACGCCATGGGAGACGGCAGCGCGGAACCGTCCGTCGGCGAACTCGTCGCCAAGGTGACGGCGGACCTGCGCAAGCTGATCGGCCAGGAGGTCGAACTCGCCAAGACGGAGGTGCGCACCGAGGCGTCGCGGGCGGGCAAGGCCGCCGGAATGTTCGGCGGTGCGGGCTTCGCGGGCTACATGGTCGCGCTGTTCCTGTCGCTGGCGGCCGTCTTCGGACTGGCCAACCTCATGGACCCGGGCTGGGCAGCGCTGATCGTCACCGCGGTGTGGGCGCTCATCGGCGGCGTGATGTTCCTGATGGGCCGCGCCCGGATGCGGGAGTTCTCGCCGAAACCGGAGCAGACCATGGAAACGCTGAAGGAGGACGCGCAATGGGCACGTCACCCGACGAACCGGACCGGATAAGGGCGGACATCGAGTCGACCCGCAAGGACCTGACCGACGACATCGACCAGCTCGCCGACCGCACGAGCCCGCGCCGGATGGCGCACCGCCGCCGGGAACGGATGCGCGAGGTGGTCGGCGGAGCCCGGGAGCGCGTACGGGGCGGCGCCGGTCACGGCAAGGAGGAGGCACGCGAACGCGGCCGGCACGCGAAGGAGTCCGTGCGGGAGACCTCCGGGCACGCGGCCGAGACCGTACGGCACGGGGCCGGGCAGGCGTCCGGGGCGGCGCGCCAAGCACCCCACGAGGCGACGCGGCGCACCGAGTCCAACCCGGTGGCCGCCGGTGTCATCGCGTTCGGCGCGGGCATGCTCGGTGCCTCGCTGATCCCGGACTCCGAGGCGGAGAAGCGAGCCGTCTCCCGGATGGCCGAGCGGGCCGGCCCTGCCGTGGAGCCCGTTCGCTCGGTGGCCGCGGAGTCCGCCCAGCATCTGAAGGAAGGAGCGACGGAGGTGGCCCGGCACGCCGCCGACGAGGTCAAGCACACGGCCGCCGGTGCCGCACGCACCACCCAGCAGGACGCGCGGGACCACGCGCGGCAGGTGGGCGGCAGCGCCCGCGACTCGGGCCGCACGGTGGCCCGGGAACCGCGGGACGACATCGGGCCGTAGGACGGCACCTCTCCCGCGTTCGCGGGAGCACACGGGCGGGCGGG